>CAYJHE010000036.1:0-15556 GCA_964369675.1 uncultured Desulfovibrionaceae bacterium | reverse complement strand
CTCGAGAGGGGGAACCTCATTTTTCTTAGAAAAATGCGGTTCCCCCTCTCGAAAAAAACGTACTAACTGTAGTCTTCGCGAATAAGCTCCTCTTGGTCTTTATGCTCACCAAGCCAGTTCACTTCACCTGATTTAATATTATACACAGCACCAACTATTTTAAGCTGGTTATTTCTCATTCTATGCCGTGCTGTTTTGCTAAGACGCATGATCTGGCTCATTTCCTTCCACACGTTTTCTACAATAATTTCTTCTTTTAATTTGATAAGCTCTTTTGGACTTGGATTTGGTCTAGTAAGACAAGAACGCATAGCAAGTGGCATAAGTGGGGTGAGGAGTTTTTCTTCATTTGTTGTGAAGATACTGTCTGTGTAAACACTATCAACAGTGGAATAAATAGCTCCGCACTGCGTGTGCCCAAGCACGAGAATAAGCGGTATTTCTAAACGTATGAGAGAATAATCGATACTTCCCAAAACTTGGTCGCCTGCAATATTTCCTGCTACGCGTATAACAAAGACATCGCCACTGCCTTGGTCTAAGAGCGTTTCAACAGGCATTCTTGCATCTGAACACGCAAGCACAGTTGCAATTGGGTGTTGCCCGTGAATAGCAGTATGTTTTCTCCAAGTGGCATCGTCTACAAATTTCTGACAATTGCCTGACATATAGCGCTGATTTCCTGCAACAAGCTCTTCATAGGCTTCTTCAGGTGAAAGGTTTTTTATAAGCGACTTTGCTGCATGCGCTTTTGCAGGAAGTATAACAATGAAGGCAAGAACAAGAGCAAGTGATAAGAGTAGGTATGCAATCATTTTTTATTCCTTTGTAGTAAGTGTTAGAATGAATATCTGTCTAAATTCAGAGATTTTTTGAAATTTTCAATAAAAATGGATTTTTTACGAAATGGAGTGTATTCAAACATACATGACTGGAGTAAAAAAACAATTTTTAGCAGAAAAAACGAAAAAGAATGAATTTAGAAAGTGTTTTGTAAATTATCAAAGGCCAATTCAATTGCTTCTTCAAGCACTTCGCGTATGGAATCGTCAGCCTTTGTGCTTTCATAGGTTTCTGAATAGGCAACTTCATGCGAAGTCCATGCTAATTCGTGTGAATTGCTGTCATAGATATTGATGACAAGAGTTACAGTTGCAGAAGAAAGTGTGGCAGACTTGAAATAATCTTCATCATAAGCAGAAACATCAAAAGAAAGCACCTCTGCTTTGAGGTAGTAGTCGGCATCAGCTGAATTAGACCACTTTGCAAGCCTACGCAAAACAATTTCATCGCGTATAATTGAAGTGACATAGTGCGGCAACCATGGATAGAGTGTGGATTGCTCTACACTATCAACACGCAAAGTTGCAGTCCCGTTGCCTATAGCGGTATTTGTTGGCATGTCAGACAGACCATGCACCTTATAACCGCAGGCATTGAGAGTGAAAAGGGCACATACAAGACAAAGAGAGAGTAGTATTTTTTTCATAATTATTGAGGTTTTGCTACAATATTAATAAGTTTTTGCGGAACAAGAATGAACTTTACAATGCTAAGCCCTTCAAGATGCTTTGCTACATTCACATCAGCTAAGGCAAGTTCTTCAACTTCTTTTGCATCAAGATTTGCTGGAAGCTCAAGCTTACCGCGCAATTTGCCATTGATTTGAACAACAAGTGTGATACTGTCTTTTTCCAAAGCTTTTGGGTCAAAGCTTGGATAAGGCATGTCAACAAGTGGCTCTGAATTTCCAATTTCCTTCCATATTTCTTCACAAATATGCGGAGTAATAGGAGAAAGTAATACGAGGAGGCTTGAAATAGCAGATGAAAGAGCCTCTTTTCCTTCATCAGATTGCAAGAGCTCTTCTTTTACAGAATAAATTGTATTCACATATTCCATGATAGCAGCAATTGCTGTGTTAAATTGGAATTTATTATCAATATCTTCAAGCACTTTCTTGATAGTAGCATGCTCTTTGAAACGCAATTCCTTTGCTGTTTTGTTTTGTGCTTGTGTAAAAGAGGCAGGTTTTACAGCTTTAATGTGGTCGGAAAGTTCAGCGCATAAACGCCAAACACGGTTTAAAAATCTGAAAGCCCCTTCAATTCCTGCTTCACTCCAGTCAAAATCTCTTTCAGGCGGCGCAGCAAAAAGGCAGAAAAGGCGCACAGTGTCAGCACCGTATAAAGCAATCATTTCAGTTGGGTCTACAACATTGCCTTTAGACTTTGACATCTTGAAGCCATCTTTTAATACCATACCTTGTGTGAGCAACTTTGTAAATGGCTCGGCAAGGTCAGCAGGGTAGAAACCTGTATCACGCAAAACCTTTGTGAAGAAACGTGAATAAAGAAGGTGTAAGATAGCATGCTCAACACCGCCAATGTATTGGTCAACAGGCATCCAATAAGAAGCTAAGTCTTTTGAAATGGCTTCATTTGTATTTCTTGGGTCAATATAACGTGAGAAATACCATGAAGATTCCATGAAGGTATCCATGGTGTCTGTTTCGCGCTTTGCAGGCTTTTGGCACTTTGGACAAGGGGTGTTTATGAAAGAATCTGTTGTTGGAAGAGGAGATTTTCCGTCTTCAGCTATTTGCACATCTATAGGAAGAAGTACAGGTAAATCCTTTTGGTCAACAGGCACAATGCCGCATTGTTCGCAATAAACTATAGGAATAGGCGCGCCCCAAAAACGCTGGCGTGAGATATTCCAATCGCGTAAGCGGTAGTTTATTGTTTTTCTACCTAAGGCTTTTTCTTCTAAAGCTTCGATAACCTTAGTCTTTCCTTCTTCATTTTCTGTGCCGTCTAAGTGCGGGTAGAGTGTGGAATTTGTCATCACTCCGCCCTCTGTCATCGCCTCAACAAGTTCTTCAACTTTTAAGACTTTGTCTTTTGGGTTGATGACTACTTTTATTTCTAAGCCGTACTTCTTTGCAAATTCAAAGTCACGCTGATCGTGCGCAGGCACAGCCATAACAGCACCTGTGCCGTATTCTGCAAGAACAAAGTTACCAAGCCATATCTGTATTTTTTCGTTTGTAAGAGGGTGTATTGCGTAGGCATTTGTAAAGATTCCCTTTTTTTCAAGAGAGTCTGATTGCCTGTCAATTTTATCCATTGAGCGCACTTCATCTATAAAGGCTTCAATTTCTGCTTTATTTGGTGCATTTTCAATGATTTGAACTACTAATGGATGCTCTGGCGCAAGAGTCATAAAGGTCGCGCCAAAGAGAGTGTCTGGTCTTGTGCTGAAAACAGGAATCTTTATGTCAGTGTTTTCTAACATAAAGTCTATTTCCGCGCCTATGCTCTTGCCTATCCAATTTCTTTGCATAGAAAGCACACGTTCAGGCCAGCCTTTTTCTAATATATCTAAATCTTTGATTAATTCTTCAGCATAATCAGTGATTCTTAAAAACCACTGTGTCATTTCTTTTTGCTCTACAACAGTATCGCAACGCCAACAAAGCCCGTCTTCAACTTGCTCGTTTGCAAGCACGGTATTACAAGAAGAACACCAGTTTTGCGCAGCATTTTTTCTGTAGGCAAGACCTTTTTCAAGTAAGCGTATAAAGAAAAGTTGCTCCCACTTGTAGTATTCAGGGTGGCAAGTTGCGATTTCACGCTCCCAATCGTAAGAATAACCTAATCTTTTGAGCTGGTGGCGCATATTATCAATATTTGAATAGGTCCACTTTGCAGGATGAGTTTTATTCTTGATTGCGGCATTTTCAGCAGGTAATCCAAAGGCATCCCAGCCCATAGGATGCAAAACATTATAGCCTTGCATGCGCTTGTGGCGCGCAACAACATCACCTATAGAATAGTTGCGCACATGCCCCATATGTATATTGCCTGATGGGTAAGGGAGCATTTCTAATAAATAATATTTTGGCTTATCGCTAAAATCAACAGCTTTATAGGTATTTTCTTTCTTCCAAAGCTCTTGCCATTTTTCTTCAATGCTTGTGTGGTCGTAATTTTGTGAGAGCGACATTTTTACCTCAAAATGTATAATTAACTATATAAAATTATTGTTTTAACTTTGTTTTGTGAACAGCGTCTAAAAGACCGTTAACAAAGTTTCTTGCTTTTATTTCTGCAAATTGGTTTGTAAGTTCTAAAGCTTCAGCAATGGAAACTTTTACAGGAATATCATCTCTATAGAGCATTTCAAAAAGAGCTATTCTTAAAATAGTGAGTTCAATTCTGCCTAGCCTATCAATACGCCAATTCTTAGTGTATTCCTTGATAGTTTCGTCAAGATTGTCAACATTTTTCCACACGCCTTCAACTAATTCATAGGCGAATCCTTGCGGAATAATGCTTGTATTTAGGTCTTCAACTGTATCATGTTCTTTATGCGGAAGCGAATCTATAGTAGGTGAATAGTGCTTGCTTGCTTCTTCATTTTCTGTCTGGTCAATATGGTAGTCTAGCTCTTTTTCTTCATACACAATCTTCACCCTTGGCGCAGAGCTAAAGGCTTCTTGTAAGTGTACTTCAGAATGTATATTGCTAAATTCCAAGCTGTAGAGCACTTGGAAAGCTAAAGCACGCGCTTCTGACCTTGAGGAAGCTTTTGAAGAATTTTGATTTTTTTGCTTTTGATTTTTTGACAAAATGTGTTCCTATTTTCTTTAGATTTGTTCGAGCACGCGTATTGTTTCTAAAAGTGCAGAAGCCGCTTCAACACCCTTGTTGCCAGCTTTTAATCCTGCTCTGTCGATAGCTTGTTCAACATTATCAGTGGTGAGAAGTCCAAAACCGACAGGGGTATCAAATTCTAAAGATACTTGTGCAAGTCCCTTTGTTGCTTCATTTGCAACAAAGTCAAAGTGCGGAGTAGAGCCACGAATAACAGCACCAAGTGCGATAATTCCATCATATTTCTTTGATTTTGCAAGCTTTTTGCATATAATAGGCATTTCAAAAGCACCAGGAATGCGAATAAGGTCTATGCTATTGGTATCAGCTCCATGACGAAGTAAATAGTCTTCTGCGCCGCCAACTAATCTGTCAACAACAAAGTCATTAAAGCGTGTAGCAATAATAGCAAATTTTAATCCTTGTGCTTGGAGTTTTCCTTCAATTTTATTCATGATTCTATCCTTTTTATTTGTTTTTATTCATATCAATGACACGAAGGCCATCTGCATTGATTTTTTGCGCTTGCGCTTTGAAATCTTGTTGCCAATTCTTTGGAAGAAGAGAATCTGCAAGCCATTCAGCTGAATGCACTACATCTCTTTTATCCTTTAGATTTATCAAGGTTCTTGCTATACCTATCTTACAAGAAGGACAGCCAACAATAATTGGAAGACTATTGTCGTATTTTGGCAATAAAGGCTTTAGGCTTTGCATCTTTCTATTGCGTATAGCATTGTAGATTTTTGGTGATGAAAGCGCACCCATGCCAGATTCACCGCAACAACCAGTATTGATAGTGATAGTTGCTCCTGAGAGTTTTTCTAATGCTTTAGCTGCCTTACCGCCGCCTTTCACTGCCTTTACATTTGACCATTCAGGGTGGCAAGAAGTGTGGTAAAGATAGCTTTGCCCTTCTAAAGAGCCTTCAAGTTCTAATTTATCTACAAGAAATTGAACAGCATCTTCGTGAGGAAGGTCTGCATCTTTATACACAAGTTCATGCCTTTCGATACTGTCACGGCAAGAGCCGCAAGCAGTGATGACATGGGAGACAGAAAGATTTGCTTCTTCAGCTTGCTTAAGATAGCTATCTATTGCTTCCTTATTTCTGAGTAAGTTGTCTTTATAATTGCCATCTGCGCCTGAAGAAATCAAAGGATAGCCGCAGCACAGATGTCTATGTGGAACAACAACAGCATAACGAGCTTTGAGTAAAAGAGCAAGTGTAGCAAAGGCTATCTTTCTTGAGAAAAGCGCGCCGCCACAACCAGGGAAGTAGAAAATAGCCTTGGGTTTGCCTTGTTCGTCTAAAATAGGGTCAGCAGGAAGAAAGATTCCGCCTTTTTCTAGCTTTAAGCCTTCGTAAATGTTTGCAATTCCAGTTGCTGGCCCTTTGTCTGAGAAAAGAGGACTTTCAATACGCTCTCTCCAAACTTTTGGAATAAGCCCAACAAAAGAATTTTGCATTTTTTGTCCAACAGCAGCTACTTTTGCAGCAGCAGGAACAAGCTTTTCAGGATTTTTTGACAAAACGCCTAAGACCTTACTTTTGATTGGGTGACCGCCTGCATGCTCCTCTTCTAAGAAAGCTCGAAGTGCAAGGGCAACTTCTGCTGAATGGATTTTTACAGGACACACTGAAGTACAACGTCCACAGCCAGTACAATGCTCTATAAGGTTTCGTAATTCTTTAAGAAGTGCTTTTGAAGGTGAGCCTTGAGTTATCTGTGAATAGTAGATAGCTTCAACAATAGCACCTAAGACGATATTTTTATTTCTTGGGTGGTAATGGTATGATTTTTCAGGATATACCATTGGGCAAACATGCTTACACTTTCCGCAACGTGTGCATATTTGCACTGTTTCAAGAAGGTGAATAAGCCTTTCCTTATCAGCAAGTCCGCTTTGGCGAATGTCCGCTATAAGTCTATTGAAGGAAAAGGTAAATGGCTTTACTGGCAAATCTCTTTGTACCAGTTTACCTGGATTCATAATTTCGCGTGGGTCAACCAAGGCTTTGAAGGCTTTGAGTGCGTCCATCTTGTCTTGCCCAAAGAATTTAATCTTTGTGATACCAATACCATGCTCGCCAGAAACAGCTCCGCCCATTTCTTGCGCCATTTCCATAACACGCGTAGCCACTTCTTCGGCTTCGTGCATCATGTGTGGGTCATTAGAATTAACTGGAATGTTCACATGGCAATTGCCATCACCAGCGTGCATGTGCGAAGCAACCACAACCCTTGAAGCAAGCATATATTCATAAATTTCTTCTATGCCTTTTTTCAAGTTAGGATATTTTTCCATAAGTTCTTGCAAGAAATTCTTTGCTCTGTCAGCAAAGTCTTCGTCAGTCAAGTCTTCGGGGATTTCAATTTGCCCTTCGCCTGCAATGAGCTTTGAGCAATAAGAAAATTCTTTGTTAAATTCCTTATCTTCAAAAGGAAAGCCTTGTAATCTGCCGATTTGCTGGAGCGCAAATCTGTAAGAGGAAGCAACAAGTTCAATATTTAATACTTCTAAAAAGCGTGCAAAATCAGGCATTTTATCAAGAGGAATAACAATATCTTCGTTGATTTTAAAGCCAGAGGTTCTTTTTGAAATAGCAGAAAGCTTGTGTCTGTCTTCCCAGAAAACTTCGCCTTCTTTCTTGTCTTTTGCTGCTATAATAGCAATATTTGGGTCGTTTTTGGCAAGCGCTAGAATGTCGTCAACAGCACTTTCAAGAAGCTTTTCATCATCACCGTCTACCTGCACTATAACAACAGAAGAAGGTGTGCCTTCGTGGGCAAGAGATTTTTTTTGATAATTTATCGCCTGCACATACTTGATGTTAAATTCTTCTAAAGCTGATAAGTGTGCGTAATCGCCATTATCGCGAATCTTATTACGAAGTTCAACTAATTTTCCAATCAAAACAGAAGCTGGCTTCATTGAACGACCGAAAAATTCAATACAAAGTACGCGTGAGAATTTTGGCATGTCGTACACAAAGAAAGATGCGCTTGTGATAATGCCGTCAACGCCTTCTTTTTGCATGCCGGGTAAACCGCCAAGAGCCTTGTTTGTGACGTCTTTGCCAAGTCCAGGTAAGCGTATTTCATTGCCGTTTAATTCGATAACAGAACGTAATCCGCCTGTAGCCTTGTCACGAATTTCAAATCGCGCCACTTCGTCTGATAAAATTTTATGCCTTGGGTGATCTATTCTTGTGATAGTAATGATTTCACCAGTTGGTGTGACCATTGTCCAAGAAAGCAAGTTGTCAAGCGTTGTTCCGTATTCAAAAGCAAAAGGACCGCCTGAATTTTCTGCCACGTTTCCGCCAATGGTAGAAGCCGTTTTTGAGGCAGGGTCAACAGTGAAAAGTAGGTCAGCCTTTGTACAAAAATCAATAGCATGCTGAGTAATAACACCAGCTTCACAGTTTAACACTTTGTTATCTTTGTCAATTTCCATCTTTGTCAAACGCGTGAGATTGACAATAACTGTGCGCTTTCTTGCAGGAACTGCGCCACCTGTCATGCCTGAGCCGCCGCCACGAGGAATGAGCGCAAACTTCATTTCATTGGCTAACTTGACAAGTTCACTTACATGTTCTGCGCTTGCAGGTTCTACCACAAGTAAAGGTAGTTCCATACGAAGGTCAGTTGCATCAGTGCTCGCTTCTATAAGAGCAGATTTTCTTGTGAGAATACATTCATTTGGTAAGATTTTCTTAACTTTTTCAATAAGTTCTTCACGAAATGTTTTTTCTGCTTCAAAGGTTGACCAGAAAAGAGTGATTCCTTCGCCTATAGCCGTTGCGTAGTGATGCGCAAGCGAAGGCATAGCGTCTTTCCAGCGTGCATCAACGCTTTTTTTCACGCTATTGACATCTATAAATGGATTGTAAATTACTAAAAAAAGTTCGAGCGCAATCTTTGCTGCTAGCTCTGATACAGCACTTGGCCACTGGCTGTATTCGTCAGTGTGTATGCGTAAAATTCTATCGACAACTAAGTTGTCTGGTATTGATATATGTGGACCTTTGGTCATTATTATCTCCTGTAAAAACACCCCAACTAAAGAATAAATTTATGTTTATTTTAGGGAAAAATCAAGTTTTTTCTTTGTGTAAAAATCAGGTGTAGCACCTCATTCTAATTTATGGTGTTTATTTTTTTGCCTTCGGCGACCAAAGGAAATAATTTCCTTTGGAAACCTTAGTATGCACGGTTAAAATAGAAGGTTCTTGCTAAAGCCTTTTTTTTATTTTTTTATTTGCGGAAAAGTTTTAAGCTTCGCTTAAATACTGTTCCGCTTTAAAATGTGAATATTGGCTTAAATAAATACTAGTTATGTACAAAGCTTATGAGGCATGTTCACTGCGTTCACATGTGTTTATATAAGTCTTATTTTATAAATGTATAGTCTTTTTAGATAATGATTTGTAGAGTGCTTTATAGCATAGAAATGTATATTCTTTAAAATACACATGTGAACGTAGTGAACATGGCTCTTGCTCTTTGCTCGGAGATGTGTTTTGAATGTTAAGGTCTATTAAATTTTTAAAGCGGAAAAGTATTTATGAGCGTAGCTCATATAACTTTTCCGCAAACAAAAAAATAAACTTTCTGCTTTAGCCCGAGTACTTCATGCTAAGCGCGCATGTTCGGGTTTTTTTGGTCGCCGAAGGCAAAAAAGATGAACATAACTTGCATTTTAACTCTACTTTGTATATCATCTATAAAAAGACGAGGTGAAAATGCGTTATATTTTATATGTTTGCTTGATTTTATTGTCTGCGTGTTCAAGCCATTCTGTGAGCGAACTATACAAAAAGCAAAATAAGATAGAAAGTATCTTGCCTAAAGATTTTCTTGTGCAAAAATTTCAAACAAATACTTTTACCCTCTATGGATTACTGCGCCCTGCAAAAGAAGAAAGTAAAGTATTACACGTCTATATTGAAGGTGACGGACTTGCTTGGGTGACGCGAACACAGCCTTCAAATAATCCTACTCCAACTGACAATGTCACACCACAACTTGCACGAAACGACAAGAATAATGCGCATATTCTTTATTTAGCAAGACCTTGCCAATATGTTGAAATGAATGAAAGAAAAATGTGCGAGCAAAAATACTGGACAAGCCATCGCTTAGCAGATGAAGTTATTTCAGCGTTAAATGAGGCTATCACAGAGGCTAAAGAAAGTGTGAATGCACAAAATGTTGCAATTATTGGTTATTCTGGCGGTGGAGGTGCTGCTGTTTTAACTGCTTCAAAAAGAGACGATGTGTATTTTCTAGGCTCTGTTGCAGGTCTACTTGACCATAAGGCATGGACAAATCATCATAAAGTAAGCCCGCTTAAAGGCTCATTAAATCCTCTTGATTTTGCAAATAAGGTCAAGGATATAAACCAAGTGCATATGACAAGTACAAGTGATGATATAATAAAGCCCTTTATGCAGCAAAAGTATTGTGAAAAATTAAACGACACTAGGGCTTGCAAGCAAGTGCAGGGCATAGAGCATAATGGCGCTTGGACTAGAATTTGGAATTATGGATATTGAGTATTTATTCAATTTTAATATATAAAAAACATCATCTGAACGAAGTGAAGAGGTTTCTTGCATTTTCTTTGCAGACAAGATTAGCTCAAAGGAAAAATCACCATTTTTAAAGCGAAACAGTATTTAAGCGAAGCTTAAATACTGTTTCGCAAATTAAAAAAAGTAAAATGCTTTAGCCGCTCATTGCAACTTAGCCGCGCATGTTCGGTTTTTTTGGTCGCCGAAGGCAAAATTAAACCTTAATGCTTTTGCGCGTGGTCTGGAATGTCGCTTGTGAGTGCATGCACAGGGCAAATTGATGTACAATTAAGGCAGACAACGCATTTTGACTTATCAAATACAAGATTATTTACTGTATTCATATAAAGTGCAGAGGTTGGGCAAAGAGCGGTGCAAAGGCCGCAGTCCATGCATTCTTCTTCATTGTGCCAAATTCTTTGTGCAACTGTTGTTACCACAATATTATTATCGCTTAAATACTTGATAGCCTTGTTGCATTCATCTTCATCACCTCGGAGTTCAAGGATGAGATAGCCGTCTTTTTTTGTGGAGACATTTGCTTTTGTTATGCTAAATTCTATATTAAAAAGTCGTGATAGCCTACAAACCCACGGTTCTTGTGCGAGAGTGTGGTCAAAGGCAAGGTGTATATTGATAGAATAAGGAATAGACATATAAGCTCCTAAAGTTCTTTAATTAATTGTTTAGCTCTCACAGTTTCTGGAGCTTTTGGATAGGCTGCAATAAGCTGATTATAACGCTCTTTGGCTGCATCTGGTTTGTCTAAAGCAGCAAAAGACATTGCTTGCTTGAGATAGGCTGAGGGCGCGCGCGTGCTGTTTGGAAAACCTGAAATAATTTCTTCGTAGGCAAGAGCGGCTTGTGCGTAATTTTTTAGCTGAAAATATGCTTCACCCTGCCAATAATAGGCATTTGAAGTAAGTGAATGCTTAGAGTAGGTAGAAATAAAGTCAGAAAAAGCATTGGCTGATTGCTGATATCTTCTTTCATTATAAGCAGTTATTCCGGCATCATACAAGGCTTGAGCTGTGTCTTTTTGCTCAAGTTCTGCCTGTGGTTTTGATGCTGAAGCAGGGTTTACATAACTTGGTGCTTGCACTTGATTTTGTGTGAGCGAGGGCATGCCTGAATTTATATTTATATCAGAGCTTAAAGCTGGATTCATAGGATTAGTAGGGACTATTTGATCTAACTTGAAGTCTAAACCAAATTGAGATTCTAATGTTTTTAGCGCGTTTTCATGCTGCACTATTTTTTGCCCTAGAACCTGAGTGCCGCCAATTGGGCGCAAGGCAAGCTCTAAATTATCAATGATTCCGCGTAATGAAGCAATTTCTTGCCTTAAAGATTGTAATTGTAGCCATGCATCTGCTTGCGCTGGTTGCACGTTTGAAATTTGTTGATTGAGTGATTGTATAGTTTGTTGCTGTGAATAAACCTGACTTTCAAGCGATTTCACATTTTGACTTGGCACACAAGCAGTCAAAAAAGATAAAGAAAGAAGGCAAGAGCCTAACTTTATGAATGTATTCATGTATAACCTCTAACTATATGAG
This sequence comes from uncultured Desulfovibrionaceae bacterium, assembly GCA_964369675.1. Classification (GTDB taxonomy): domain Bacteria; phylum Desulfobacterota; class Desulfovibrionia; order Desulfovibrionales; family Desulfovibrionaceae; genus CAYJAZ01. The sequence continues at coordinate 3,758 of CAYJHE010000036.1, read as the reverse complement.
AGTTTTTAGTTTTTTGTTGAGCGTTTCCTTCCAAAGATGAAGTAGATAAGGGCGCCGACAATAGGAAAGAAGGTGATTAAGAGCATCCAGTAAAATCTTTCGATTTTGTTTTCAAATTCTCTTTTATTGAGGTCGAAAAGAGCCCAAAAAATGAAGAGTACAGGAATAAAGAGCACGCCAAGTTGCCAAAGTTCAAGTTCTAAAAGTCTCATACTATCCCCCTTTATTTATTAGAGTTTTCAGGCATGGTGTATAAAAGCACAGCAGCGCCTAAAGCACCAATACTAATGGTTATGTCTGCCACATTAAAGGCAGGCCAGTGCCAAGAGCCTATATAAAAGTCTAAAAAATCTGTCACTGCTTTGTAGCGAACTCTATCTATAAAATTGCCTATCGCTCCGCCTACAATAAGTCCAAAACATATAAAGAGTTTTTTATTGTAAGAGCTTGATTTTGATATAGAATATATCAAAAAGAGGGCAACTAGAGTAGCAAAAGCAAAGAGCCAAAATTGCCAATTTATATCAGACCTGTTCAAAAAGCCAAAAGCAGCACCGCGGTTTTGTATATGCACTAAGTCAAAAAAACCAGGTACAACAGAGATTTTGTCGTATATCTCAAGACTATGCACAATCACTGCTTTTGTCAACTGGTCAAGAAAAATACAAACAGTTGCAATTATTGAGATTATTTTAAATCTATTGTCCTTTTGAATGATTTTATTCTCCATTGTGAGAAAGTTCCTGCATTACTGCACTACATCTTGGGCAAAGAGTTGGGAATTGTGGGTTTTTGCCGTACTCTTCAGTATAAATCCAGCAGCGTTCGCACTTCTCACCCTTGGCTTTTTCTACCAAGACAGCAATATTTTCTGCACTGCATTCAAGCTCTTGTGGTTTTTGCGCAATATCACAAAGTTCAAGTTGTGAGACTATGCAAATTTCGCGCATGTCTATATGCTTTGACTTGATAGTGTCTATAAGAGCTTTTGGCGCGTAGAGCGTGATAGAGGTGTCTAGCGAGTGCCCGATAACACCTTCTTTTCTTAGTGGTTCAATTGCCTTGGTTATTTCAGAGCGAAGTTCTAATATGCTATTCCATTCACTTATTTGGCTTTCGTCAAGTAAGTCTATATCCTTGCATTTTTCTATAGCAAAAATAGTTTTTACTTGCGGTTTCAATGCTTCAGGAATGTACTTAAGCACTTCTTCTGCTGTGAAGGAAAGCACAGGAGCCATGTCTCTGAGCATGAGCATCAAAATTTCAAAAAGCACTGTTTGTGCTGAACGGCGTTCAAGTGAATCTGGCAAAGACGCGTATAATCTGTCTTTCAAGCCGTCTAAATAGAAGGAGGAAAGTTCTGTCACGCATAAGCCGTGTAGTATGTGGTATACCTTATGAAATTCAAAACTTTGGTAGGCATCTTGAATGCTTTTGTGGGTACGCAAGCACACATCAAGCATGTATCTGTCAACAGGAAGAAGATTGTCTACAGAAACAAGACTTTCTAAGGTTAAATCTTCAATACTTCCAAGTAGATAGCGACAAGTGTTGCGTATGCGTCTGTAGGCTTCAACAAGCCTTGCCAAGATTTCGTCAGAGATTCTGATGTCTTCTGTATAGTCAGATGAAGAAACCCAAAGGCGAAGAATGTCCGCGCCGAATTTATCCATAATATCTTGAGGAGCTATGACATTGCCGACAGATTTTGACATCTTTCTGCTGTCCTTATCAACAACATAACCATGTGTTAACACTTGCTTATACGGTGCAGTGTCTCTTGTGCCTATTGATGCAAGCAAGGAGGAGTGAAACCAGCCACGATGTTGATCTGAACCTTCTAAATAAAGGTCAGCAGGGAAGCTAAGTTCTTTTCTTTGTTCAACAACTGCGGCAAAGGAAGTGCCTGAATCAAACCAAACGTCAAGAATGTCTGTTTCCTTTTTCCACTTCTTTGCGCCGCATGTGCACACAGCATAGTCAGGCACTATTTCTTCTAATTCTGTTTCATACCAATAGTCACAGCCTGTTGCGTGTTTGGCAAATCTCTCAGAAATGTCTCGCATCCACTTAGGGTCGTTCCATGCTTCACCGCAATCTTCACAAAGAAGAGCTAGAATAGGCACACCCCAAAGTCTTTGCCTTGAAATACACCAATCAGGGCGGCTTTCTATCATATTAAATATTCTGTCTTCACCCCAAGAAGGAATCCACTTAACTTCATTGCGTATAGCATTCATCGCTTTTTTGCGTAAATCGTTTTTCTCCATACTGATAAACCATTGTGTAGTCGCACGGAAAATCACAGGTTCATGGCAACGCCAGCAATGCGGATAGGAGTGTGTTATCTTGCTTTTATAGAGTAAATTGCCTACTTCTTCAAGTTTTTCAATAACTTTTGGATTTGCTTCAAAAACAGACATGCCTTTGAAAAATTCCACAGTTTCATAATATCTTGCTTCGTCATTGAGAGGAGAATAGACCTCTAAGTCGTACTTTAAACCTACTTCATAGTCTTCTCTACCATGCCCAGGAGCTGTGTGCACACAGCCAACGCCTGCTTCTAAGGTGACGTGTTCGCCAAGAACAATAGGAGATTTTCTGTCATAAAATGGATGTCTTGCTTCTAAATTTTCAAGCGCGCTTCCCTTTGCTGTGCCAAGTATTTCATACCCTTCCCAGCCAAAGACTTTTGCAGATTGTTCAACTAATTCAAATGCTAACACATATTGTTTGCCATTATAGCCAACAAGTGCGTATTCAAATTCAGGGTGCAAGGCAACCGCCATATTGTTTGGCAATGTCCAAGGAGTGGTTGTCCAAATCACAATAAAGGCATTGTCAGGGTCTGCCTTGTCAAAAATATTCTTCAATTTGCTGTCATTAAAAGGAAATGAAACATAGACAGAAGAAGAAGTGTGGTCAGCGTATTCCACTTCAGCTTCCGCTAAAGCAGTTCTACAAGAAGCACACCAGTAAATCGGCTTCTTGCTTCTTACTAAAGAACCACTTTCAACAAAGTTTGCCAATTCTTTTGATGTAGCCGCTTCATAAAGAGGGTCCATGCTCATATAAGGCTGTTCCCATGTGCCAAGAACACCAAGGCGGATAAATTCTTTTCTTTGTATATTCAAATATTTCTGAGCGTATTCACGGCAAAGTTTACGCACAACATGCGCAGGCACAGTTTTCTTCTTCTCGCCTAATTGCAATTCAATTTTATGTTCAATAGGAAGACCATGGCAATCCCAGCCAGGCACATATTGTGATTTATAACCCTGCATATTTTTTGATTTAATGATAATATCTTTCAAAATCTTGTTGAGGGCAGTGCCAAGGTGTATATTGCCATTAGCATAAGGAGGCCCATCATGGAGTACAAATTCTCCCTTGTCACCAGAAGCATTAATCATTTCATTATAGGCGTTTACACTGTCCCAATACTTTAGTGTTTCAGGTTCTTTTTGATTAAGATTTGCTTTCATCGGGAATGAGGTTTTAGGGAGATTCAAGGTGTTTTTATAATCAGCCATATTGTGCCGCCTTCAAAATTTAAATAAGGTGTATTATTGTTCAAATCACTGTTAAAGTCAAGTTAAGGGAAGTTGAGGGAATAGGATTTTTTTTGCCTTCGGCGACCAAAGGGGTTTATTTTCTAGGATGCTGTTTTTTTGCCTTCGGCGACCAAAGGGGCATGCCCCCTTTGGAAACCCGAACATGCGCGGTTAAGCGAAAATGTATGGCCAAAGCATTTTATT
>CAYJHE010000035.1:0-15731 GCA_964369675.1 uncultured Desulfovibrionaceae bacterium | reverse complement strand
TGTTTGGTTCTTTACCGAAGAAATCGCCTACTTTCTTTTGTACTAATGGCATACGGGTCATACCGCCAACAAGCACGATTTCGTCAATTTCATTTGCAGAAAGACCAGCATCAGCTAGAGCTTTTTTGCATGGTTCAATAGTTCTTGTAACTAAAGGTTCTACTAATTGTTCTAATTTTGCACGGCTTAATTTGAGCATCAAGTGTTTAGGGCCAGATGCATCAGCTGTGATAAACGGAAGGTTGATTTCGCTTTCCATGCTTGTAGAAAGTTCTTTTTTCGCTGCTTCTGCGGATTCTTTCAAACGCTGTAAAGCCATTCTGTCTTGTGAAAGGTCTATACCGTTGGATTTTTTAAATTCTTCAACTAGGTGGTTGATGATGGCTTGGTCAAAGTCTTCACCACCAAGGAAGGTGTCGCCGTTAGTTGCGCGAACTTCTACAACATTGTCGCCTACTTCAAGTATTGAAATATCGAATGTACCGCCGCCAAGGTCAAATACAGCAATTTTTTCATTTGCTTTTTTGTCAAAACCGTAAGCAAGTGAAGCGGCAGTTGGTTCGTTGATAATACGTTTTACATCTAAGCCTGCAATACGTCCTGCGTCTTTAGTTGCTTGACGTTGTGCATCGTTGAAGTAAGCAGGAACTGTGATAACAGCTTCTGTAACTTTTTCGCCGAGGTAGGCTTCAGCATCAGCTTTGAGCTGGCCTAAGATAATTGCTGAAACTTCAGGTGGGCTATAGTCTCTGCCGTCTACTTGAACAGCTGCATCGCCGTTTGCGCCTGCAACGATGGCATAAGGTGAATGCTCTTTCCAACGTGTTACTTCTTCTGCATCAGCGCGTCTTCCCATAAGGCGTTTTACAGCAAAAATAGTACGCTCAGGATTTGTTACTGCTTGACGTTTTGCTGTTTCGCCTACAAGACGTTCTTTATCTGTGAAAGCGACAACAGAAGGTGTTGTACGACCACCATTAGGGTTTGTGATACATTTTGGCTCTTTGCCTTCCATAACGTACACGCAAGAGTTTGTTGTACCTAAGTCAATACCGATAATTTTTCCCATATTCTATTCTCCGACTATGAGCATACTTTTAATACCTACTTTTTACAAAAGTGATAGTATTAAAAAGTATACTCCTATATAAAAAAATAATTTTGTTTTCAAAACATATGTTAATATCAATTTTGACATCGTCTAGTCTTTTAAGGGAAATTTTTTTATTTTTTTCAAATTTTTTTACAAGGAGCAAGATAATGCGCTTGTATTTTTAAAGTTAAAATGCGAGCCATGCTCGCATTTTAGAGTGTATGAAAAACTATTTTCTCAAATTAAAATGTATAAATAAAGGTCAATCCAGTCCTAAAACCGTCTTCTTCTTCGCCACTATAGTCACTTTCTTCAAATTGCGCGATTAAATACGAGATGTTAAAGTTTACTTGTAATTCTTTATACATTTTATATTCTGCCCAAGCGGATACATCAACGACACTGTCATTGCTAGACATATAAGAAGGATTTCTTTCGTTTGTTCCGTCAAAATAAGAAATACTGCTGTCATTAGTGCCATTTATCCACATCAAATGACCACCAAGTTCAATATTTTTAGTTATATTGTAGCCATCGTATTCTAAAGCTGCAGCCCATGTGCCAGTTGGAGAGACAACACCTGAAGTCACACCGAGACCAAGTGAGGCTAGGTCGAAAAAAGCTGACCTGACAGTTCCCCAGCCGCCTGAAATCGCGATAATTCTTCCGTATTTGTCGTCTTTTACATCACTTGCTTCATCACCGCTTGCATACCAGCCAAAAAGTTTCAATGTGCCATTACCTGTATTATAAGCAAGTGCCATATCTGCAAGCCATGCCTGTGCTTTTGCTTTATTATTATTGTTGCCATCTGCCCATGAATAGAGAAAATCAGCTGCCATACTAAGACCTTTATTGAAAGTAAGTTCTGTGTTTATTCCTGCGTAGTAGATATCTACATTGTCCTCAAATGGATTTAAAGAGCCACCGTAGCCACTGAGCTCTGCATCATTCCCGACACTTGCAAAGGCAAAATGGGGTGTAATATTCATGTCATCAAAAACGTATGGCATTGAGAGCATGAAGAAATCGGCATAGTTGTCATTGTTTGATAAATAATTTGTATTTTCATTTGCTGTGTCTAAGCGCAACCAAGAAAGATTTAACTCTATTTCATTGCTTAGAGGAACATTTATTACAATTCCAGGAGCGAAATCGTCCATAATAGGAGAACCTGAATTAAAAAGATAGTTTATACCAAAGCCTTGCATGCCTATTGTTACAGAAATATCTGTAGTAGGAATAATCCAATCGACATAAGCTTCGTTGATTTGAAAGCTCTGTAACTTATTTGCACTTCTAGTTCCAAGAGTGAAGTCATCTTGACCCCATAGTGCTACATTTGGCGCACGAAACATAAAACGCCCTGAAAGGTTTTCAGAGGCTGTGAAATCAATTCCCATTTGAAAGCGTTGCCACACATCAAAACCTGAATTTTTAGTAGAGTTTGCAGTGTTTGCACTGTCTTTATTGAAATTCAGCCCATTATAGCTAAAAGCTGAAATGATGAATAATCCATCGACCTTTACTTCAACTGCTTTTACATTTTGCTTTGAAAGTAAAACACTTAATATGCAGAAAATGAATATAAAGAACTTTTTCATAATAAACCTCTTCAAGATAAAACTTTAATATATGTTTGTAATAGTTTTAAACATACAATTAAAAAAGCAAGGCAACTATTATAAAAATCTTTTCTTTATTATATTTAACATAAAAAAAGCCACTCTTTCGAGTGGCTTTATTATAACTAAACTATTCTAAAAATTAGAATGTGTATTGGAAGCTTAAACCAGCACGGAAGCCGTTTTCTTCTTCGTCATCGTAGTTATCTTCTTCGAAGTTAGCGATGAGGTAAGATACGTCAAAGCAAACTTGGAATTCTTTGTAGATGTCATAAACAGCCCAAGCAGTGATGTCGATTACGCTGTCTTCTGTTGACATGTATTTAGGATTGATTGATTGAGCTGCATTGCCAGCACCAGCTGGGTTGTTGAACAAGTCAGCATCGTTAGTACCGTTGATCCATAATACGTGACCGCCTAAACGGAGATCTTCGATTGGACGGTAACCGTCATATTCTAAACCAACAGCCCATGTACCTGTAGGTGAACCTACGTTTGAGTTAGGTCCAATACCATATGCTTCTTGGTTGAAGAATGCAGATTTAGCTGTACCCCAACCTTCTGAAAGAGAAAGGATGCGGCCGTATTCGCCATCAGCTACGTCTTCAGCGTCATCACCAGTTGCATACCAACCGAATAATGTAACTGCGCCGTTACCTGTGTTGTAAGAAAGAGCTAAGTCAGCCATCCAAGCGTTAGCTTGCATTTCGTTGCCATTATGACCATCAGCCCATGCATATAAGAAGTCAGCAGCAATTGTTAATGGATCAAATACTGTGAACATCATGTTTAAGCCAGCATAGTATGCATCGTAGTCAGATGTAAGTGAGTAATTCTTACCTGCAGGTACTGTTGGTTGGTAAAGGCTACCTAATGATGCTTCTGCGCCAACTGTTGCGAATGCGAAGTAAGGGATGAAGCTCATACCATCAAAGTTGAAGTTAGCAACTGCTTGGAAGTAGTCAGCATAGCCATCATCTGTTGATAATAACATATCGTTACCACCAGCAATGTTAGCTGAGTCTACACGAGCCCAAGCAACATTGAAGTCGAACCATTCGTTTACAGGAACGTCAACTGTTACACCTGGTGCCCAGTCATCCATAATTGGAGCGCCACCACGTTTTAACATATAAGGAGTGTTGAAGTATTGCATACCCATACGAACTGAGATGTCAGTTGTTGGGATAATCCAGTCAACATAAGCTTCTTTAATTGAGAAGTTAGAACCGTTTGAAGGTGTGTAACCGCTCACATCAAAGTCATTTACGCCCCAAACTGTTTCGTTAGGAGCACGGAACATGAAGCGACCTGAAAGAGTTTCAGAAGCAACAAAGTTGATACCTAATTGGAATCTTTGCCAAACGTCAAAACCTGTGTTGTTTTGTGAGCCATTGTTTTCTTTAAGGTTAAGACCATTATAGCCATAAAAACCGAAAACCATTTTACCGTCAACAGAAACTTCTACTGCTTCTGCTGTTTGAGCTGTAGCACCCATAAAGAGGCCAGCTGCTAATGCAAGAGTAACGATACGTTTCATAATAATATCCTCTAAAATAAATTTGCTAACTTATCATGACAGAAGCAAAATTACTTGCTTTCTTATCTTATTAATGTTACACCCCATGTATAACACTATAAATTGACAAGTCGTTTGTAAAAATTTTCAAACATCGCCCTTTTCTTATGTACTAATTTTTATACATTTGCAATACTAATCAATGTTTTGTTACAAAAAAAATATTTTGTTACAAAACTTTTTTTTGCTTTATGATAAAGCCTCTATCTTGTAACATACTAAGTTTATTTGTTTTATATCTTCTACAAAGTTTTATTCTGTCTTTTTATAACTTTTTTGCTTTGTATAATTTTTTTTATTCTTATTTAGAAATAATTTTAGAATAATTTTTATATAAAATTATTTTGCTTTTTTATACTATTGATTTGCAATTAAAATAGATTTATAGTAAGGTAGCCGAAATAAATGAATGTAGCTTTATAATACGCTGTATAGATTAAGGATTTTTTATGTTTGAAGACATCAATAACTTACAAGATAATCGTATAGATTATAGATTTAATACGCCAAGTCTTCTTTCATATTTTAATGATTTAGAAACTAAAGGGCTTAATAAGCTTTGCATGACCGAAGTAGTAAATGCAGATTTGAGTATTGCTATGGTTGGTGAAGGTGAATACAGAAGAGGTTGTAAAGAAGTTCTTGAACGTATTACACACAATCTCAAACTCTATAATTTAGACCATTGTATTTTTGTTTACGTCTATAATTATAAGAATTTTATTGTTGCCGCAAACGATGGCATTTCAAACGAAGACTTTACTAAAATCATGCAAGCTTTTTATGATGAATATGAGCTTTCTACTGCTTCAAATAATAATTTGTCAGCAGTGTCTCGCTTTGTGCTTGTTTTTGGAAAAGAGGACATGCTTGATAGGGCAACAAGTGCGCACTATGTTAATAGAGATATGCAGATAAACTTCTTTGTTGCTACCAATGAAAGAGAAACCATGCGTAATGAATTGCAACGCAATATGGAAGTATTTCATTTAATAAATTATGCAATTTTGAACAATACAGTTGTGCCTTTTTATCAAGGTATTTATGATAATGAAGCAAAAAAAATAAATAAATATGAAGCTTTGATGCGTATTTATGACGAAAGAGGAAAAATATACGCGCCTGCTAAGTTTTTAGAAGAAGCTAAGCAGTTGAAACTTTATCCTAAAATCAGTAAGATTATGCTAGAAAAGGCATTGAATGAATTTGAAAACAAATCAAGTGAGCTAAGTTTGAATATTTCTTTATTTGATATTCAATCTGAAGAATTTCGCACATGGTTTTTAGAAAAAGTGGCGAGCTTTCCAAATCCTTCAAAGCTCATCATTGAATTTGTAGAAACTGAAAACTACAGCACAGATGAAATTATGAATAACTTTATAGCAGATGCGAGAAAACTCGGTTGCAAAATAGCTGTTGATGATTTTGGTGTTGGTTTTGCTACTTATAATTCAATTATTGCTCTTAAGCCTGAAATAATAAAAATTGACGGCTCAATAATTAAAAGAATTTTAAAAAACGATGAAAATAGAATTATTTTAGATTCCATTTGCTACATGGCAAGACTTATTCATTCTAAAGTTGTAGCTGAATATATTGAAAATGAAGAAATTCAAAAAATTGTTTTAGAAAATAAAGTTGATTTTTCGCAAGGCTATTTTTTTGCAAAGCCACTGCCAATGCATGAGCTTGATGTAGAATAGCTCATTTCTTATTTGTCTAAAGCCTCTTTCGTTATGTAAGGGGCTTTTTTTATAATTTTATTCACTCAAATTATTCTCTTATTTTCTTTGTTCATTTTTCTAAAATAGACTTTTGATAAAACTTGACTTTATTCTAATTTGTTTCGGCACGTTGTGCACGAAACCTCGCTTACAAGAGACGTGGCTCTTGTTTCGCTCGCTAAAGTTTTTGTTCGCTTCGCTCACTTTTTTACTTTAATTTAACTCAGATAGATTGTGGATTCTAATGACGTTATAAAACTTGACTTTATTCTAATTTGTTTCGGCACGCTGTGCACGAAACCTCGCTTACAAGAGACGTGGCTCTTGTTTCGCTCGCTAAAGTTTTTGTTCGCTTCGCTCACTTTTTTACTTTAATTTAACTCAGATAGATTGTGGATTCTAATGACGTTATAAAACTTGACATGAGCATTTTTAAATGCTACTTTGAAAAAAATAGAACTACGTTCTGTAAAATGCGTATACTGTTTTTGGAACATAGAAGGGAAATCTTATCAAATTTCTGCTATATGGAAGTTTTAGGAGCGAACATCAATAAAAGTTTAGATTGTGCACAAATTTAAATCTCTTTTGAAGTTCAGGATTTAACCTATAACAATACTATTAGGAGTATTCAAATGAGTGAAAAAAGTTTATTTTATCCTTTAGACAAAGAAGACCTTACAACACTTAGAATTCAATACGATTGGAAGACAGATGAAACCTATCTTCAAGCTTCTAAGGACTGGGATCATGGTTTTGACTGGTCAAAATACAATCATGATTTTTATATAGAAAGCATTAAGACAAAAAATGCTCGTATGTTGAATGACACTGAAACTCGTGCTATGTTTGAAAAATATGGTCTTACCGACTATTTAAATGAAGTTCTTGAATTAGTTCGTCAGGGTCGTCACTTTGGTATAGACTGTTTCTACAATAAAGAATACGACATTAAATTCCTTGGCAATATGCACAATAGAAAGCGTGGTATCAACAACACAAGACACGGTATCATGAAGGGCGGTATTCGTCGTCACCCAAAAGAAGACCTCGAACTTGATGTAGTTATTGATGGTTTGAACCTTGCTCGTGCTATGTCATTCAAAAATATAGCAGGCGATTTGCCAGTAGGCGGAAGTAAGTGTTGCGTTATCATGGATCCACTCGACCTTAATAATATGAAGCATGTGGGCTTTTTAGGTTTTTGCTTAGATGAAACAAGAAGTTCAACAGGTCCTGACATGGGCTTCCCGCCTGAAATGACAGACGCTATGAAAGAAAATGGCTATAGTGTTCAATATACTTGTGGACCAAAAGGCCCTCTTGGAGCATCTGGTAAGCCAACAGCTTACGGCATATTCCTTGCGCTTGTTGAAGCAGTTAAATTCCAACTTGGCAAAGAAAACCTTGATAATATGTCTTTTGCAATTCAAGGACTTGGACAAGTGGGCTATCATATGGTAGACTATATTGTTAAAGAAACAAAAAATCCTAAACTTTATGTCACAGATGTAAATGAAGCTTATGTAAAAAGAGCTATGGACGACTTTGGTAAAATGGGTGTTGATATAACAGCTGTGAAGCCTGAAGAGGTTATCTTCTTAGATGTTGATGTGCTTAGCCCTTGTGCTTGCGGTGGTATTTTCGACGAAGAAAATATTCCAAAACTTAAGGCTAAGATTATTTTTGGTGGCGCAAACAACCAAATTAAAGCTTCAAGCGTTGAAGAAGAATGCCGTTTAGCAAAACTCATTGCTGACCAAGGCATCTTATTCCAAACTGACTGGTGGCATAATACTGCTGGTGTTATGTTTGGCTATGAAGAATATAAATACCAAAATGAAGCAAGCTTAGACCGTATCTATAATGATATTGCAAGAGTATTGCCAAAAAATACAAAAGCGAACCTTGAAAAAGCAAAATCACTTGGACTAACACCAACTGAATGTGCTTACAAGACTTGCTTTGATGAAATCTATGGTGAAAAGTAAAAAAGTCATCTTGTGTAACTAAACTCTCTCTTAGCTATTTTGCCACAAGTAAAATAGCTGAGAGAGAAAAATTGCTATAAGAAAATAATTATAGTATTAATAACAATAAGTGATTTATTCACTACAAATACGGAAACAAGCGAGAATAAATATGTCTAAACTTCTCATTAAGCCAGAGCGTTGTAAAGCATGTGGATTATGTGTTGCGAACTGTCCCAAAAAATGCCTAAGCTTCACCGACAGCCTAAATGTATTAGGCTATACTCCTGTAAAGGTTGATGAGTCTGTGTGTGTTTTGTGTGGTTCTTGTTATACGATGTGCCCTGACGGCGTATATGAAGTACAAGGGTAGTTTGTATTTTAGGGGAACAGCCCTTTAAATTTAAAAAAGTAATAGCTTATAAGGAGTAAATATATGGCAGAAATGATGAAAGGGAATCATGCTATTGCAGAAGCAGCTGTACGCGCTGGAGTATCTTTTTATGCCGGTTATCCTATAACTCCATCTTCTGAAATTATGGAATATTTGTCTGCACGCTTACCAGAACTTGGGCGTGCTTTTGTACAAGCAGAAAGTGAAGTTGCGGGTATTTGTATGGTCATGGGAGCTGCGGCTTGTGGTGTGAGAGCACTTACAGCATCTTCTGGGCCTGGTATAAGTTTAAAGCAAGAAGGTATTTCTTGTATTTCTGATGAAGAACTTGCTTGTGTAGTGATAAATGTTGCCCGCTATGGAAATGGTCTTGGAACTCTTTTTAGTTCACAATGTGACTATTTGCGCGAAACAAGAGGCGGCGGAAATGGCGATTATCGCTGTATAGTTTTATGCCCTGAAAGCATTCAAGAGGCAGTTGACTTTATGGCTCTTGCTTATGAGCTTGCTGAAAAGTATCGTATAATATGCACTCTTTTGACTGAAGGCGCACTTGGGCAAATGATGGAACCATGTGAAATGCCTGATTTTATTGACCCGCCAAAAAGTCCTTGGGGCTTTGATGGAAAGTATAGCTATAAAAAAATAGGCATATTTGATCGTAATCCACATCAAGAGGGCATTGATCTTAAGAAGAAGCATGAAAATATTAAAGCAAATGAACAACGCTTTGAAGCAATAGATGTAGAAGATGCTGATTATGTTTTTGTTGCCTATGGGCTTTCTGCTCGTTCAACAAAAGGAGCTATGGCGAAGTTGAAAGAAGAAGGTCACAAGGTTGGTCTTATCAGAATTATCAGCGCTTGGCCTTTCCCTGAAAAAGCATTTGAGCTTGTTAATCCAAAAGTTAAAGGCTTTATTACTGTTGAGTCTGCTGCAACTGGTCAGGTTGTTGAAGATGTTGCACTCTATTCTAAAAAACACGGTTTTGGGCATGTGCCTGCGTACTGTCTTTTGACTGTCTATGGTATTCCTGCAATTAAAGACACAATAGAAGGTTTTGGAAAAATACTAAGCGGTGAAATTAAGGAGGCATTTTAATATGGCAAAATCTCATAAAGTTCCTGCAATTATAGACAAAGGCATGGGTTTTTGCCCCGGTTGCGGACATGGTATTATTATCCGCCTTATTTGTGAATGTCTTGAAGAGCTTGGCTATGATAATAATGTTATTTTTGGCATTGGTGTTGGTTGTTCAAGTCTCTTAGGTGGTGGTTTGCAAACAGATAGATTGCACTGCCCACACGGACGTGCTTCTGCTGTAAGCACTGCTTTTAAACGTGTTATGCCTGAAACCATGGTTATTTCGTATCAAGGCGATGGCGATGCCTACAGTATTGGACTTTCGCAAACAACTAATGCTGCCTATAGAAATGAAAATCTTTGCGTTTTTATTGTCAACAATACGCTCTACGGTATGACAGGCGGGCAAATGAGTACTACAACATTGCCTGGCCAAAAAACAACAACTTCACCTAAGGGCAGAAATTGTGATACAACTGGTTTTCCTATGCGTTTTCCAGAAATGGTTGCTAGCCAGTTTAATCCAGCCTATGTAGCTCGTGGTACAGTGACAAGCCCTGCGCAAATTATGAAATTAAAAAAGTATATTAAAAATGCGCTGGAAGCTCAAAAAAATAAAGAGGGATATTCAGTAGTTGAAATTCTCTCTCCATGCCCTACGAACTGGGGTTTAAAGGCTGTAGAATCAATGGCACATATAGAAAATGAGCTTGTTCCCTATTATCCTTTGGGTGAGTTAAAAAAACGTGAGGGCAAATAAATGAAAGAAATAATTTTTGCGGGCCTTGGTGGACAAGGCGTTTTGACAGTGGGCTTGATTGCCGCAGAAATAGCTAATCATAGGGGAGACAATGTTACTTGGGTTCCTTCATATGGTTCTGCTATGCGTGGCGGTATGGCAAATTGTACTGTGAAATACGGCAAAGAAACTATATATAATCCATCTCAAGAATCTTGCGACATCTTGCTTGCTATGCACGAGCAAGTCTTGGTGGCACTTGGAGATAAGTTGAGCCCAAATGGAATACTTGTCTATAACAGTGACGCCATTTCTCAAGATAAAATAACACGCAAGGATATTAAGGCTTATGGTGTGCCTTGTTCTTCACTTGCAAATGAAATTGGAAATCCGCGTGGCGCGAATATTATTATGACTGGTTTTCTTCTTAAAATTTCAGAAGATTTTACAGAAGAAGAAGGTCTAAATGGTATGAATGCTATGTTTAACAGAAAAGGTAAAGCAAAGTTTGAAGAGCAAAATACCATTGCTTTCAAAAAGGGCTTTGCTTATAATGTGTAATAATTCTGAAATTGTTTACATTATTGCACACACAAAGGGAAAGTAGGCTTATAAATCTATTAATACATAAGGTCTTATAATAGCAATCAAATATGAGTGTTTTGAGGGCAAATTCACGCAAAATAGCTTGTCGAATAAATTTTTTCTTGCTTTTTTTCGTGTTTTGACTATCCTATTTAATGAAAATACGAAATTTTTATGAAGATAGGAAAGAAAAAATGTCTGATAATACAAATATCATCCGTTCCTTGGATAGGGCTTTACAATTAATTGACCTTTTATTTAATTCAAATAATCTTTTGGGGATTTCTGAAATAGCCAAAAGCATGGGTGAATATAAAAGCACTATTCATAGAACATTAACAACATTAGAAGAAAGAGGATTTGTATTACAAGATTCTGAAAGCCAAAAATACGGTCTAGGCCCAAAACTATACGCCATTGGAATATCTGCGGATACACATTTTGTTATGAGAGAAACTATTCGCCCTTTTGCTGATAAATTAGCGGCAGAATTTCAAGAAACAGTGAATGTAGCTATAGCAGATTCTTCTTATGGAAAGTTTAGCTTTTTGAGCATCTATCAATCTGAAGGAAAGGATAAGTTCTTGAGATTACACACTTCAGCTCATGCGAACAGTGCTTGCCATTGCTCATCGCTAGGAAAATCCTTGCTCGCTTTTACACCAGACTTTGAAAGTCTTGTGAATGAGATGAGCTTAGATTTTCATACTGAAAAAACAATTACAAATAGCAAAGACCTTATAAAAAACTTGCAACAAGTAAAGAAAGACGGCTACGCTCTGGACGATGAAGAACTAGAAATAGGCTTGACTTGTGTTGGTGTTCCAATATTTAATAGCACTAATATGCCTGTAGTTGCAATGAGTATTTCAGGTCCAACCTCAAGAATGCAAGGTCAAATGAAAGAGATGATTCAGCGATTAAAAGAAACATCTGCACAAATTTCTGCAAAGCTTCGATAGAGTATTTACAAAAATAGTGCAAATTGCTCTGTCACTTCATTGAATATAGGAAAAGTGATGTTTAAAAGCAAGAATAGAACTGGCTTTCTGGCTTCGTTATATACTTGCTTTTTTAATACCTAATTCTCAATATTTTTGAGAAATAACAAAATTAATACGGTGGGATTATTATGAAAATATTAGCTATAAACCCTGGCGGAACTTCAACAAAGGTTGCTGTTTTTGAAGACACACAAGAAGTCTTTACTACTTCAATTGTGCATGACGCAGAAAAATTAAGCGCCTTTGCTACTGTCTTTGATGAATTTCCTTATCGCTTATCTGTGATTGAAGAAACATTACAAAAAGAAAATCATAAACTTGATTCTTTTGACGCAATAGTCGGAAGAGGCGGACTTGTGCGCCCTATTCCTGGTGGAACATACTATGTCAGCGAGAGCATGATTGAAGATTTGCGCAATCAAGTGCATGGTGAACACGCGTCTAATCTTGGACCAGTGCTCGCAAAGCATTTAGCTGATAAGATTAATAAACCTTCCTTTGTAGTAGACCCTGTAGCTGTTGACGAACTTCAAGAAATTTCAAGAATTTCTGGTCTTAGCGATTTAGAACGCCCAAGCTGGTTTCATGCCTTAAATCACAAGGCTGTGTGTAGGCGCGTTTCAAGTGAAATGGGCGGAAAGTATGAGGACTTTAACTTTATTGTGGCTCATCTTGGTTCAGGTATTTCCGTTGTCGCGCACGAAAAAGGGCGCATGATTGACGGAAGTGGCGGACGTACGAACGGTCCTTTCTCGCCTGAAAGATGCGGAGGCTTGCCTGCTTATTCTCTTATCGAACTTTGCTATAGCGGAAAATATACACGCGATGAGCTTGTGAAAAAAATTAGCTTTCATGGCGGAATGTATGACTATTTAGGAACAAAAGACGCCTATGAGGTAGAACAGCGTTCTGAGAGCGGTGATGAAAAAGCGCGCCTTATCTTTGATGCTTTTTGCTATCAAGTTTCTTGTGAAATCGCTATGTATGGCGCAAGCCTTTGCGGAAAAGTGGACAGAATTATACTCACAGGCGGAATTGCGCGTTCTAAACCATTAGAAGAAGAAGTAAAAAGACGACTTTCTTATTTAGCGCCTATTGTAGTTATTCCAGGTGAAATGGAAATGGAAGCTTTGGCACTAGGTGCTTTGCGTGTTCTCACAAATGAAGAACTTGCAAAGATCTACGACAATGAAATTCTTCACAGAGCTTAACTAAGATTAAGTCTCAGCTGAAGTTTTTGAGAAATAAGAAATATAACTAAGAAAACTACATGGGGAATATATATGATTAATTCATTTAAAGCATTAGAAGAAAGACTATCAACAACTAAGCCCATAAAGCTTTGCGTTGCAGGTGCAGCGGATAAAGACGTTTTGCTGGCTGTAAAAAATGCAGCTAGTTTAGGTTATGTTTCACCTGTACTTGTTGGAAATAAAGATGAAGTTGAAGCCTTGGTTGCAGAAATCAAGCTAGAAAATTACATATTATTTGAACCTCAAGACGGCAGAAATGAGGCAGAAGAAGCTGTGCACCTCATACACGAGCAAAAGGCTGATTTATTGATGAAGGGCACAGTTGATACAACTGCTTATATGCGTGCTATTTTAAATAAAGAAAAAGGACTTCGCACAGGCGGCCTTGTCAGCGCGCTTGGTGTGTACGAAGTGCCAAACTACCATAAACTTATTTTTGGTTCTGACAGCGGAATCAGTGTTGCGCCTGATTTAGAGCAAAAACAAGATATATTAAGAAATTCTTTGCAAGTTCTCAAGGCTTTTGGCTATACAAATCCGAAAATTGCTTTTTTAGCTGCCAGTGAAATTGTGAATAAAAATGTGCAGGCAACAGTCGATGCTGCCGCCTTGGTTGACTTAGCAAAAGCTGGCGAATTTGGTAAGTGCATTGCAGAAGGACCTTTGGCACTTGATGTTATTTTTGACAAAGAAGCTGCAAAGCATAAGCATATTGAAAGTGAAATTTCTGGTGATGTTGACTTGCTTATTTTCCCAAATATGGAAACAGGCAATGTGCTTGCTAAGTCTTGGTTGCACTTTTGTAAGGCAAAATGGGGCGGGCTTGTTTTAGGTTGTAAAAAACCAGTTATCCTTGGTTCGCGCTCAGACACTGCAGAAGTGAAAATTAATTCAATTATACTTGGCTGTCTTATGGCACAAGAGCAGTAACCACACATACTTACAGGAATATATATTATGAATACAGATGCAAAAAAGCCTTCTCCCTTTCTCATTTATTTTATGTGGACAGTTATACTCTTAGGCTATTTATTGACCTATTTTCACCCTTTATCCACTGGGATTTTACAGCCATACATCATGGAAGAATTTTCTGTGAGTGCGATTGAAGCAACTTCTATTGCAAGTATGTACTTTTATTGCTATTTATTCATGCAAATTCCTACAGGGCTTTTGGTTGATAAGTTTGGTTTACGCAAGGTAAGTTCAATAGGGCTTCTTTGTGCAGGTATTGGTACATTATGTTTTGCAATGGCGTCAAATGTTCCTATGCTCTATATAGGTAAGGCATTAATAGGCCTAGGCGTTGCACCGCTTTTTGTTTGCATCATTAAATTTCAGATTGCGTGGATTAAGCCAAGTCTTATGACAACAATGACCGGCCTTGCTTGCTTTTTAGCAACACTTGGAGGTATGCTTGCACAAAGTCCACTTGCATGGATTATTGAGCAAATCGGCTGGCGTACAACTTTTTATGCTATTACTGTCTTTACTTTTTCTATTATGATTCTTTCTTTTTTACTCATTAAAGACAAGCCAAGCATAGATGAAGATTCAAGTCAAAGTGCAAGCCAAGAATTTTCTGTATGGAAGGCACTATTTAGTATCATCATAGACTGGAGAACATGGCCTGTATTTATTCTCTACGCTACTTTCTATGGTTCATACATTGTTGTCATGGGCTATAGCGGAACTTCATGGCTTTCTGAAACATTCTCGCTCTCAACTCTTGGCGCATCATCGTATATTATCATAGGTGTTTTTGGTTCTGCTGTCGGTTCTATTGTTGTTGGCGCGTGGTCTGACAAAATAAGAAGCAGAAAAAAACCAATGATTGTTATAGGAATTATCTACTTAATCACATGGGCAGTGCTCGCTTTTGGAACAAAAGCACTCTCCTTATCACTTGTCCCCGCTGTCTTGTTTAGTATTGGTTTTTGTAGCTGTGCATTTGTGGTTTGTTGGGCTTGTGTACAAGAAATCAATCCAAAAGAATACGGCGGAATTGCAGTTTCTGTTGTGAATATGGGTGGATTTGTCGGGCCTATTGTTTTGCCGTATCTTTTTGTTTTGGCGCAAAATAGTTATGCAGAACCATCTTCACTAGACGCATTTTCCTCAGCATTTCAAGCAATCTTCTGGGCTGTTGTTTTTGGCTTTGTTGTGGGCTTGTTTACAAAAGAACCTTTCAAGAATTAGGCTTTATTTCGTTTTCTTTTCTTTTGCCTTCGGCGACCAAAGGGGATAATCCCCTTTGGAAACCTTAGCATGAGCGGTTAAGCGATAATTCATGGCTAAAGCATGGAATTTATTTTTTTATTTGCGGAAAAGTTTTAAGCTTCGCTTAAATACTTTTCCGCTTTAAAATATTAACTTACTTGTGCTTTGCTAATTTCTTCTGGTGAATAAAGGTTAGGCTGCATGTTCACTTCGTTCACATGGTGTTCAAAAGATTTTAAATACGAAGACGAAATCATACGAATCGGCATTGAGAACTTTTTAGCGGAGCTAAAAAAGTTTTCAATACGGCGCGAAAAATTTTGCGAATGAATATTGCTTAGACTTTATTAAAAGCAAAATTTTTGTGTTGTCATGAAATATTGTGCAAAATAAGAATTTTGCTTTATAGGGGAATGAATTGCAAAAAATGCGCGAGTGGAGTGTACTTAAGTACATGACCGA
>CAYJHE010000034.1:2606-16061 GCA_964369675.1 uncultured Desulfovibrionaceae bacterium | reverse complement strand
CGCAACCAAGAATATCAAGAGGTTACGATGAAAATCGTAACCTTTTTTTGTGTCTGATTTCATTTTCTATGATAATAAAAAAGCGCTTGATTCGCGCCATTTTATAATTTAGTAAGTTTAAGAGTATAGAAAATATATAATTTAAGTGTATATATTATAGGGTGTTATGTGGCTGGTGTCCTCTACTTGCTTTGATTCTTCTTGCTAAGTAAACCGCAGGAGTATCGAAAAGACTGGTGACGAGGAAAATGATGTATGAGGATATAACTAAGCTCCAAAGTGTTGAAATATTGTATCCTTCAATTCCATAAAAAGCGCCAAAAGTAAAAAGAATAGTGTTTACAGCTTGAGATATCAAAGTTGATCCGTTGTTTCTTATCCAAAGTCCACGTTTGGAATTATTGAATATTTTAGTTGTTAATTGCCATATTCTATCGTATAACCATACATCTAAAATTTGACTAATGCCGTATACAGCAATACCAACTATCATAAATCTTGGAACATTTGCAAAAACCTCTCGCACAGCAGGGCTTGCCCAATCGTTTGCACTTGGAATGTAGTAAAACCAAGATTGACTTATGAAAACAAAGATAATATTTGCAAAAATCCCTGAAATAACAGCTTTTTTTGCCTCATTTTTTCCTTCATTTTCTGAAAGGATATCCGTCACTAAAAAAGTTGACGCAAAAAGAATATTTCCGAGTGTCTGCTCTAAGCCAAAAGCATTTATAAGGATAATCACTTCTATATTAGCAGTTATTGTTGCAATTGCAGTCCATACATAAAGCCCTGTTTTGCCGAGCATTTTGTAGGCTAATAGAACTGTAGCGTATATTAAAATTAAGGAAAAAATAAGTAATATTTCATTAACCATTTGTGGTCACCCCGCCCACACCAAAGGCAGTATTTTCTAATAATATATCGACTCTATTATCATTTTTATAGATTGGATATACTTCATTTACAAAAATTTCTATAACTTTTGGGCTTGGTTTTATAGGTTTTGCGTTGGATTGCATGATATTTACGCATACTCTTTGAAAATATTTCAAGCCTATTTCAATATCCTCAATCATACTTTCTTTTGTTTGCCCTGGAATTCCTTGAAGAAGGCAACATTCATCAAAATAAGATGCAATTTCTTCTGGCTTATCCGTGTCTATACCCTTTACAAGATAACTCTCACGAAAAAGAGCATCGAAAGTTTCCACACCGATTTTAATAACTATATCAATGCCATGTTTTCTATACTTTTCTCTGATTGCTTTAGTTTTTTCTTTGTGTGAATAGTGGCATTCAAAGTGTAGCTCTTTGATATTATTTGCAATACAAACTTCTTCAATCAATTTATGAGTTTTCTCGGAAAGTTCAAGATAGCTTCCTGAATTAATTATTTCAAGTTTATTATAAATACCTGTTATTTTAGAAAGTTCAAGTTGATTTAATCTATCATTTTCTTCTTGGTTTTTTGAATAATCAAGGTGATAGTCACAGAACCTGCACTTTCTCCAAGTGCAGCCACTGCCGCGTAACAAGACAATTTCTCTCTTGTTTTTTTCTTCAATCACCGAATAGCGATTCATAATTTCATTTTCGAGTATATCCATTTAAAGACTTCCTTTTTACTAGGATATGTTTCTAAATTCATTCTTTTGCGTTTTTACAGTCGAAAAATGTCTTTTTTGCTCCATTCATGTATTATTTGTATACACTCCGTTTAGCAAAAAATCCATTTTCGTTGTAAAATTCACAAAATCTTTGTATTTAGAAACACATCCTAAAGACTGCATTAATTAACATAAAAAAATCTAAGATACAAGAGATATATTTTCTTTTTATTTCATGTAGTTAGATTTTTATTTGACTACATTAGTTGAGTAGTAAGTGGGAATTAGGCAGTAAGTAAAGTAGTCATGCTCTAATTTCATCTTGATGTGAGGAAGCTAAAAACTGACCCTTTGCTTTTTAAAAAGAGTTATCAGAACGTAAAAAAAGGACATCATTTGATGTCCTTTTCAGCTTTTAAATTTTTACAAACTTAAGCGTCTTGTTTTGTTTCAGCTATTTGAATTTCACGCAGGTTCACACATTGAGGAAGTTCATAAGCAAATTTTATTGTTTTTGCCACGTCTTCAGCTGTTATATGACCTAAACCTAATGCGCTTACCCATTCACCATAGCCCTCTTTAATTGCCTGACTTGTTGTATGGCTAAGAAGTTCTGTTGGAACAGCGCCAGGGCAAACACGCATAACACGGACATTATATGGTGCAAGCTCTGCACGGGCTACTTCTGAAAGACCTACAACACCGTATTTTGTTGCGCAATAAGCTCCATGATTAGGGAATGCTTTAACACCAGCTAGTGAAGAAAGGTTGATAATTGTTCCGCACTTACTTTCTTTCATGTCATTCATGACAATTTGCATTCCATACATAAGCCCCATCAAGTTTACGTCAATCATTTGTTTCCATTCAGAAACATCTTGAGTAGCCATGTCGCCAAGAAGCATTATGCCTGCGTTATTAATCAATAAATCTGTTTTACCATACACAGCTTCTGCTTTACGAACTGCTGCTTCAAAAGCACTTTTATCAGTAACATCGACTTCTTCACATAGAGCATTCTCGAGTTTGAGTTCATTTAGAAGTTCAATACGTCTTGCAAGTAAAAGAAGAGGGTAACCTGCTTTATTAAACTCTAATGCCAATGCTTTGCCAAAACCAGAACTTGCACCTGTGATTACAATTAATTTTTTAGCCATTATAGCATCTCCTTGACTATTGCTTTTATTTAAATTATTACAGTAAAAAATACTATAAAGATACTTATTATACTATTGTCGCGGTGTCAATATAGGTACATATATTTCACTAAAAGAAAAAAAGGTAACTATAGAAAAATGAGTAGAGAAAATGAGCAAGAGAGAAATTAGTAGAGAAAATGAGCAAAGGAAGTGAGCTATGAATAAAAGTGTATCAAGTGAAAAAATAAGAGTTAATTCTGAAATAGAAATAACGCTAAAAATGATAGGTGGAAAATCTAAACCATTGATTTTATATTTACTTAATGAAGACGGCCCTATGCGATTTAAATCTCTTATGGCTACTATAAATCAAATTTCACAAAAAACACTCACCAATCAATTGCGTGAACTTGAAGCAGACGGACTTATTTTGCGCACAAGTTTTAATGAAATCCCTCCAAGAGTTGAATATTCTTCTACAGAAAAGGGAAAATCACTTATGCCGCTTTTAGAGCTTATGTGTGAATGGGGCGAAAAAAATAAAGACGAGAGATTTGAGCTTATCAATCCTCAATGTGTGTAAAGAAATTTTTTAGAAAGTACATAAGCAAAATAGCCTGTTGATTACTTTTTGACTACTAGCAGTCAAACTTTATATTACAAGTCAATAATAAATAACTATTTACAAATATATATACATAAAGTATTCTTTTTTTTAGCACTCATGTTCTTTGCACTTTTTTTTTATAAAGGAAAATACATGTTTTACGGTTGGAAGCTCACTATTTTATGTCTTGTAGGGAATTTTATTTTGCAAGGCTCTATTATTTTTATGATGAATGCATTTATCGATCCTTTAACAGTTGAAAGAGGGTGGACGCGTGCTGATATAAATATTGGCTTATCCCTTTCTTCTTTTCTAGGTGCACTGAGTATTCCTGTTTGGACATATTTTGTACAAAAAACAAGTATACGTTTTTTGATGACTTGCGGTGCTTTTTTAGGTGGAATTTCCTTTATTATTCTTGCACTGACTAAGAGCTTATATTTGTTTTATATTTTCTATTCCTTAGCGTGGATAAGCGGACAGTGTTTTGGTGGACCTATTGCCAGTATGCTAGTCAATAATTGGTTTGTTAAATTTAGAGGAAGAGCTTTTGGGCTTGCAAATATGGGAATTTCCTTGTCTGGTGTTGTTATGCCTTTTATTCTGCTTATATTTATTAATCAGTATGATGTGAGCACTGCATGGCTTGGTTATGGAATTTTTATCTTAGCATTTGTACCAATTTGTTGGTTTATGATAAGAGATACACCTTCACAATTGAATCTTTTTGTCGATAATGCACAAGTCGAAAGCTTAAATCAGGAAATAGATAAAAAAACAGAAAAAAAAGTTTACGTCCCTTGGTCAGAAGTTTTAAAATCAAAACAGGCATACCTTCTTTCTTTTTTATTTGGTCTTGCGCTTATGGTTAATTCAGCTGTTGTTAGCCAATTAAAGCCACGCATGACTGATCTTGGACTGGAATCGTATGATGCTATGTTTTTTTCTTGCCTTACAGCTGTCTTTTTGGTTTCAGCAAAGTATTTATGGGGCAGAGCTGCGGATAAGTATAATCCAATTTCTGTGACAAGGTTGTTGCTGTTTTTAAACTTTCTTTCACTTTTATTGATTTTTTTGCCTCCAACTATTTATACTTTATTGTTTTTTTCTTTTTGTTTTGGTATAACTGGCGGCGGGGCATGGGTATTGATGCCTGCAACAACAGCATATTGCTTTGGGCAAGATAAATTTCTCTTTTATTTTAGGCTAGTTTCAACATTTATTATTTTAAAATCTTTTGGCTATGCTATAATGGCTTTTTCTGATTATATGACAAAAGCCTACGATTTAGCCTATATTATCTTTGCATTTGTGCTTTTATTTTGCTTTGGATTAAGTTTTTTCCTTTCAACACAAAAGGCGCAAATAAAATAAAAGAAATTTTTAATAACTCAAGTCTACACTTGTAAAAATGTGTTTTTAAATAAGGAAGAAGCTATGAATGAAGATATGAAACTCTATTATGATTACACTATTTCACCTTTAGGAAAACTTTTTTACAAAACTGTTTTCAAGCAGTTAGAGGAATATAAAAATCTAAAAGTACTTGATTTTGGCAGTGGTTTTGGCTTTACTTCATCTTTTTTAGCTAGAAATAATGATGTGATTGCTTTAGAGCAAGATAAAAGCATGATTTTAGACAATAATCCACCTTATACACAGATTTGTAACGATTTATCCTATGTTAAATCTTTGCCAGAGAAAAGTTTTGACCTTGTTTTGTGTCATCTTGTTTTAGAATTTGTTGACAATAGGGCAGAAATATTGAACGAACTTGTAAGAGTTTTAAAAGATGATGGTGTCTTATCCATTGTAAAACATAATAAAAATGGAAGAATTCTTCAAGCAGTAGTTCAAGATATAGACATTAAAGATGCGCATAGATTACTTGACGGCGGTTTTTCCTATTCTTCTATTTTTGGTGATATTAAATTTTATACTGAAGAAGAACTTTTAAATTGGATACAAGTAAAAATGCAAGTCGAAAACACAAAAGCTGTGCGCATACTCGCTTCATTACACGATGCAAAAACACAAGCAAGCGAACATTGGCTTGAAGAGATGTTTGCTATTGAGCAAAGATTAATGGGATTTGACGAATACATTAAAATAGCGTACTTTAAACACATGTTTGTGAGAAAAATCACATAGTTTTAAGGTCTTAATAAACTTCTGCTAAAGTAGGTTTTAAAAATGCTATCATCTGAAATACTTAAGCAAGCAAATGTACCTGAACACTCTCTTTATTTTATGCAGGCTGTTTCTGGCGCACAGGCTTTTGTAGTAAATGATTATCTTTGTTTTAATGATAGTTCTAGTTTGACAATTATAGGCTATCCACTCAAAGGGCAATACAGTGATAAGGCTTATATTGAAGCTAAAAATCAAGCCCTTGAAAAAACAAAACTTAGTCAGTGTTACACTGTTTCAGCGCAATTGCCTGATAGTTTAATGCAATATGTTCATGAAGAAGATGATTTTTACACATTAGAAATAGAAAGTGAAATTCCAAAAAAACTGATAAATCCCATCACAAAAGCGAGCAAAAACCTTCGCGTTGACATGACAAAGGACTTTACTAAAGAGCATCGCCGACTTTGGACAGAATTTATGTCAAGAGTACCATTAAAACCTATGGTAAGAAGGCTTTTTGCTTCAACTGAATATGTTTTTTCACAAGATGTTGAAGAACTTTACTTACTTAATGCATGGAATGAAGACAATAAATTGGTAGCTTGCCTTTTGCTTGACTTTGCGCCTGAAAAATTTTGCTCCTATATATTAGGCGCGCATTCTAAAAGCTATTATAGTGCGCATGCCCACGACCTTCTTTTTGCTAAAATGCTTGAGGTTTCAAGAGAAAAAAATAAAGAATACATTCACTTAGGGCTTGGAGTGAATGAGGGTATCAAGCGTTTTAAACTTAAATGGGGCGGAAAAAAAGCTCTTTCTTTCAAGATGGCTTCATGGAGTATTGACAAAGAAGAACAAGCAAATCAAAGCGTCTCTTCTCATGCAAAAACCATTTTAAAAGCTGTCATAAACCAAGATAAAGACGCTGATTTATTAGCGTTAATTTCAAAACCTAAGTATGAGGTTTGGAATAATCTGCCAAAACAAAAAGCCTATAGTATGTTATGGGAGATTAAAAAAAATAATAAAATTTCATATATTGGTGGTTCAGCGCACTTTTTTTGCTATTCTTTTGAACATGCATTTAGCAATTTATTCAATAAGGTAGATACTGTTTTGTTTGAAGGGCCTCTTGATGAAGATTCTTTATCCTTTGTAAAAGAGAATGGAACTCTTTTGACACAAGAGCATAAAGCGCTATTTCCACTTTTAAATCCTTCTGAAATACAAAAGTTAACGCGTATGGTGCGCGGACCTGAAGGATTTTTTACAAAACTTCTTAACATGGAAGCAAAAGATAAAATTGACGTAGAATGGGTTTTAAAGCATATGCGACCTTGGGCATCTCTTTTTACCTTATGGACAGGCTATTTAGAAAGACAGGGCTGGAGGCAGTCGGTTGATATGGAAGGCTGGCATTTAGCTCATAGCATGGGCAAGATTGTTGTTGCTATGGAAAGTCTTGAGGAGCAGATTGCGTCTTTGAATGCTGTTCCTCCTGAAAGGGTAGTAAAGTATTTTCAAAATTGTGATAAATGGCCGACTATGATTAAAAACAATGTGAAGGCTTATTTAGCTGGAGATTTAATGAAACTAATGGGCACAAGTGCTGAATTTCCTACTCGAACAAAGACGATAATTTCTTTGAGAGATGAGCGTTTTCGTCAAAGAATGCGACCCTTTATTGAAGAAGGGGGCTGTGTTGTCTTTGTTGGAACAGCCCATATGCTAAACTTGCGTAACATGCTTGTAGAAGACGGCTTTACACTCAAACAAATTCGTATGAGCTGAGGTTCTTATGGAAATTAAACAGGCTCTTTCCTACATTCAAGCACAGGCTTACACACCAGATCAGCTTCTAAATTATGTATATTCTGTTTCAAATCTGCAAAGTGAATTGATAGGCGCATATCTTTTGCATAAAAAACAATCATCTTGCGTACTTGTTGGTTATAATTTAGAAAATCCATCGGACATAAGCGAGCTTGATAATGCCATTAAAGAAGTCTTAAGGGCTGATACTATGCAAGAAATCACGGTGCTTGCTCCAATAAGACCGCAAAGTGCGCCAAATTATGCTCAAAGTTTAGAGCAAGATTTTTATTATTTCTTAGATTTGCCAGTAAAACCAAAAGCAAAGATAAAAAATATGTTAAATAGAGCTAAAAAGGAAGCTTTTGTTACACAAACTTCAGGCCAAAGCGCGTGGAGTGGTGAACATCACGCATTAATGCTTTCTTCTTTAAAAAATAAGCAATTAGACCAAGCTCAAGTCATAATTATGCAAGGCATTGAAAAATATATATTATCTTCTTCAGACTGTGTGCTTTTTTCTGCATATAGTAATAAAACAAACTCACTTCTTGCCTGCGCGCTTGCAGATTTTTCTTCTTTTTCCACGGCTTTTTATATGTATGCTTTTAGAAAGGAAGAAGATGAAAATGTGCCTGGAGTTGCTGATTTAGTTCTGTATGAACTACTTAAAGAAGCGCAACAAAGAGGGTATAATAAGTGTAATCTTGGTCTTGGAATAAATGATGGAATCAGATTTTTCAAGGAAAAATGGGGAGCTAAAGCAAGTTTAGCCTTTATACAAACAAGCTGGAAAACAGAAGATGTTATTGATAATAAATCATGGTTTTCAAAATTATTTCAAAGGGCTACAAAATGATACATACTTTTCCTCTAGCAAATGATTATGAAAATCCTTTCAAGCATCCAGCTATCAAAGAAGCGAGTATACTTGATTTAATAAAAGATTTAATTCATCCGCAAAAACGCCCTTTTGATTGTATACAAGTTGAAGTGACTTCTTTTTGCAGTGCAAAATGTATATATTGCCCGCACACAACAAAGAAAGAGCAGTGGAACTCAAGGCATATGAATGCGCATACTTTTGTAAATTTGTGGCCTTTATTGCAAAAATGTAATCGCGTACACTTGCAAGGCTGGGGTGAACCTCTTTTACACCCAAATTTCTTTGACTTTGTTTCTCTTGCGCGTAAGGCGGGATGTGCAATCTCAACAACTTCGTGCGGGCTTCATCTCAATGAAGAAAATATAAAGAAGATTCTCAAAAGCGGTATGGATATATTGGCTTTTTCCTTGGCAGGCACTGATAGAGAAAGTAATGACAATGCTAGAAAAGGAGCTGATTTTGAAAAACTTTGTCAAAATATTAAATTGCTTCAAAGCTTACGCAAAGAATATATGGCTGTGCATGTTGAAATACACTTGGCCTATATCATGCTTGCAGACAGAATAGAGGCAATAGAAAAGCTGCCAGCGCTTATGAAGGAATTAGAGGTTCACTCTACAGTTGTGAGCACCTTAGACTATCTTGCAGACTCTTCACAGGCGCATCTTGCAATCAATCCGCAAGATACTGAAATCATAGAAAAAGCTAGAACTATTTTAAAAAAAGCGCAAGAAGAAGCAGAGATGAATGGGCAAAAAATATATTATGCCTTACCAAGTGCTGTTCCAAGTGCAGAATGCAGAGAAAATATTCAAAAATCGCTCTATGTAGATGCAGACGGAACTATAGCGCCATGCATTTATTTAAATGTGCCTGATAATGAAGCCTTTAAACTTACTTTTGGAAATGTTGATAGGGAAAATATTCTCGATATTTGGCAAAATAAAGAATTTTCAGACTTTAGAGAAGGGCATGTGAATAATATTGTGATTGATCAGTGCAGATTTTGTGTGAAGAAATTTGAAAATCTTTACTAGCACTTTTATTTGTCTTTACCAAAGTATATGTTAGGGTAAAAATCTACATAAAATAAGACTTGAATATTAAAGATAATATTGTTACTTTTCAAAAAAGAAATTCTAAGATATTTATAGAGGATTATTTATGCTTGTTTATTTGATAGGCGCAGGCCCTGGCGATGTTGAATTGCTCACACTTAAAGGAAAAAGAGCTTTAGAAGAAGCTGATGTTGTTGTGTATGATGCGCTTGCAAATGAAAGCATGCTCAAATTTGCCAGAAAAGATGCTGAACTTATTTATGTTGGCAAGGTTGCAGGCAATCATGCCATGAAGCAAGAAGACATAAATCAGCTCTTGATAGATAAAGCAAAAGAAAATAATGGTCAAGTTGTAGCTAGGCTAAAGGGTGGAGATCCTTATATATTTGGTAGGGGCGGCGAAGAAGGCGAAGAACTTCATAAAGCCGGAGTATATTTTGAAGAAGTTCCTGGAATTTCAAGCACAATAGGCGGAACTGCTTATGCTGGTATTCCTGTCACGCACAGAGCTTATTCTTCCTCTTTCACTGTCATAACAGGGCATGAAGACCCAAATAAACCAGACTCCGTGCACAATTGGGATGCGCTTGCAAAATCTGCTTCTACTCTCGTTTTTGTTATGGGTATGGCAAACTTGCCTTCTATTTCAGAAAATTTAATACAAGCTGGCATGAATAAAGACACGCCTGCTGCACTTGTTTATAAGGCTACAACCCCTGAACACCGCTCTATTACAGGAACAATAGAAAATCTTCCCCAATTAGCAAAGGAACATAATTTTACAAATCCGTGTTTGATTGTTGTTGGTGATGTGGTAAAAATGAAGCCAAAACTCGATTGGTTTGAACAAAAACCCTTACTTGGCAAGAAGATTGTTGTCACAAGGGCAAGAGAGCAAGCAAGTTCTATTGCTTCAATGCTTTCTACTTTAGGCGCGCAAGTTGTTGAATTTCCAACAATTCAAATCAATCCTCTAGCAGATTTTAAAGAAGTTGAGCAAGAAACAAATAATATGTCATCTTATGATTGGGTCATTTTTACTTCGATTAATGGTGTAGAGCACTATTACAAAGCACTTGAGAAAATGAATAAAGATTCCAGAGTCTTTGCTCAAACAAAGATAGCTGCAATTGGTCCTGCAACTGCGCAAGGTCTTAAAGACAGAGGCATTATTGCAGACTTTGTCCCTACTGCCTATATGGCTGAGGGCATTGTTGAAGGACTTAAGTCCTATGGTGTTGAAAACAAAAACATTCTTATCATAAGAGCTAAAGAAGCACGCGAACTTTTACCAAAAGAATTGCAAAAAAATAAGGCCAATGTTAAGGTTTTAACTATATACGAAACTGTGCCTGCAACAAACGATAAAGAAAAGATGCAAGAAATGATAAAGAATAATGAAATTGATTGTATTTCTTTTGGCTCTTCTTCAACTGTGACAAATTTCTTTGAACAAGTGCCGGCTGAATTAGTGAAAAATACAAAGGTAAAATTTGCTTCCATAGGTGAAATTACCTCAAATACCTTGTCTCAATTTGGCTTTAACGCAGATATACAACCAGTGAATTTCACTATTCCAGAATTAGTTGACGCAATAAAAGTATATTATAACAAATAAAGGGCATACTATGCGATTAAAATTAGCCATTCTTGCTTCGGGCAGTGGTTCTAATGCCCAGGCCATAATAGAGGCTTGCCAAGCAAATAAAATCAATGCTGATGTGGCGCTTGTTTTTACGAATAATCCAAGTGCGAAAGTCGTCGAAAGAGCAAAGAATTTAAAGGTGAAGTGCGTTTCGCTTTCGCATAAAGAATTTGCTAATAGAGAAGAGTACGACAAAGAATTAGTGCGTATTTTAAAAGAGCACGATGTTGATACTGTTGCTATGGCTGGCTATATGCGCATTGTAACACCCTATTTTATAAACGCATTTCGAGATAGAATCATAAATGTGCACCCTGCTATCTTACCTTCCTTTGCAGGCGCACACGGCATTGATGACGCAAAGAACTGGGGTGTAAAAATCTTTGGTTTAACAGTGCACTTTGTTGATGAAATC
The DNA here is from genome assembly GCA_964369675.1 of uncultured Desulfovibrionaceae bacterium. Lineage (GTDB taxonomy): Bacteria > Desulfobacterota > Desulfovibrionia > Desulfovibrionales > Desulfovibrionaceae > CAYJAZ01. Next base: position 4,756 of record CAYJHE010000034.1, on the reverse strand, counting down.
ATGGATAATGGCGCAATAATTATTCAAGCCGCTCTTCCCGCTGATTTTTCTTCAGAGAGTGTAGAAGAAAAAACAATTGAACAATTACATGCATTAGAGCATGTGTGCTTTGTGCAAGCTTTGAAATGGTTAGCTGAAGATAGACTTACAATACAAGGAAGGAATGTTTTATTAAAAGCTGACAATACAGTGGCTTATGAAAAGTTTGAACGTGCCCTTATTTATCCACCTATAGAAATAGCTCAAGATATTTCAGCGCAGCAAATGCTTGATAATGCATTAGAAAAGTCATTTGATATGCCGCTCACAAAAGCATAGGTGAATATTATAATAAAGCCTCTTTCTTCATTAGAGCTTTTGATTGAATTTAAAATAAAGCCCTTGTATTAATGTATACAAGGGCTTTGTTTTATGTGTTTTCTAAGAATTACTGTAAATCAAGTGGAATGCTTTCAAGCACACTCTTTCCTTTAATTGATTCTATATTAAAATTCACGTCAATAGAATTTGTAAAAAGTAAGGAAGTAAAAAGCGTATCTATATCAACATATTTACCAAAATCAAGCTTTAGGTCTAATGTATCAGGTGATTCTAATTGCTCAATAAGAGCAGTGCTTATTTGGTTAGAAAGCTTTTTTAAGTCACTTGTGCCCATTTGTGCCATGTCATTCAGATAAGAAATTTGATTTGTGATTCCTTGCAAACTTTGAGACATTGTTATTGAATTATCTAATGCATTGTAAGCGATAAGCATTGGAATAAGACCTTGATCTTTATACATAATATCAAAATCCTTATAGGCTATATCCTTGAGAAAGGTGGAATAATCACTTGAGTAAAATGATTGATAACTAGGATAGCCAGTGAGTGCAAAAAGCCAAAAATCCTTACCAGAATATTCTAAATTATTTTCAAATTCTATATGGGCAAGCTTAGGCAAATGAGTTTTTGAAACAGTATTTAATGCCTTTGTGTTGAAATTATAGTGTGATTCATTTTCCATATTTGCTTGAATAGTAGAATAATTAAAGGCAGTGAGGATTTTCTTCAATAAAGGTGATTTTATTTCATTAAAATCACTGCCGTAGGATAAATCTCTCACTTTTGAAGAAATTGTGGCTTCTCTTTGTTTATCATTTTCTTTATAATCAAGCTCTATACTTGAATTTGCAAGTGAGAGCTTAGCCCTGCCAAGGGTCGTGTCATTTACACTTGCCATAAGGGCAGTAAGGGCTAAGGTGTCAAAGGGTTTTGTGTGTGAATAAGAAAAAGTTTTGTCAAGAAGTATGGGTAAGTCTACCATTGCTTGTTCGTAAGTGAAATTATCTTTAGAAATAATAACTAATAATTCAGCTATATTATCAATCTGTGGATACTGTAATTCAGTCAATTCAAATTGATTGAGATTCAAGGAAAGAAATTCTTCAGCCTTAGCTTCTAAATCTTTTATAAGGTAAGAAGATTTTGTATAATCAGTATCTTGTGTGATATTTAAAGAAGCAATTTTTGAATTGAACACATTTCTTTGTTCTAGTATATAAGAAAATTCTATAGCGTTAAATGCTATACCTTCGTGCGCAAAAGTAAGTAGAGCTTTATAAAATTCTTTAGAATTTGTATCAATTTCGCTTTGCTTTACAAGTTCAGGTATATTATGTTTATATTCATCAATAACAAGTTTATCTATTAATAATGAAAAAAGTTCTTCATCTTGACTACTTTCAAGAGAAAGTGCAAGTTTTTCAGCAGATAGATTTCCAAAAACATCTGGGAGTTCAGCATCTTGAGCAAAGAGTGCGCGATTGAAGTCGTGCACAAGAAGCCTATCTACAGCAAAGGAAAAAGTATCAGTGCCTTCTGTTTGGCTTGAAGAAAGTTTTAATAGTTCAAGTCTATTTTTAAAAAGTTCGTAATCTACCTTTTCGTATTGTATATTTGCTTGTGTAAGACTATTTTGTATTTCTGTAACTACTTGAGTTTCAATGTGATTTTTAAAATAGTATCCGCCGCCTATAAGAGAGGCCAAAACAAAAGCGCCTATGGTCAACTTTTTATTTTTCATATGTTCTCCTTTCATTTGTAATAAATAATATATGCTCTCTAAGCAATGTCAAGGATATTGTAACTTTTAAAAATTATTATAAAAGCTT
>CAYJHE010000034.1:0-2506 GCA_964369675.1 uncultured Desulfovibrionaceae bacterium | reverse complement strand
ATAAATTGAAGGTATCAAAAATATTACCAATAAAGCATGCATAATAAACTTAAAAAGAACTAATGTTTTTTACATAAATGTCGAAAATCTTAATAGCAATAGAATTAATAACAACAGAGGTAATAATGAACATTACAAGTAAAATTTTAATACCAATGTCTGCGCTTATCATGATAGGAATGTCATATATTTCATATGATTCCTATAAATTAAGTGCGCAAAACATGCAAGAAGCGCAGCAAGAACTTAATGTTATGGCTGTAACAAACACTATTTCAGAGCTTCACGGTATACATGAATTTAACGTATTAAACGCCATTTCACTTTCTCAAACAGGTTTACTACAACCCTATCTTATAGGAACACCTGATGAGAAGCTTGCAAACACTCAAGGGGCAATTGATCGTATTGTCAACATGAGAAAAACCTATTCATATGTTATGCTTGGAATTGTCAATACTAAAGGTATTGTCTTACAGCATACAGAAAGAGACAGAATAGGAAGCGATATTTCTCAAGACTATATGTTTAAAACAGCTATGCAAGGCGAAGTGAAGGCTGGTTTACCATTTTTGTTCAAAGGTGAAGTGGTTTATGCTGTTTCTTCTCCTGTGTATAAAACAGGCACAAAAGAAATTATAGGCGTAGTATTTAATGCTACAAAGCTTCTTGATTCTTTTAGTGAAAGGATTCCACTTGGTCAAAAGGGCACCTTCTTAGTTGCTGATATTGAAGGTCAGATCTTTATGTCTAATGACCAAGGTCAAGTGTTGAAAACAAAGTTGAGTGATTCTGATTGGGGTAGTAAAATACAAAGTCAAAAGTCAGGTAATCTTATTTTTGAAATTAATGGCGAAGAAAAGTTTGCATATTTTGACGAGCAAAAAGATACTGGCTGGATTGCTGTTGCTGCTCTCGATGTTGATGAAGCAAATGCTTCAAGCCTTGCTCTTGGTAAGAGAATTATTTTTATTGCTGTTTTAGTTACCATTATTATACTTTTTGTGACAGGCTTATTTGTTCTAAATATTCGTAAATCGCTCCTTGTTTCAGTTAACTTTGCTAAAAATATAGCCTCAGGAAAACTTGATAATCCTATAACAAATATAAGCAAAGACGAAACTGGCGACCTTACGCAATCACTACAAAGCATTTCAGGTGTGTTAAAGAGTATTATTGATGAATATTCTCACTTGGAATATGCTATTAAGCGTGGTGATTTAAACAAAAAATCAGATGCAGCTAAGTTTAAAGGTGAATTTGCTAACCTTGTAGAAGGGACAAATGATATTATTGCAAGCTATGTTGCAGTTATAGATAATATTCCTTCACCTGTAGTTGTTCTTGATGTTAATCTTTGTACTCAATATCTCAATAAAATCGCTAGAGATTTAGCAGGAGTAGAATATAAAGGCAAGACTTGTAAAAATCTTTTCAATAGAGATGACGACTCTACAGATGCAGATGGCTTGAAAAAGGCACGCCTTACAAAACAACCTCAGCGCGGCGAGACAAAAGCGCACCCTCAAAATAAAACCTTAGATATAGTCTATAATGCTATTCCATTGTTAGACCCACAAACAAATGAAGTCAATGCTATGCTACAATTAATCACCGATGTCACAGCATTTAAAGCTAGTCAGCAAACAATATTAGATGTAGCAGAAGAAGCAACACACATTTCATCACAAGTTGCTTCAGCATCTCAAGAGCTTAGCGGACAATTGAAAAATTCAGACTTTATTGCAAGTAATCAAGCGCAAAAAGCCTCATCTGCAAGTGCAATTATGGAAGCAATGGATAATGATGTAAGTGTGATGTCTACAATGGCAAAAGACGCATCGGAAGCCTCCTTACAAGCAAAGAATGAAGCTGTGAACGGTTCAGAAGTTGTTAATAAGGCAATTAAAAGTATTTCAGTTGTTGAAGTGCAGTCTCAAAACCTCAAAAGCGGCATGGGAAAGCTTAAAGAAAATGCCAATGCAATTAATGAAGTTATCACAACTATTAGCGACATTGCAGACCAAACAAACCTTCTTGCTTTGAATGCTGCTATTGAAGCTGCAAGAGCTGGCGAGTCTGGTAGAGGTTTTGCTGTTGTTGCTGATGAAGTGAGAAAACTTGCTGAAAAAACAATGGCTTCTACTGTACAAGTTCAAAGCGCGATCACAACAATTCAAGACAGTGTTTCTGAAAGTGTTGAGCAAGTGAACCAATCCGCTAATGAAGTACAAAAAACAAGTCAATTAGTGAATGAAACTGGGGCTGTGTTCCAAACTATTATGGTTATGGTTGAAGAATCTTCAACAAAAGCACAAGACATTGCTCATTCAAGTGAACAGCAAGCCGATAATAGCCATAAAGTTAATGAAACATTGAATGAAGTGAATGAGCTTGCAGCAAAAACCTCTAAAAATATGCAAGAATCATTAAATTCAATCGAAGAATTGAGTTCACAAAGTCAGGCACTCAGTGAACTTATTACAAGAATGAAGAATTAATTCTA
>CAYJHE010000033.1:0-16381 GCA_964369675.1 uncultured Desulfovibrionaceae bacterium | reverse complement strand
CACAAAAAAATACAGACATTCACTGTTTCTATGTTGCTATTGGTCAAAAGAAGTCTACAGTGGCATTAGTTGCTGAAACACTTCGTCGCTATGGCGCAATGGAATACACAACAATCATATCAGCTTCAGCTTCTGAATCAGCACCATTGCAATTTATTGCTGCTTATTCAGGTTGTACAATGGCTGAATACTATAGAGACAATGGCAAGCATGCTCTTATCATTTATGACGATTTATCAAAACAAGCGGTAGCTTATCGTCAAATGTCATTGCTTCTTCGTCGCCCTCCAGGACGTGAAGCGTATCCTGGTGACGTTTTCTACTTGCACTCTCGTTTATTAGAACGTGCTGCAAAGTTATCAGACGAATTAGGTGCAGGTTCACTCACTGCTTTACCAGTTATTGAAACACAAGCAGGTGACGTTTCTGCCTATATTCCTACAAACGTAATTTCAATTACTGACGGTCAGGTTTTCTTAGAATCATCACTCTTCAACGCAGGTCAACGCCCAGCTATTAACGTAGGTATTTCTGTATCTCGTGTTGGTGGTGCCGCGCAGATTAAAGCAATGAAGCAAGTTGCAGGTACACTTCGTCTTGACCTTGCTCAATACCGTGAAATGGCAGCTTTTGCGCAATTTGGTTCTGACCTTGATTCTTCAACAAAGAAAACACTTGAGCGCGGTGCTCGCCTTACTGAATTATTGAAGCAACCTCAATACTCACCAATGCCAGTAGAAGAACAAGTGGCTTCACTTTATGCTGCTACACGCGGTCATATGGATAGCATTGAAGTTGCACAAATTGCTGCATTTGAAAAAGGCTTTATTGAGTTTTTACGCACTTCAAAAGAAGATGTCCTCACAGACATACGCGAGAAAAAAGCACTTGATAAAGACTTGGAAGATCGTTTAGTGGCGGCTGTGAACGAATTTAAGGCAACCTTTAAGGCATAGGGGGAAGATATGCCCTCTTTAAAAGATGTCAAAGTCCAAATTGCTGGTGTAAAGAAGACAAAGCAAATCACCAAGGCAATGAACATGGTAGCTTCAAGTAAGCTCCGCGGTGCGCAAACAAGAATCGAGCATTTCCGCCCTTATGCGGACAAGTTTGGTCAATTGTTGCACGAAGTTGCAAACAGAGCAGGTGAAACTGTTCACCCTTTGCTTGAAGTGCATGAAGAAAAGAAAACTATTGTTCTTGTTCTCATGTCTTCTGATAGGGGCTTGTGTGGTTCATTCAATATAAACCTCGTTTCTTCTGCGCTTAGTTTTGCTAAGGCACAAAAAGAAGAAGGCAAGGATGTGAAGTTTATTGTTGTTGGCAAAAAAGCGCGTGATGCTGTTGTCAAAGAAGGTTTTGACATTATCGAATCCTTTGTTGACGTTATGAACGACTTTACCTTTGTTTTGGCAACACACATAGGCGATGTTGTGATGAAGATGTATGAAGACAAGCTATGCGATGAAGTATACACAGTCTACGGCATGTTTGTTTCAACAACAACACAGCTTCCAGAATCACAGCAAATATTACCCGTTCAAGCAATCGGTGATATTGATAAGGATCACGATTCTACTGATATAGAATTTATGTATGAACCTAATGAGCAGTTGATTCTTACAGAACTTTTGCCTAGATATGTTAACTGTCAGATCTATAGAGCTTTGCTCGACACTTCTGCTAGTGAAAATGCTGCTCGTATGACAGCTATGGATAATGCAACTCGTAACTGTGACGACATGATTTCATCTCTCACATTACTTTATAACAAAACACGTCAAGCAGCTATCACTGCTGAGCTTGTAGACATCGTTGGTGGTGTTGAAGCTCTTAATGGATAGAAGTTTGATACAAGTTATATAAAAAAATAATATTAAGGAGCTTAAGATGACTCAAGCTAAAGGTCATATAGTTCAGGTTATTGGTGCTGTTGTTGACGTGGCATTCCCCGAAGGCAACCTACCAGCTATCTTGAACGCTCTACAGGTAAATAACCCTAATAATGTCGATGCGCCTGACCTCATTTGTGAAGTTGCGCAACACTTAGGTAATAATGTTGTTCGTACAATTGCTATGGACACAACTGACGGTCTTGCTCGTGGCATGGAAGCTGTTGATACAGGTAATCCAATCATGACACCAGTAGGAAAAGCAGCTGTAGGACGTATTTTAAACGTAGTTGGTCGTCCTGTTGACGGACTTGGACCAATCGAAGCAGAAAAATACTACCCAATCCACAGACCTGCACCTGAATTTACAGATCTCAACACTACTGTTGAACTTCTCGAAACAGGTATCAAGGTTGTTGACTTACTCGTACCATTCCCAAAAGGTGGTAAGATTGGTCTCTTCGGTGGTGCTGGTGTTGGTAAGACTGTTGTTTTACTCGAACTTATTAACAATATCGCAAAGCAACACGGTGGTTCTTCAGTATTCGCTGGTGTTGGTGAGCGTACTCGTGAAGGTAACGACCTTTACCACGAACTCAAAGACGCAGGCGTTTTGGAACGTGCCACACTTGTATATGGTCAAATGAATGAGCCTCCGGGAGCGCGTGCTCGTGTTGCCTTGACAGCTCTTGCTTGTGCTGAATACTTCCGTGACGAAGAAAACCAAGACGTTCTTTTGTTCATCGATAACATCTTCCGTTTCACACAAGCTGGTTCTGAAATGTCAGCTTTGCTTGGACGTATGCCTTCTGCTGTTGGTTATCAGCCAACTCTTGGTACCGACTTAGGTGCTTTGCAAGAACGTATTACTTCAACAACAAAGGGCTCAATCACATCTGTGCAAGCTGTTTATGTGCCTGCTGATGACTTGACTGACCCTGCTCCTGCAACAACATTTGCTCACTTAGATGGTACACTTGTTCTTTCTCGTCAGATTTCAGAACTTGGTATCTATCCTGCTGTTGACCCTCTTGACTCAACTTCGCGTATTCTTGACCCATTAGTTGTTGGTGAAGAACACTATACTATTGCACGTCAAGTTCAGCAAATCCTTCAAAAATACAAAGACTTGCAAGATATTATTGCTATCCTTGGTATGGACGAACTTTCTGATAGCGATAAAGTTGTTGTTAACCGCGCTCGTAGAATTCAGCGTTTTCTTTCTCAGCCATTTAGTGTTGCAGAAACCTTCACAGGCACACCAGGTGTGTATGTAAAGCTTGAAGACACAATCCGTTCCTTCAAAGGTATCTTAGCAGGTGAATACGACCATCTTGCAGAAAATGATTTCTACATGGTTGGCGACATCAATTCAGCTGTTGAAAAATACAATGCACGTCAAGGTAAATAAGGAAGTAGGTGAAGAATATGAGCACTTTACATCTTGAAATAGTCACCCCTGATAGAATCGTTCTCTCTACAGATGTCGATTATATCGGTGCGCACGGGATGGATGGTGATTTTGGTATTTTGCCTAACCACGCTGCCTTGTTATCTGCTCTTTCTTTAGGTGCTTTGCACTTTGATAAAGACGGGAAAAGGCAATACTGCTTTGTTTCAGGCGGCTTCTTAGAAGTAGCAGGAAGCATGGTAACTATACTTGCTGAATCAGCTGAACTTGCTGAAGATATTGACACTGCCCGTGCAGAAGCGGCAAGAAAGCGTGCTGAAGACTTTATTAACTGCGTTCTTTGCGAAGGTGTTGACCAAGCAAGAGCAGCGCGTGCACGTTCGCGTGCTGATGCGCGTTTGCGTATTGCAACTGCAATGAAGTAGTTATAATTTTGGAATTGAATATTTTCGAAAGGGGAAAACCACGTTTTTTTGAAAAAAACGAGGTTTTCCCCTTGACTTTAAAGTATTTGTTTCGCCACGCTGTGGACGAAACCTCGCTTGTGAAAAACGCGGTTTTCACTACGCTCGCTAAAGCCTTTGTTCACTGCGTTCACATTCCCCCTCCTTAAAAAACAATATCGATTTAATGTGAGCTTGCGAACAAATTCTTTAGCGAACGTTTGTTTATTGTATCTATCGTAGGGGCGAGCATTGCTCGCCAGTTATTTTTCTGAGCGGGAAAGCAATGCTTTCCCCTACTTGCTAAGCTTTCTCTTTAAGAACCTCTCTCGAAACCCTAATCCAAAGTAAACATTATGATAATAAACAAATCACAGAACTTCACAAGATTGGACGCAATTTTAGCGCATCACCCAGACTGCAAAGACCTTGGACAAAGAGCAAGAAAACGTCTTTGTGAACAAGGGCTTGTCTTTGTGAATGGCTATGCGCAAAATGCCCTATATAAAGTGCGAGAGGGGCAGGAAATCACTGTTCACAAAGAAGAGTGCGCAAAAAAAGTTTTTACAAAAGAAGAAGTGCAGAAATTAATAGTTGAAGAAAATGAGAACTATATCGCTTTTTATAAAGAGTATAATCTGCCTACATCTGCAATAAAACACGGTGATAATGTATCGCTAGAAGACTATGTTAAAGCGTATTATCCTGAGCTAGTTTTTCTCAATAGACTAGACAATGAAACTTCTGGCATTGTTGTGTGCGCAAAGAATGAAAGCGCGATTGAAGCGTGGAAACAAGAGCAGAAAGAGGGCAATATAAAAAAAGAATATATTACCTTGGTCAAAGGAAAATTTTTAACAGAAATGCACATAGATTTAGCGATAAATCTCAATAAAAATAAGGTGAAAGTAAGACCTGTCTATGAAGAGGATAAGGCAAGACATACTCTAGTTAAGCCGCTAAAAGTGTTTGAAAATAGTTCACCCTCTGCTTCACTAGTACAATGCACTATCTTTCGTGGCGTGCGCCATCAAATTCGTGCGCACTTAGCTGCAATGGGCTTTGAATTACTCTACGACCCTCTTTATGGCGAAAATGTGGAAAATAAATCTTTTTTCTTACACCATTACAAAGTGGAATCAAAACTCATTACTGCTTTTGCTTTGCCAAGAAAGAATGAAGAGCAGCTTGATGATGAAGTTTATGATGAAGTTGTGAATATAGTGAAATAGTAGAAATTGCGTATTTTCATTGCCTTTCGTAGGGGCTCGCCTAGCTCGCCAGTTAATTCTGCTAAGCGGGAAAGCAATGCTTTCCCCTACAAATAAAATTTTACTTCTTTCTAAAATTTCTTTGTCTCTCTTCTTTCTTATAATCAAAGCCTTGTTTTTGTCTGTCTTTTTTTTCTACAAAATGACTTTTCTTTTCTCTTTTTTCTTCCCTATTTCTTGGCAAAGAGTTTGAATCAACAAGTATATAGTGTTGTTTTAATCTTTGCGCATCGCTTTTGGCAACATAGATAGGATTGCCTTTTTCGTCAGATTCTGCATAGAAATAGGCTGTGGCAACAGTGCTTGGTGTTGGTATAAAACATTGCACTTGTTGGGGTTTCCAATTTCTTTCCTTGAGCCAATTTTTGAGTTCTTTCATATCGTATTCTGTGCAAGAAGGAAAGGCAGACATAAGGTAGGGCACAACATATTGCTCTTTATGTACTTGCTTTGATTGAGAATAAAAAGCGTGTAAAAATTCTTCAAATAAATGCATATGCGGTTTGCGCATCACATCGAGCACGTTTGGGACGCAATGCTCAGGCGCAACTTTAAGCTGTCCGCCAGTAAATTCGCCTGTATAAGCCATAAGTGCTTTCTTTTCTTTGAGGGCAAGGTCAAAGCGTATGCCGCTTGCAACACGCACACTTTTTACGTTAAATTGATGTTTTGCTTCTCTTAATAATTCAATATGTTCTTCTTGATCTACCTTGAAAGAAGGGCATATTTTAGGATACATGCAAGAAGAGCGTGCGCACTTTGAAAAGTCAGCTGTGCACTTTGCTTGCCACATATTTGCAGATGGGCCACCTATATCACTGATATGCCCATGAAATTTAGGAAGCGTATTTAATGAACTTATTTCATCGAAAATAGACTTTGCTGAACGCGACTGTATATGACGTGATTGATGTATAGCTAGAGAGCAAAAAGAACAGCCACCGCCACAGCCTCTGTGCGAAGTGATAGAGGTCTGCATCATCTCAACAGCAGGGATTTTTTCCTTATAGCTTGGGTGGGGCAGGCGCGTAAAGGGGAGGGAATAAAGTTTGTCTAATTCATCTGTAGAAAGTAATTGAGCGGGCTTTTCAAGTAAAACAGCCCTATCGCCAAATGACTGTATAGCCACTTGCTTTGCTTGATGAACGTGTTGTTCAAGCATGAGTGTTGCTTTGACAAGAAGCTTCTTATCCTGCAAGATTTCATCGTGTGAGGGGAGAATAAGAGCTTCTGTATAATTTGCTATTTCTGCATTTTTAATAATGCGTGCAGAACCTCTGATATTTGCTAAAACTTCGGCAGTTGTTTGATACTCTTTTTTATTATCAAGCCTTTGCGCTACTTCAAGTATGGAATTTTCACCCATGCCGTATAAAAGCAAGTCGAGCTTGGCATCTGGGAGTAGAGATTTTTTGAGTGAATCTGTCCAAAAATCGTAGTGTGAAACACGTCTGAGTGAAGCTTCAATACCGCCTGCAATGACAGGGATTTTTGGAAAGGCGCGCTTAACTAAGTTTGCGTATACGCTCACTGCTCTGTTAGGCCTTGCTCCTGCTTGCCCGCCTGGTGTGTAGGCATCGTCAGATCTTTTCTTCCTAAAAGCTGTATAGTGCGCAAGCATGGAGTCTATTGCGCCTGCAGAAATGCCAACAAAAAGACGCGGCGTGCCCATTGCCTTTAACTGCTCAAGTGCATCTTGCCCATTCCAAGAAGGTTGTGCAATGATTCCAACCTTATAGCCATGCGCTTCTAAGTGCCTTGCGATGAGCGAAGTGCCAAAGGCAGGATGATCGATATAGGCATCACCTGAAATGAGTAATATATCAAGTGCAGAATAAGCCTTTGCTTGCATGTCTGACTTGGACATAGGGAGGAAGGAGGCAGTATTGCCTATTTTATTGGAATGATTATTTTTTTGCATTAAAATCTCTGTAAGGGGGCAAAATGTCTTGCGTGTTGCAATCTTGATAGCATAGAAAGCAAGTTAAGACAAATGCAAGCACTTTTCTCAAAAAAATTCACTTGTGCAAAAATAAAGGTGATTCGACAATTAAATCAGATATGTGTGAAGATGTAAGTCTGCCCTTATATTGGGCAAGTATCATAAGAAAAATAGCTTGTGATTGCATGTCCTTATGCACATATTGCATTTTTTTGACGACAAATCTTTCTTTTTTTAGGGCAGTAAAAATGTCTTCTGTTCTTTGTGGAATAGTGATGAAAGCAAGTAGTCCCTTTTCTTTGAGAAAAAATCTGGCTGCCTTGAAGAAGTCTTTGTAGGTGTCTTTATTACCAAAAAGGGCTTTTTTCTTCATGTCTTCACTAGGCAGCTTTCCCTGACTTTCTAAATACCAAGGCGGATTTGTGACAACGAGCTCACAGCTATGCTTAAAAGAAAGAAGATGCGGATTTGCGCGTTCTAAAATTTCTACTATATCTTGCTGTACAAAAGAAATTCTGTCTTCACATGCATATTTTTTTGCATTTATGCGCGCGCTTTCTAAGAGATCGGCATTAAAATCTAAAGCAATAGCTTGACATGTTTTGTTTTTCTTCAATAATTCTAAGGCAATAATGCCACATCCAGTGCCAAGTTCTGCAAATTTTCTTGTCTTTTCAAGTGGGACAAATTGTGCTAATAAGAGGGCATCACTTGAAAATTTATGTGAATTTTTATGCTGAAATAATTCTTCTTTAAATTCTTCTGTCAATTCTTCTTTAAATACTTCTTTCATAGGAAATGCCTTATGTTTTTTGCAGATTTACACATACATTCACGCTTTTCTCAGGGTACAAGTAAGTTTCTTGATTTTGAGCAGCTCACTTTTTGGGCAAGAAAAAAGGGCATACACTTGCTTGGAAGCGGTGATTGCACGCATAAAAGCTGGCTTGATGAGCTCAAAGAGAATGTGCGATACAATGACAACACAGGCTTTTATACTGCAAAGAGCTCTGCAATAAAAAGCTCTGCATTAGAAGAAAACACACTTTCTTATATCTTGCAAGGGGAAATTTCTTGCGTATACAAGCAAAATAATAGAACTTATAGAGTGCATAATCTTGTGTATTTACCGCATTTTGAAGCAGCTGAAATATTGAGAAAAAAGCTTGAAAAGATAGGTAATATACATTCAGACGGCAGGCCTATTTTAAAACTTTCGTCGCGCAATCTTTTAGAAATGATTTTAGAAATCCCTCATGCCTACTTAATCCCTGCGCATGTGTGGACGCCTTGGTATTCTTTATTTGGCAAGAAGTCTGGTTTTGATTCTGTTGAAGAGTGCTTTTTAGATTTGAGTGAGCATATATTTGCACTTGAAACAGGTCTTTCTTCTGATGTAACAATGAATAGAATGTGCAAAAGCCTTGATAAATATGCCTTTATTTCTAATTCAGACAGCCATTCTGGTCAAAAACTCGCAAGAGAAGTGAATATATTTGATGGAAGTGTGACCTATGATTCTCTTTTTGATGCTCTTCATCTTGAAAGAAGAGCACAAGCACAATGCCGCTTTATAGGCACTGCTGAAAGCTATGCAAAGCATGGAAAATATTATACTTCAGGACATAGGTCTTGCAATATTGTTTTAAAAGAAGACGACACAACGCAAACCTGCTCTGTGTGCCATAAAAAACTGACAGAAGGCGTAGCGCAAAGATTGCATGAGTTTGCAACTTTTGCGCACAATATAGAAGGGCAAAGTCTTTTTGAGCAGCAAGAATTTCACATTCTTCCTCTTTTTGAACTTCTCTCTTCTCTTTATCATTGCGGAGTTCAGTCAAAGAAAATACAAAATTTGTATAATGAAGTCACAAAGAATAAGACAGAATTAGAACTGCTTTTGATCTGCGACTTAGATGAAATAGAAATTGATGCTTTGAAAAAAAGCATAACAAGAATGAGAAATAAAGAAATTAAAGTAGAAGAAGGCTATGATGGAGTGTATGGAAATATACTTATTTAGTTATAAAATGCCTTTTTTAGCGAATAAAGTCCTATTGCAATAGATTTCTTTTAGTGTTATATAATACTTACAATAATGTTTTTGAGGATACTTATGCAAATCATTTGCCCCAAATGTCAGTTTAAAAGAGATGTAGATAGTTCAAAACTTCCTGCAAACACAAGCCACGCAACATGTCCTAAATGTTTTGAAAAGTTTAGTCTATATCCCCCAAATCCTTCTTTTGATAAAGAAAATACTGTAGATTCAAATGCTCTTGATACAGAAGTGTCTGAAACTATTGAAGAAGAACGCAGACAAAGGGCTCATTCTATTTATAAAGAAGAATTAGAAAGAGCAAATAAAGACGATAGCCACTATGAAAATGATGAGAATAATGAGCATATAAAGAACAAGCAAGATGCTTATAATAATGGACATGCTGAAAACATTCAATATGTTACTATGGTACCGTGGGAAATTGCTGGTAAACACCCAAGTTTATTCTATAAATTTTACCACACTCTTTTAAGAATTTTCACATCTGCACCTCTGTTTTTTGCAACCATGCTAAGAACTTATCCTATGCAGAAGGCGATTCTTTTTTATATTATCATTGGCGGGATTCAATTTATTGTAAAAATGCTTTTTTTTCAATTTTCTGCAACAGAATTAGTTTCAGACACTCCAGAAATACAAGCCTTTTACTCTCTATTAACAGACCCACGGACTTTACTTGTTGGCACACTCATATCGCCATTTATACTTTATCTTCAATTGCACTTTATCAGCTTTTTGTTCTTGCTCACAATAAAACTTGTGCAGCCGCAATCAGCTAACTACGCGCTTATTGTGCGCATTGTGTCCTATTCTTCAGCAGCTGGACTTGTGAGCGTTGTGCCAGTTATTGGTGATTATATTTCTATTCCTTGGATGGTGTTTAACTTCTTGCTTGCCTGTAGATTCACCTTGCAGATGAATATGTTAAAGGCTTCTTTGACCGTGCTTGCTTTTACGCTTTTTTCACTTGCTTTGTTATTCTTTATTTTTCCTATGCTTTAGACTTTGTTTTTTGCCTTCGACGATCTAAGGGGTGAGCCTTGAGGATAATCTTCTTGTATGCCGAAGGCAAAAAAAATTACCATTAAAACAATTGATTAATTTTTCTTTTTCGCCTATTTTAAAAATATAAAATAATGTATACTTTCCTCTATCGCTGTGTTTTTAGATGTGTTTTTTATACTGGATATATTTCAAAGTTTTTGAAATATATTATAGAAAGATCTGAGTATGGAAATAGAAGTAAAACTTTCTGATGGCAAGCAGTATCTTTGCCTAATCAAGGAAAGCAGAAGAGCAAAAAGTGTTTTTTTAGAACGCACAGCCACAGGCGAACTCACGTTAATTGTGCCTTGCGCTTTGAGTTTAAATACAAGAACAATTGAAAATATTCTTTTAAAAAATGAAAGCTGGATTTTCAAGACTCAAAAAGAAGAGCTTGTAATTCCAGATACTTTACTCTTGCCTGCACTAGAAGAAGAATGGACAATAACTTGCCTTACAACAGGTGTTCAAAAGCCCAAATACACGGCGCTTGAAGAAAGAAAAACTTTGTTTTTTGAAGGGATTGCAAGTGTTGATGAGGCAGCAGGACTTGTGCATAAGTTTATATTAAGCAAGGCGAAGAAATTCTTGCCCCAAAGGCTTGCCTATTGCTATGCGCAATTTGGCTTTAGCTCGCAAGGTGAAAAATTAAAAATAGCAGTGCTCAAATCTCGCTGGGGTTCTTATTCAACAAAGAATGTGCTCACACTCAATGCAAGACTACTTTACTTGCCTATAGAATTGGTGGACTATATTATTGTGCACGAACTTTGCCATATTGTTCACTTAAATCACTCTAAAGATTTTTACGCTCTCTTAGAAGAAAAACTGCCAAATTACAAACTCTTAGAGCAAAAAATTAAAAACTATACATTGACACCCTTTCTATGGCTATAAGTATAAATTTATGCTTTTAGCTATACTAAAGCTAGACAAAAATGTATAAGAATGATAAAAATTTTTCATAACAACACTTTATAAGAGGTTTTATGCTAGAGATTACCGCAACCGAACACTTACTCCACAGTCAACAGCTCTGGTCACCACAAGCAACAGGTGAATTAACCTCTTTGATGCACGATCTTGTTGTTTCAGCAAAAATTATCAACAGGCAAGTAAATCAAGCTGGCTTAGTTGACGTTTTAGGCGGAACTGGCGAAGTGAATGTGCAAGGCGAACATGTACAAAAACTTGATGAATTTGCTAACCAAGTTTTATTATACCGCATGCAACGCTCTGGCACACTCTATGCCATTGGTTCAGAGGAAGAGGAAGAAATTGTACTTTGTCCGCAAGAAACAAGGGGCTCGTACCTTCTCTTTTTTGACCCGCTTGACGGTTCATCAAATATAGATGTGAATGTTTCTATAGGGACGATTTTTTCAATCTATAAAAAAAATGACTATCTGCCAAATATCGCTACAAAAGACAGCTTGCTCAAAGCTGGATTAGAGCAGGTTTGCGCAGGTTATTTTCTTTACGGGCCTTCTGCTATGATGGTGTATACAACTGGGCATGGTGTGCATGGTTTCACGCTTGACCCAAGTATTGGTGAGTTTTTGCTCTCTCACCCAGACATCGAACTTCCTGAATGCGGAACCTATTATTCTGTCAATACAGCAAATGAAGGCATTTGGGATGAAAATACCAAAGACGCCATAAGAATTTTCAATGATCTAAATGATGAGCAACAGCCTTATTCTATGCGTTATGTAGGCTCTTTGGTTGCTGATTTTCACAGAACATTGCTCAAAGGCGGCATCTTTCTTTATCCAAGAGATACAAAAAAACCAGAGGGCAAGCTGCGTTTAGTCTATGAGGCTGCGCCCCTTGCTTTCTTAGCTGAACAAGCAGGCGGCAAGGCAACTGACGGGGTAAAAAGAATCATGGAAATCGTGCCTGAAAACGTACATTCACGCACACCTCTTGTCATCGGCTCGAGTTCGGAAGTTGAGAAAGTAGCACAGATTCTTTCAAGAAAGCCGAAAAATGATAAATAATGAATAATAAAAAAGCGCGGTAAAAACCGCGCTTTTTTATTATTTCTTCATTTTTTGTAATTTCTTTGTTTCAACAGTATTTACAAGAAGCTGTGCTATTGTCATTGGTCCAAGTCCTCTTGGGACTGGTGTCATTGCAGAAACAATGTCTTTGATGTCGTCAAAGTCAACATCACCGCAAAGTCCTTCTTCTGTGCGGTTGATACCTACATCAAGGATAACAGCGCCTTTTTTTACATAGTCTTTATTGATGAATTTTGGTCTGCCTATGGCAGCGACTAAAATATCTGCTTGCTTGCATACTTCTTTGAGATTTTGTGTTTTTGAATGGCAATGTGTGACTGTGGCATCGGCAGCAGTCATCATTACAGCAACAGGCTTGCCAACGAGATTTGAGCGGCCAAGCACAACAACATTTTTCCCAGCAGGCGAAATGCTGTACTCTTCCAATATAGTCATACAACCAGAGGGAGTGCAAGGGCGAAGGCCAGGTAAACCAATGGAAAGTCTGCCTTGATTTTCAGGGTGAAGACCGTCAACATCTTTTAGAGGGTCGATGATTTCAAGACAGGCTTGAGAATTGAGATGTTTTGGAAGCGGTAATTGTAATAAAATACCGTCTACTTCATTATCTGCATTTAAAGAATTGATGAGATCCATCACTTCTTCTTGTGTGGACTCAGCTTTAAGTCTGTATGTTGTTGATTTGATTCCGCAATATTCACAAGCTTTTTCCTTGTTGCGTACATAAACTTGTGAACCAGCATCATCGCCAACTAAGATAACAACTAAGTGTGGTTGCTCAACTTCTTTATTTGCTATCATAGCTTTGAGTCTGTCTTTTACTTTTTGTGAAGTTAGGTTTCCGTCTAAAAGAATCATAATTTCCTCTGTTTTTGTGTTGGTTGAAAAAGATATGTGCAAAGTTACACAAGTAGAGAGGAATGTCAAAGTTAATTTTAAAGCATGCAATTTCAGTGTGATATTGTGTATAATTCAGAGCTTGACAGTTCTGATAAAGCAACATAAACTCAATCAGTTCAAAAATTTTCAAGCTTTAAAATCTTGAAAATTACTAAGTATAAGGAGTTGTTGAGATGTCAAGATTATGTGTTGCTGTTGTTGGAGCTACAGGAGTTGTTGGGCGTGAAATGTTAAAGACTTTAGAGGAAAGAAACTTTCCTTTAACAGAAATTAAAGCTTTGGCTTCTGCGCGTTCTGCTGGTTCAAAAGTAGAATTTAAGGCTTCTGAAATTGTTGTAGAAGAACTAAAAGAAGACAGCTTCGAAGACGTTGATATAGCTATTTTTTCAGCAGGCGGTTCTACTTCAGAGAAGTTTGCGCCCTTTGCAGCGCGTTCAGGCTGCGTTGTTGTGGACAATTCCAGCCACTGGCGTATGGATGACAGATGCCCTTTAGTTATTCCAGAAGTGAATGCCCATGCCCTTGCAAAACATAATGGTATTATTGCAAATCCAAATTGTTCAACAATTCAAATGCTTGTTGCATTAAAGCCTCTTCACGATGCGGCAAAAATCAAGCGTATTGTTGTTTCAACCTACCAAGCTGTTTCAGGCACTGGCAAGGCTGCCATACAAGAACTTGAAGACCAAGTGAAGCAAATTTACTCTATGAAAGAAATTGAGTGCGAAGTCTATCCATATCAAATTGCTTTCAATTGTTTACCGCATATTGATGTCTTTTTAGACAATGATTACACAAAAGAAGAAATGAAGATGGTGAACGAAACCAGAAAGATTTTTGAAGACGATAGCATTGGGGTGAGCCCAACTGCTGTACGCGTGCCTGTTTTTTATGGACATAGCGAATCAATAAATGTGCAGACAGAAAGAAAGTTGAGTGCAAGAGATGTGCGCGCCTTGCTTGCGCAAGCTGATGGCGTGAAGGTGTATGATAATCCGCAGGAAAAAATGTATCCAATGCCAATAGATGCGGCTAATGAAGACGCTGTCTTTGTTGGGCGTATTCGTGAAGATGAGTCCGCTGAAAATGCTATCAATATGTGGGTAGTGAGCGATAATATAAGAAAAGGCGCGGCATTAAATGCAGTGCAAATAGCTGAAAAACTTATTGAAATGAACTTGCTTGAAGTGAAAAATACTTCTGTATTCAAATAAGTATTTTTTTCTATAAGAATACAAAGCCTTGTGGAAATTGTGTCCATGAGGCTTTTTTTGTATAAGAGTAAAATAAAGAAAGCTCTTGAAAAAAAAATCAATCTACAGTATATTTAATACTAAGCTACAGTAAAGGTACACATAAATTTCTCTAAAAAAGAAGTATATATGAAAGTCATTCCCTCAGCTCTCGACCAATTAGACGATGAAGCAAGAAAAGAATTTCTTGCCTGTCTTGCGCTTAAAAATACGCATGGTCTTGGCGCGCGTTCTGTGTGTAAACTTCTTACACATTTTGGTTCTGCCTATACAGCACTGCATTCTTTGAGCGAATGGGCAAAACTTTCTTTAGGGCATAAGGTTGAAAGCGTGCAAAAAGAAGAGTGGCGTGCGCTTTCGCGTAGAGAGTGGGATAATTCAAAAGACGTGCAAGCGCATATTGTTTTATGGACAGATGCTTTATACCCGCAAAGATTGAAAGAAATTCCAGATGCGCCGCCCTATTTTTATTGCATAGGTAATAAGGATTTACTCAAGAATACTTGTATAGCTATTATAGGTTCGCGTGAATGTTCTGATTTAGGGCAGAATGAAGCCACCTATCTTGCAAAAGCTCTTTCTTTATCGGGTATCACCGTTGTTTCAGGCATGGCGCGCGGCATTGACAGGGCTGCGCACATTGGGGCTTTATCTGCGCTTGGTTCAAGTATAGGCGTGCTTGGATCGGGTATTGATGTTATTTATCCCTCACGCAACAATGATATCTATCTTTCGCTTAAAGAAGAAGGGCTTCTTGTAAGTGAATTTGCGCCCTCTATTCCGCCTGATTCTTCACAATTTCCCATAAGAAACAGAATTATCAGCGGACTTTGTCTTGGTGTTGTGGTAGTAGAAGCCGATTTAAAAAGCGGAAGCCTTATCACTGCAAGACTTGCAAATGAGCAGGGCAGAAATGTCTATGCAATACCAGGGGCAATGGGTTCAAAATTTTCTCTTGGCTGTCAAGATCTTATCAGGCAAGGTGCAAAGTCTGTCTTTCGTGTGGAAGATATTTTAGAAGACTTACTTCCCTTGCTCAAAGCAGATGTAGCGCAAAAAATAGAACAATCCATAACAGATAACACACTTCATGAAATCATGCTCAACCATGTTTCAGAGGCACAAATAGAAGAAATAAATCAAGAAAAACAAAGTAAACAAGAAAAGAAAAAAGTTGAAAAGACTCAAAAAAAAGAAGAAAGGCAAAGGCTAGTCAGTGAATATTCAAATGTATATGCAAAAGAATCTCTTGAATATACGATAATAGCATTTCTTGCAGACTCTCATATAAAAGTTCACATTGATGAAATATGTGCAAAACTTGATAAAAATGTACAAGAAGTCACTGTATGTCTTGTACAATTAGAATTGCAAGGGCAAGTTGAGAGATTTGAAGGGGCGTATTACGCACTTTCTTAGTAAGAGCTTAAAAAGTAGGGAAGCAATGAGCAAGAAGAAAGAATTTACTCTTCCATCAAAGCTTGAAATTTTCTTGCTTTGGTTTGGCACGCAGAAAAATATGGCAGAAGCCACATTAAAAGCCTATGCCAAAGATTTGGAAGATTTTAGCGCATTTTTACAAAGTGAGTGTGCCAAGGATATTAACGAGCCTGAAAGTATTACTAAAAAAGATGTACAGCTTTATTTAGTGCACATGCATAACAAGCAATACAATAAAAGTTCAGTTGCAAGAAAGCTGTCAAGTTTGAGGGCTTATTTCAATTATTGTGTGCGAAAGAACAGTATAAAGCTTTCGCCTATGGAAAGTATAAAAAATCCAAAGTTAGGAAAGCATCATCCAGATGTGCCCTCTAAAGAGCAAGTTGTTCATATACTAGAGGAAAATCATCTTATTCAAGAAAAAGCAACAAAGCTTACAGGAAAAAAAATCGCACTTTTTGCAAGGGATATAGCCTTGCTTGAACTGCTTTATGGTTCAGGTTTACGAATTTCCGAAGCGCTTTCGCTCAATATTTCTGATTTTTCAGAAGAAAAAGCGCATCTCATTGTACTTGGCAAGGGGGGCAAGCAAAGAATTGTGCCCTTGACAAAAAAATCTATAGAAGCACTTAGCTATTGGTTAACGCATTACAGCATTATTTTAGAGGAAAATGCTTTTACAAAAGAGCAAAAAGAGCA
>CAYJHE010000032.1:0-16828 GCA_964369675.1 uncultured Desulfovibrionaceae bacterium | reverse complement strand
GAAACCCGAGCATGAGCGGTTAAGCAACAGGTAGGGCTAAAGCATTTTATTTTTTGTTTGCGGAAAAGTTTTAAGCTTCGCTTAAATACTTTTCCGCTTTAAAAATGGAGATTTATTCCTATAGAAAGCCGAGCTACGAACATAAAGCTAGAAGCATGTTCACTTCGTTCACATGCGGTTTTAAAGGTTTTTCCTATTTCTAAAAATACCATGTGAACGAAGTGAACATGGAAGAGTGCTAATTTTCGTAGACTAACTTTTCTATAAACAAAACACTTAAATTTTTAAAGCGAAACAGTATTTAAGCGAAGCTTAAAACTTTTTCGCAAATAAAAAAAGAATACAATGCTTTAGCCACGCATTATAGGTTATTCCGCGCATGTTCGGGTTTCCAAAGGGCAGTAGCCCTTTGGTCGCCGAAGGCAAAAAAAATGAATAAAAACAAAACAATTGAATGAGGTAAATGAATAAAGAAGTTCTATAATAAAAGCTTGCATTGTTTTGTAAATTGATGTATATTTATTAAGTCGTTAGCGACTATTGATAAATAAAGATAAATGAGTTGAATGAAACTTTATAAGTGAGGACTGTTTTATGATGATTCCCGGAACAAATCCGCGTAGCCCTGCTCCTTGGGATTTACCTTACTGGATGCCAGATTACATGATTTTCTTTGGCGCTTTGTACCTTGTATTGGCTGTGCTTGGCATTGGTTTGGCTTGTGTTATGTATAAAACATGGAAAGATTCAAAAGATGGCAGTGCTCATCACTAAGCCTTATTAATTAAAATTTAAATACTAAAGCCTTGTTTCAAAAATGAAACAAGGCTTTTTTTGCAATATATCAAACTAACAGTATTCAAATTTATATGAAAATGACATGTGAACGCAGTGAACATGCTTCTCAAGTTTTGTTCCTAACTTGGATTTCTCTAAGGATATTTCCCATTTTTAAAGCGAAACAGTATTTAAGCGTAGCTTAAAACTTTTTCGCAAATAAAAAAAAGAATAAAATGCTTTAGCCACGCACTTTAGGTTATTCCGCGCATGTTCGGGTTTCCAAAGGGTTTTGACCCTTTGGTCGCCGAAGGCAAAAAAATAAAATTAACAGATTCTAGGTAGTTGCGCGCCCTCTAAGAGTGGTAAATGCCTTGTACCACCTATGCGTGTTTGCAAATAGACTTTTGCTTTATCTGCTTGCTTTGCCTGCACTTTTCCAATTTGCACAGCGTGTTTTGCGTGTTCAAAAGCGTGCATGATTTCTAAAGCCTGCTTTGCATCTTTTTGAGGTAGAATGCATATGAATTTGCCCTCGTTTGCAAGGTAGAGCGGGTCTAAACCTAATAAAGAACAGGAAGAACGCACGCTTTCTGTGAGGGGAATGTCATTTTCATATAAAAGGCAGTCCTTATCAGACTGTGCGGCAATTTCACCTAAGGTGCTTGCAAGCCCACCGCGTGTTGGGTCTCTAAGCACATGAATTGACGGTATTTTTGTGATGAGAGCTTCTATAATATGGTTGAGAGAAGCGCAATCTGACTTGATATTTTGCATAAAAGAAAAGTTTTCGCGTGCTGCCATAATAGCAAGAGCATGCTCTCCTAAATTGCCTGAAATAAGAATGGCATCTTCATCTTGCGCCTTATCGCCTGAAGGCGGATTGTCTGTTATGATTTCACCTATGCCAGTAGTATTTATGAATATTTTATCGCAAGCACCCTTTGGCACTACCTTTGTGTCACCTGTGACAATAAGCACACCTGCTTCTTTGGCTGCTTTCGCCATTGATTGAACAATACGCTCAAGAAGTGCAAGGTCTAAACCTTCTTCAAGTATACAAGCAGCTGAAATATATTTAGGTTTTGCACCAAGCATGGAAATGTCATTCACTGTGCCGTGAACAGCTAAGTTTCCTATATTTCCGCCATTAAATTCAAGTGGGTCTATAACAAAAGAATCAGTGCTGAAAGCAAGGGGAGACTTCATTTCTAAGAGTGCGGCATCATTCATAGAATTAAGAATGGGATTGTCAAAGTACTTCATAAAGAGGTCTTGAATAAGGCGTTGTGAGGCTCTGCCACCTGAACCAGCATCGAGTGAGAGTGTAGAAGAAGGGGAATTCATAAAAATCCTTTTATATCAAAATGTTATATACCCATATAGCGATAGTAAGAAGCACATGAGCCTTCTGTTGAAACCATACAAGGGCCTAGTGGTTTTTGTGGTGTACAGGCTTTTGCAAAAAGAGGACATTGTGTTGGTTGTATGTGCCCTTTGAGCACAGAACCACATTTACAAGCCGTTGGTTTTGTAGATTTTTCTTGCTCTATGCCAAAGCGAGCTAATGTATTGTATTTTTCGTATGCCTTGTTGATGACAAGACCGCTTTCTTCAATGATTCCAAGACCTCGCCAAGGAGATGCTTGTATGTCAAAAACAGAAAAAAGCATATTCATTGCCTTTGTATTTCCCTCTTGTTTGACCACTCTTGTGTAGGCATTTTGTACTTCGGCTTTATTTTCAACAAGTTGACTTAAGGCAAGCTGGAGGGCATAAGCCATATCGCTTGCTTCAAACCCTGAAATTATTCCTGGTTTTTTATATGCTTTTCCAATAAAATCAAAGTATTCAACACCTGTTACACAAGCAACATGTCCTGGCAAGAGAAAGAGGTCAACTTCTTTTGGTTTATCAGGATTATTATGCGCAGAAGTGCTCTTTATTTCATTTTCTTCGGTTAACAATGCGTGCAAAGCAGGGGCAACTCTCTTGTGCATGGAATAAACGCTAAAATTTTCAATATTTTGCATTTTTGCAGTGAGGATAGTTGCTGCAATGAGTGGGGCAGTTGTTTCAAAGCCAATGCCAAGAAATATAACTTGGTGTGAAGGATTTTTTTGTGCTATAGCAAGGGCATCTTGAGGTGAATAGATGATTTCAAAAGAAGAATTTTTCCCAAAAGTGGTGTTTTTTAAAGAAATTCCATCGTTATTTGGCACGCGAATGAGGTCGCCAAAGGTGGCGATAATGCAATTATCCATTTGTGCGAGCTTTAGAAAGGTTTCAACTTCATCTTCGTGTGTCACGCATACAGGGCAGCCAGGGCCTGAAATATGGTAGAGTGAATCTGGAAGCAATGAGCGAAGGCCAGTTTGGAAGAGTGCGGCTGTATGTGTGCCACATACTTCCATAAATCTTATTTCGCGTCCCAGTTTGTCTAGCAGTGAATGGATATTTTTAATCAAGGCAGAGCAGTGCTCTGGTGAATTATATTCGTGTTCAAAGTCCATATATTTCTTCTTATGTAGGAGTTTTTATAAATACGAAGATAATATAAATATATGCTATGGTCAAGCAATAGAGTTAAGTGTGCTTTGCTTTTTTGCCTAATTGCTATGTTGAAAAATGAATAGTTACAGCTTGTTGAAAAACTTTTTCTACAGCTTTTTGCATAGCTCTTACAGCAAATTCTTCAATGAAGCTTTGTGAAAATTGCTGTGCATAGAGAATGAGTTCTTTATCTTCAAGGTGGAAAGCTGCTTCATAAATATGCTGGCGGTGAAGCCTATCCATGTTCTCTGCTAGGGCGAGAAAGAGAGAGTAGACATTGACTTTATCCTTTGTGTGCTGGTCTAATTCTGCATAAAATGCGTGCTTCTTAGAAGGTTTCTTGCTGTGGTAGTAGACCAAGTAGCCAATATTTTCTTTTTCTTGTTCAACAAAACCTAGAGGTTCTGAATGTGTGATAATGTAGTGCCCATGCACATTGTGCTGATTATAAGAAATACTTATTCCTATATCATGTAAAATAGCTGCAAAATGAAGATATTCGCGCCAAGCTTCATCATAGCGAATCAAGCCGCAGTCAACAGCAGAATCGTGCAACATCAAGGCAAGTGCATCTACATGATCTGCGTGTTTTTTTTCGTATTTAAAACCTTCGGCAAGAGATTTTATGCTTTGCTCGCGCAAAAGAGCCTTGTTTTGTAGACCTTTTTCTTCTTGCTGTTTTAAATAATCAACTAATACACCGTGTTGCAGGTTGTTTGATGTGACATAGAGCTTTTTTAAGCCAGAAGATTCAAGTAGAGCTTGAAGGATAGCAGCACCTGCTATAATGACTTCGGCGCGCGCCTTGCTCATGCCAGACAGCCTTGTTCTTTCTTCAAGCGTGAGTTCGCACAAGAACTTAGAAACCTGTTTCAATTCATCAAGAGTGAGTGATTTTTGTGTATGGTCATTGATTTCAATGCGTTGGCAATATCTTCTTGATACTTCATAGAGGGCAAGGGCTGTGCCTGAACTTGCAATGATTTCAATAAGTGTGTAATTTTGTATACTTTGAAAAGCGTGGGCTGCTTGCTGCGATGCAAAGTTGCGCATGCTTTTAAAGAGCTCGTTACTTATTTTTCCTTTATGTTCTGCAAGGAAGCGATTTGTGAGCATAACACAGCCAATATTGAGCGAATCAAGAAAGAGATGTCTTTGTGAATTAGCAACAATAAGTTCTGTGCTTCCTCCGCCTATGTCGATAAAAAGACGAAGCCCAAAGTTGTAGCGCAAGGAAGAAGAAACTCCCTGATAGATAAGACGCGCTTCTTCTACGCCCGAAATAATTTTAAATTCTATGCCAGTTTCGTCAAAAACTTTTTGTATAAATTCCTTGCCATTTTCAGCATTTCGCACTGCGGCAGTTGCTACAGGAATGATTTCGCTCACTTTATATTGCATGCACGCTTGCGCAAATGCTTTTATCACATCTAAAGTTCTTTTGATGGGCTTTTCTTGCAATTTTTTTTCTTGAAAGGAATTTTCGCCAAGTCGGACCATGTGTTTGACTTGATTTATAATATTTGGCGTTGAATTTTGAAGAATAGAAACTATCATCAAGCGAATAGAGTTAGAGCCAAGATCTATGATAGCGATATTTCTATCCTGTGAATTTTCTTTATAGGGAAGAAATTTTGTTTTGTGATGAATGTGTTCTGAACTTTGTACTAGCTCTTCTCTTTCTTGCTTTTGATTTGACATGTAAGAACCTTTTTAAGCGTTTCTTGCAAGAGTTGTTTTTTTTCGTTTACTCTTTCTTTTTCTGCTATATATTGGCTATCGCAGTGCAGATTAAGAGTGATTTCGTTTTTTTCAATCTCTGTATCAATCATTTTTACAGCAGAAGTGTGTGTGTAGTCAAGTGCGTCTGCTACTCTGATTATGCCTGAAAGCACGCGAACTCTTGCCTTGTCTTTTTCTGATAAGTCGCAGTAATATTTATGTCTTTGGCTTGGTTCTGCTTTTCTGTGGTAACGGGCTATTAAAGAAATGAGAATAATTTCATTTTTATTAAATTTGTGTAGATTTTTTTCTAATATGGCTTGGATTTGTGCTTGGAGTGCAGGTTCTATGCTTTCATCATGCGGAATAAATTTCTTTGTTTTTGCAAATTCGCGAATAATTTTACCGCTGATTTTATTATGACTTTGCCTGCCATAAATCCAGCCTAAATCGTGCAAATAGGCAGCTGTGCACAAGAGTTTATTATCTTGCAAAGAAAGCTTGTGCAATTTGTGTAATGAATGAAAAAGTTGATCTGCAAAAAGCTCAACCCTTTTTGCATGAGCAAAAGTGCGTGTGAGAAGAGGGAAAACATCAAAGTGTTTTTGTTCTTGCTCTTCATTTATTACTTTTTCGTGTATTTCTTTTTCCTGTGTGGGCTTTTTTTTATTCAATTCAGCACAATCGCACGCTTTCTCTTCTGTGTTAAGGGGTTGTTTTTCTTGTGTGTTTTTTTCTTGTCTGTTCTTTTTTTGCATAACTTTTCTCTTTTATCATTCTCATTTAAAAGTTCTTTTTGTACTTTCTTGTTCCAATTTTAGAAAGTATCACACTTTGCACATCCACACAGTCTTTTTTCTTATTGCGTATATAGCTACCGTCTTTTTGCAAGTGATAGGCATTACTGTCTTCTCTGAAATATTCTAAAAGAGTGAGGAAGATTTCGTGTGCAATTTGCTGGCTGAGAATAGGCGTGAAGACTTCTATTCTTCTGTCTAAGTTTCTTGTCATCAGGTCAGCACTGCCGATAAAAACCTTTTTATTGCCATTGTGATTGAAACAAAGAACACGCGGATGCTCTAAAAATCGCCCTACAATACTTGTGACACGGATATTATCACTTACGCCCTTTATTTGCGGTCTCAGACAACACATACCTCTCACTTGCAAGTGGATTTTCACACCTGCTTGAGACGCCCTATAGAGTTTTTTTATGATGTCAGTATCAACTAATTGGTTGCATTTAATATATATTTCCCCATTGCCGAATTTATACTGAAAGTCAATTTCATCATCAATAAGCTGCATAAGAGATTTTCTTAATGTGCTTGGTGATACAAGTAATTGTTTATAATTATCTTTTCTTGCATAGCCAGTCATAACATTAAATAAATCACTCACATCAGCGCAGATTTCATCTTCACTTGTGAGAAGGCCCATATCAGTGTAGATTTTTGCAGTTATTGGATTGTAATTTCCTGTTCCAATATGCACATAGCGGCGCACTCTGTCTGCTTCTTTACGAACAACAAGGCAGAGCTTAGCATGAATTTTCATACCGGGTATACCGTAAACGACATGAACGCCAGACTTTTCTAATTCTTCTGCCCAAGTTATATTTTGCTCTTCATCAAAACGCGCTTTGAGCTCAACTACTGCTGTCACTTGCTTACCTCGGCGTTTTGCTTCCATTAAAGCCTTGATAATAGGTGAGTTTTTACCCGTTCTGTAGAGGGTTTGTTTAATTGCGATGACGTGAGGGTCAAGGCTTGCTTGCTTAATAAACTCTTGTATGGGCAAAAAGCTGTCGTAGGGTAAGTGTAAGAAAACGTCCTTATGCTTGAGTGTTTCAAAAAGATTTTCAAGATTTTCTTCTTTAAATACCTTTGGAACATAGGGTGTGTAGCTTGGATATTTGAGCGCAGGTTTATCAATGCCAGATAAACTTATAAGTTCAGAGAAAGCTAGAATTCCTTTTATTTTATACACTTGGAAGGGTTTTATACGAAGTTTTTCTATAAGAAATTCTTTGAGTTCAGCAGGCATGGCATTATTTATTTCAAGTCTTATGACATTGCCAAAACGTCTTTGCTCAACCATATGCTGCACTGTTCTGAGTAAGTCGTGCGCTTCGTCTTCTTCAATCTTTATATCAGTATTACGCGTGATTCTAAATAGCCCGATTTGTTCAATTTCATAACCTGTGAAAAGACCATGAATAAAGACCTTGATGATTTCTTCAAGTAAGATGATGTCGTACGCGCGCGGCGAAGAATTTGGCGCACTATCGATTTCGCCGTAGTTTTTGTGATGTGGCACAATAATAAAACGGGGAAGGTTGTTTGGGCATTTTAGCCTTGCGTAATAGGGATTGCCTGCTTCATCAAGAAGCTTTAAAATGAAGTTTATACTTAGATTAGAAATAATGGGCATTGGATGCGTAGGGTCGATTGCCTGCGGTGTAAGTACTGGATATATTTCATTAAGATAAAAATCTTCCACAAACTTTTTTTGAGTCTTTGAAAGAGAAGTAAATTTTTTAATTTCTATATTTTTTGCCTTTAATTCAGGCTGTAACTTCTTTGTCCAGTGGTCATAAGCCATATGCATATGTTCAAGACTTGTCTTTCTGATAATGGCAAGCTGTTTTGCAGGGCTTAGTTGGTCAGGTCCGATTGAATCTACATTATTTGTGTATTGCAAAAAGACGTTTGCCACTCGAACCATGAAAAATTCATCGAGATTATTTTGAAAAATAGCCAAGAATTTCAACTGTTCCAAGAGTGGATTATCTTGGTCAAGAGCTTCGATGAGTATTTTATAGTTAAAATCTAGCCAATTTATATCCCTGTTTGAATAAAATTCAGGGTCTGAAATATCAAGAACCAAGTGAGGCTCTTTTTGTTCACTTTCTTTCTTTTTTTTTGTGTTTTCGGTTTCAACTTGTTCTAATGTATTGTTTTTTTGTGCAGTTTTCATAGTTAGTGCCTCATAATGATAAAAAGATAAGAAATTAAAAATGTGAGAGAGCAACAAGCAGTGCTAAAAGAAAGATAGACGCTCACATATAATTCCTTAAGCTTGAGCAGATTAAATAAATCACATTTTTGTTACAATATAAAGTCAAAATGGGTTTAATTTTGAAATAGACAAAGAAGAAAGTTAAGCATATAGTCTACTTCACACAATTACTACTGTTTTTACTATACAAAGAAAATGAAAAATTTGCAACGATTATAAAAGTAAAAATAAACTTTAAATGAAAATGGATTTAACGATGACTACTGAAAAAAATAAAAATATGATAAGAACTTATTTTTGTGGCTTGGCTATGGGGGCAGCTGATGTTGTTCCAGGTGTTTCGGGCGGCACAATTGCGTTTATTACAGGTATTTATAAAGACCTTTTAGGCGCAATTGCCTCTGTAGATGCTGAATTTTTTAAACTGTTTTTTTCTTTGAAGTTTAAACAAGCTTTTGCAAAAATTCCCTTTGCTTTCTTGATTCCCTTATTGCTTGGCATTGTGAGCGCGATTATTTCCTTTGCAAAAGCCATTGTTTACCTCTTGGCAAACTATCCTCTTTTTGTGTGGTCTTTTTTCTTGGGTCTTATTCTTGCTTCTGCCTTTATTTTGTATAAGGAACTGCCAGAAAGAAATATCAAAAGTCTTTGTGTTTTTATTGTTGGCTTTATTTTTGCTTATTTTCTTTCAAGCATGCACACTGTTATAGCTATGCCAAATACGCCGCTTTATATCTTTTTATCAGGGGCTATTGCTATCTGCGCTATGATTTTGCCCGGTATTTCAGGCTCTTTTTTGCTTGTTATTCTAGGGAAATACGAATTTATTATTTCAGCTATTGCAAACTTTGATATAAAAACCATTGTATTTTTTGCACTTGGCGCTATGTGTGGTATTTTAGCCTTTGTGCGTGTGCTCAACTATGCTTTAAATCACTACTATAGCCTCACTTTAGCTTTACTTACAGGCATTATGCTTGGCTCAATCAAGCGTATACTGCTTTCTATGCCGCCACTTGAAATGAACACAGACCTAGCTTTTGCTGGTCTATGCCTTATAATGGGGCTTTTCTTACCGCTTATTTTACAGAAAATAGCAAGCAAAAAGCAATAAAAAAAAGCCTTTGAATTTTTCAAAGGCTTTTTATTTTATTTTCTATTTTTCTACTTACCCATAGAAGCGAGAAATTCTTTATTATTCTTTGTGCCCTTCATCTTTGTGAGCAAAAATTCCATGCTGTCTATAGCAGACATAGGCGATAATAATTTTCTTAGAATCCATACGCGGTTAAGCACTTCTTCATCAAGTAAGAGGTCTTCTTTTCGTGTGCCTGACTTATTTATGTCAAAAGCAGGGAAGGTTCTTTTTTCTGATAAATGTCTATCGAGATAGATTTCCATATTACCAGTACCTTTAAATTCTTCAAAAATAACTTCGTCCATGCGTGAACCTGTGTCAATAAGGGCAGTAGCAATAATAGTAAGAGAGCCGCCATCTTCAATATTTCTTGCTGCACCAAAGAAGCGTTTTGGTCTTTGCAAGGCATTTGCATCAAGACCGCCTGACAAAATCTTACCGCTTGATTGCCCAACTATATTATAGGCTCTGCCAAGTCTTGTGATAGAATCGAGCAGAATAACAACGTCTTGCTTGTGTTCTACCATTCTTTTTGCTTTTTCGATAACCATTTCAGTGACTTGAACATGTCTGTGTGGTGGTTCGTCAAAGGTAGAAGAAACGACTTCTGCATTCTTTACTGTGCGCACCATATCTGTGACTTCTTCTGGTCTTTCGTCTATCAGTAAGATAATTAGCTTCACTTCAGGGTGATTTGCATTGATAGCATTTGCCATATTTTGCAAAAGAATTGTCTTACCTGTGCGAGGAGGGGCAACAATAATACCACGTTGGCCTCTGCCTATGGGCGACATAAGGTCAATCACTCTGCCTGAATAGTTTTTTTCGTCAGTAGACATGATAAGCTGTTTGTCTGGATAGATAGGCGTAAGATTGTCAAAGAGCACAGTTTGCCTATTTACTTCTGGAAGTTCGCCGTTTACTTCTCTTATTTGCATAAGAGTAAAGTAATGCTCGCCTGCGCGAGGAGGACGAATGAGACCAACTACAGAATCGCCTTTTCTTAATCCAAACTGGCGAATGATTTCGTTTGAAACATATATATCGTCTTGACCAGGCATATAGCTTGAAAGAGGTGAGCGCAAAAAGCCATAGCCTTCAGGCAATGTTTCTAAAACACCATCACCTAATAAGGCGCCATTTTGGCTAAGGCAGGCTTGAAAGAGTGAAAAAATAAGGTCTTGCTTGCGTAAAGAAGCAGCGTTTTCAATGTGATACTCATTTGCTAAATCCATGAGTTCATTCATAGATTTAATTTTTAAGTCTCTAAGACTTATCAAGGTTGCTTCACTGTTGTTTGGATACATGTGCTCTTGATAGTCTTGCTCTTGATAGTAGTCCATGTGTTGAGAATCTTGTTTTGTTTTTTTTCTACGCATATTTTTCCCTTATCTATGAATTTTTTAAGCTATTTTAGCTTTTCATGTTTCTTTTTGTTTAAAAATTGGCTTACTTTATCTAGCATGCTTTGCTTTACTTCTATAAATTGCTCTTTCTCACTTGCTGAGAAGTTTGAAAGTACAAAATTTGCCATGTCGTCCTTGTATTCAGGGCGTCCTATGCCAACTCTTAATCTGTGAAAGTCTTGAGTGCCAAGCCTTTGTGCAATGGATTTAAGCCCATTGTGACCAGCTAAGCCACCGCCTGTTTTGAGTCTTAAGTCATTGTAAGGAATATCTAATTCATCATGAATGACTAATAAATCATCAGGGCTGATATTATGCCATGCCATAAAGGGCTGAACGGATTCACCTGAAAGATTCATATAGGTTTGTGGCTTCAATACAAAGAAAGTGGTTGGGGCAAATTGTTGATTTGCTTGCACTTTATAGCATAAAGCTTTGAATTTTGAAGCTGAAATTTCGTCAACTCTCGCTCCTTTGTTTTGAAATTCTTCGATAAGAATATCTGCGAGAATAAAGCCAAGGTTGTGTCTTGTGTTTGTATATTTTGCGCCTGGATTGCCTAGTCCTACAATGAGCATTTAATGCCAAACTCCTTCATTAAAGATAGCATTTTATTGAACTTTTACTTCAAGAAAAGCATTGTTTATCAGTATTATTTTGTATGCAAAGAGCATAAGGGGATATGTGTTGAGAGAAAAAGGATTTCGTGGAAAATAGCGTGTATTTAGAGAAGATTGTTGATATCCCTAGCAAGTTTGTCCGTATTGAGTTCAGATTGTGCCATTTTTCCAAAAACAGATTCAGGCTCACGGTTGACAATTTCTGTGAGTATTCTTCTCCAGCTATTGTCATCGCCTAACTTTCTATAAAGACGTGCTTCCCTTAATTGTAAACCTGCGTAGTCAGCAGATTCAGGGGAAACATAGGGCGAGTATTTGCCTAGCCATTCAAGAGATTCAGCAATTCTGCCTGCTACTTCTGTTACGTCCATAAGGGCTGCAATAGATTCGCGAATCCTTTGAGGGTCGGCAAATTCGCTTCTTTCTTCGGTTAATTGTTCAAACATAGCAAGTGTATCAAGGTTATACTGGTATGCATTTCTTAAATCTTGCTTTAGTTCTGCGTCTCTTGCAAGAAAATAAGTGGCATAAGCCCTTTGATATAATGGATATGTTTCATCTGGTGAAATTTTTTGCCAAAGCGGAAGCGCTCTTGCTGAAAGACCGAGATTTTCAGCCGCTAGTGCCATAGTATAGTCGTGTTGATTGCGAACGTCAAGAGGCATTTGCCATGAATTAACTTTTTCGTCTAAATCAAGCAAGGCATTCCAGTCACCAGTGTTTAAATGCTTTGCCAAAAAGAGATTGTAAGCATAAAGCCCATAGCTTAAATTCTGCTCGCCCGCAGGAAATGGCTCAAGAAATGGCTCAAGAAGCTCTAATCCTTTGTCTTCTTGACCTGTATTGAGATAGCCACGCGCAAGAGCAAGCCTTAAATCGTTTTCTAAAGGAAGATAATAGTCATGTATTTCAGGGTTTTGCTCCCAAAGTAGAAGAGCTCTTGAATAGTTTTGTTCTCTCAGCGCGTTTTCAAGGTTTTGCGCAAAGGCTGTGAGTAAAATTTCTTTTGCTACATTATATTGTAAATTACTAGGATATTTCGCCATAACATCTTTTGCATACTGCATCGCCTGTGAATAATCCTTTGTATAAAGATTGTAGGCAGCCATACGAGTGAGCGCGTCTACAGCTTCTGGCGAATTTGGATAGCTATCTAGTACTTCTTGATACAGCAAAGTAGGTATGCGCGGAAGCGGCATGGCATAGAGTTCGTTAAGAAGCTCTAAGCTAGGATTTTTCGGCATAAGTGTGTTTTCGCCAAGTCTGAGTAAGGCTTTTGGCGCGTATTCAGATTCAGGATAGCTATTTAAAATTTCTTGTTCGACCTTTAATGCTGCTTCAATTTCGTTGTTTGTATAATATAACAATGCAATTTTATTGAGAGTTTCTACAGCTTTGGGGTCTTTGGGATTGAGGTTATATTGTGTCCACAAAGCCCTTTGCGCATCTAAAAGATCGCCGTTTACAATCTTGATGTCAGCATACATTGGCAAGTATTCAGGGTCATCTACATAGGCATCAGGATATCTGAGGGTGATAAAGTCAACAACAGGCAAGGCTTTTTTAAAATGCCCTTGTTTGTAGATGGCTTTTGCTTGTATTACTGCAAGATCTTTAGCTAAAGCATGGCTAGGGTAGTTTGTCGTGACCACTTCAGCAAGCTGTTCAGCCTCAACATAAAGACCAGCATCAAGCATGGCTTGCGATAAATCTTTAATTAAAAGAGGAACTTCTTCAAAGTCTGGATACCTCTGAATGAGCAGTTCTACATAGGCTTTTGCATCTTCAAAATTTTTCAATCTCATATTGATAAAAGCAAGGTTTTTGTATGCTTCTGGTATTCTAGGAGATTCAGGATTGAAATTGACTGCTTCGTTTGCCGCTTGTATGAGTGCTGTGCCTTGATCTTCAGGTCTAAAAGCATTTACTCTGTAGAGCAGATTCATATAATCATAAAGTAAGTCTTCACGAAGTTCTGTATCTATTTTTGGGTCAGGGTCTAATTGCATTGATTTGAGGTCTTCAGCTTGTTGTAAGGCTTCAAAATATCTCAATGTTTTCAAAAATTCCTGCATGAGTGCGAGCTTTTCTTTTGGGTCGGGAGGGGCAGGAAGAGGATTGCCCTCAGCATCTTGATAGACAATATTCATATTGAGAGCTTTTGCTTCTTCTAAGGTGAGGTCTTCCTTATTTTTTGCGCGCAAAGCTTCTAATTCTTCTTCTGTGTACTTTGGAGGAAGGGTAACGGTTTTATCTCTTTTTCTATCTTGCACTATGGAAGAAAGTTCTGTGGTCGAACTTGTTGGCTCTTCTGCTTGACCTTCTTGCTCAGCTTTATTTTCTTCTGCTTGCTCAGGACTTTGCTCGCTTGCTGTTTGAGAGACAGTGCTTTGTGCTGCCTGTCCACTCTGTCCATCCAGTTCATCTGGTTCAGCTGGCGCAAAAAGATTGGCGTTCTTGTCCATAAGACCTTTTATGTCTATTGGGGCAAAAACTTCTTCATCAACACGCTTTGCTGTTGGATTAAAAGGTGCAGAAAGTTCGTGAGGGCTTGTTTGCTCACCTTGGAAGGTATAAGTTGGAATAGCTATAGATTCCATACTGTTAGGCTTTGCAGAGGTGAGCTTTGCATTAAAGCTATTTCCGTAAGAAATTTTTGAAGCTTCGGCTTCAATTTCTTCCTTTGTTCGAATATCGGAACGCGGGTCATTGGGAAGAATTTGTTCAGAACTATTTGCTTGTGTACTCACTTGCGCGTTTTGATTTAAATTTTGAGCTTGTTCGCCAGGGACTTGCATAGTATTTGGCGCAGAATTTGGCACAGTATTTTGCTGTGTATTTACAGGGCTTTGCTGTGTGTTTTGTGCTGTATTTTGCGCAAGAGTTGAAACAGGAGCAACTGTAGGGCTTGTTGTTTGCTCGCCAGAAATGTTTGATGGCATTTGTTGCAAAACTTCAGCTCTTTGCCTTGCTTGTTCTTGCGAAAGTCTTGCTTCTTCAGCTAAGTTAGCTTGCATGTTTTGTCTAACTTGCTCTGCAATTTCAGATGCCTGCCCTGTGGCTTCTTCTGATAAGCCAGCAAGTGGATTTTGCGCTTGTATATTCTTGCTTTCTTGCGTGAGCACTTCGTTAAAAAGATTGTCTTGCGCTTCTTTGGCTCTTTGCTCAGCTGTTTTTGTTGGGCTTGAGGGCAGAATAGGCTTTACTTGTAAGCTATTAGGTTCATTATTGTTTTCTTGCAGAGTAAAGGGTGGTTCTACTATATTTTCTCTTGTGTTTACTGGCAAAGTTGCTGGCCTTTCAGTAGAAGTAGGAGCAGTATTTTGCTGCGCAAGTGCGCTTGAATTTGGAATATTTGTATTTTGTACAGTAGTATTTTGCACAGTTTCAGGATTGACTAAGGAATTTATTTCATTATTCAATGCTGTATAAGTATTTGGGTTTGTTTGTGTATTTTGCGCTAAAGGTGAAGTGTTTTCATTTTGTGCAGTATTTTGGTTTTGCGCAATACTATTTGTGTTGTTTTGGTTTTCATCAATCTTTTCAAATGGATAAAATCGAGTTGCCATAGGGTCTTTGTAAAGATCTATGACTATAGTGTTTGGATTAGGTCTTGTATAGATATAACCGAAATCTGACTGCTTTGTTTCAATGTCTAAGCTGTTATTATTTTTTGTTATTTCATGAAAATAATTGCCTTGTGGATTTGTTCCTTCTTGCGTTAAATTTTCATTACTATTAATCTGTATGGATAGTTCCCTTGCTCCCTTTCTTTCAATGCTCACGTTTTGGCTTGGAGAATCAAGAGAAATGACAATTCTTTCCCTGTCATTACTGCCTGCTGGCTGCCATTGCCATGTTGCTGCATGCGTATTTTCAATAAGCGCAAGTATAAAAGCAACTGACAAAAAAGTGGTAGCAGTGGCTTTTACAGAAAAGTTTTTCATTCTATGCTTATTGTTGTAGGGCATAATTTTCTTTGTGTTTCTCTTATGTTATGAGTATTTCTTATGCTTGCAAAGTTTTAGAAATAAGCTCAAGCTATGTGTATGTTAAAGGTATCGGTGAAAAGGAAAAAAACATTAATCTAAATTTCTTTTTTTCAACTTTTCAATAAGCGTGGTTCGTTTTATTCCAAGTATTTCTGCTGCTTGATTTTTTACATGGTCGCATTTTTCAAGCGCTTCGTCTATGAGTTTGTTTTCAATGCTTTCTAAAAATTCCTTTAATCCCATCTTACTTTCCTCTAAATCGGAAATGTGTGGATAGGTAAAGGCTTTATTTGTTTCACTAAAATCTGAAAAAGCCGAAGGAGGATTCAAAATGCTTTGAATGTCCTTTGCCTTTGCTTCGTTCTTTACAAGAGAAGAACTTAGGTCTGTGTTGTGAGAAGGAGTAGAACTAAAAGAGAGAAGCGGTTTTTTTACTTCTGTATTGCTATTCTCTTCTTTGTTCGCGCTTTCTTGTTCCCCTTCTTTATTTGGGAGTGAAATTGCATCATAGCTTTCTGCGTTAATGGGCGGCAATTCCTCTAAATTTCCAACAGTATTGAGGATTTTTGCAGGAATATCGTCCACTTCAACACAATTTGTATCTACTAAGATAGATAATCTTTCCATGAAGTTTTCAAGCTCTCGCACATTGCCAAACCATGGATAGGCAAGAAAGATTTGCTGTGCGGCTTGAGAAAGTTTTAAATCTTCACGTCCTTTTTTTAGGCAAAAATGATGCAAGAAATGCTTTATCAAAAGAAGAATATCGTCTTTTCTTTCGCGAAGTGGGGGCAAGTGAATGGGAATGACATTGAGCCTATAGTAAAGGTCTTCTCGAAAACGTGAAGCTTCAACTTCAATTTCTAAATCTCTGTTTGTTGCTGCAACTATTCTTACATCTACCTTTTTCGGCCCGTTTCCGCCAACTCTTTCTATTTCCTTTTCTTGTAAAACACGCAAAATTTTTACCTGTAGACTCATTTCCATTTCGCCTATTTCATCAAGAAAAATAGTCCCGCCTTCAGCAAGTTCAAATCTGCCAAGTTTTGTGCTCATAGCGCCCGTAAATGAACCTTTTTCATGACCAAAAAGTTCAGATTCAAGCAAATCTTTAGGAATTGCTCCACAATTTATTGGAATAAAGGGTTTTTTTGTTCTCAAACTTCTGTTATGTAAGGCGCGAACAAGCAATTCCTTACCTGTTCCTGATTCGCCTGTAACAAGTACAGTGCTGTCTGTAGGCGCAACTTTATTAAGTATTTTAAATACTTCCTTTAAAGAAGAGTGTTCACCGATTATTTCCATA
This sequence comes from uncultured Desulfovibrionaceae bacterium, assembly GCA_964369675.1. Classification (GTDB taxonomy): domain Bacteria; phylum Desulfobacterota; class Desulfovibrionia; order Desulfovibrionales; family Desulfovibrionaceae; genus CAYJAZ01. Next base: position 293 of record CAYJHE010000032.1, on the reverse strand, counting down.
AGATGCTCTTTTTGAGTAAAAATATAAAATTTATATACTTATAGCATTTATGCTATTAACTGTCAACTCCTTGACAAGGTGATGAATTTATTTTGTCTAGTTGAAAGGGAAAAGCTTATTTTCATTTTTTTTTGCCTTCGGCGACCAAAGGAGGTCACCCCCTTTGGTCGCCGAAGGCAAAAAAAGTATTCCGTGAGGATAATCCTTTTGGGCGCTGAAGGCTAAAACATAACTATACTTTATGAAAAATCCCTTGCATGCCTTTCTTTGAGTTTTTCCAAAATGGAATAATC
>CAYJHE010000031.1:0-17289 GCA_964369675.1 uncultured Desulfovibrionaceae bacterium | reverse complement strand
ATTTCGTGCATGTATCGGTGAAGCGTAAGGCTTCTTTAAAGGACTAGACTCCACGTCAGGGCTAAAGCCCTTCCTCTGAGTGACAAATGATATTAATCTATACGTCACTCAGAGGAAAGCCGAAGGCTTGACGTGGAGTCTAGTTCTTTTTTTATATAAAGATTTAAAACTTTACTATAATTATAACAGACTACCTTATCGTCTATCGTAGGGGCGAGCATTGCTCGCCAGTTGAATTGAATATTAACCAATACAACATTTAAGAAATAATATTTGGGAAAGCAATGCTTTCCCCTACAAAAAAATTTACCCCGTCTTTGTCGCCTCGTTCTAAATGCCACATTTCTCATAGGCGCTTAATGATAGCACTCTCTTGACAACTCCCTCAGTCTGGCTTCCCAAGCCAGCTCCCTCTTGAGGGAGCCTTAATAAGGCTTTCTTCAAACACAAAATAAGCCCCTTATTCATGCGAACAAGGGGCTGTTTGTTGAGTAAAATTACTTACTAATCATCATAATCATTGATACCAGTAATATTTCCGTTAAAGGTACCACCAGGTGAAGGGTTGAAGGTTAATGTTCCATCAGCAGTATTTGCAGGGACATTTAGATTTCCAGATGAATTCCAACCTGAAGTATAGTCATTAGCGCCTGTATTATCTTTCCAGTCAGAGCCACCTAAAGTGTAGCTAGTGCCTGAAATTACGCCAGTGCCTTTCGTGTTTACAGTTTCAACAGCACCGGTAAGCACATTTGGAAGTTTTGCTTCAGCTTCCGTAATACCACCGGTAGTTAAGTCTACTTTGAACTTTAAGTATCCATCAGTCAAAATTGTGGAATTTCCGTCATCATAACTTACACCTAGTTCAACTTGAGCATCACTAGACAAAGCAGTTCCAGGGGCAAAACCAGCAATTCCACTAGTTAAACTTGAACCACCACCAGTAGCTCCACCAGGAATGAGGTTAGGGTTGAAAGTTCCAGATTCAGAGGAATCAGCTCTGCCAGCAGATGATTCAGGGCTTTGTGCAATAGAATTTTGTCCTTCTAAGACAAAAGGAAGTTCTTGTGAAACAACGGCATCAGCATCGTAAACAGGAATTCTGTTAGGGTCTGTTGATGCAGGTGAAACAGCAGATGGTGCAAATGCAATAGTCACTCTGTCAACTAATTCTTGCCTATTTTCAGGTGTCATAGGAGTTGGAGGAATAACAAGTTGTGCATTAGGCCCAAAAGTTGCTTGAGTGCCAACAGGAATGACGGTATTATTTACAACAACACTATTCACTTTAAAGCTGTTTTCAGTTGAAACAGTTGTGAGCCTATCCATAGTATATACTGAGAATGTTGTTCCGCGTATACCAACAGTAGCTTCAGGTGTGATTACCTTGAAAGCATCAGGATTTGCTTCTACTATCTTACCAGTAACAAAACGGGCAAAACCCTTTGTCATGTTTGCTGTGAAAGAAGCGTCATTTTGAGAAAAATTAAAGTCAGACATTGCAAAAATAGTGTTTGTGCTCAGACTTGCAAATGTATGGTCTTTAAACATGATTTGCACTTTTCCTGTGCCATCAGTGATAATAGTATCATTATCGTGTATATTATCTTCAACCTGCACATCAATTTGATTGCCATTTCTTTCAATAACTACACCTTGTGAAAGAGCAACAACCTTTGCAATAACTGCTGCCTCTGCGATAATAGGTGAAAATAGCATGAAAGATGCCAAAACAATGAGGGTTAAAAATTTGAAGTTTCGCATAATGCCTCCAAATATGATTTAAATAAGTATTTTTCAAATATATAGTATTAATTAAAAGATGTAAAGCATTGAATGCATTCAAATGAATAAATTTCATACTCTAAAAACAAAGATAGCCCTTACTAGAATAAGAGCTATCTAAGTGTTTAGATTTATGCGACTTTAACTGCTTTTTAAGCTTCTTGTAAGATTTGTAAGCTCTTTTGCTTGTTCAGCAAGTTCATTGACTGATAGGGTGGCTTCATTCATACTTTGCGATGTGACAAGAGCAATTTCATTTACTTGTGACATGGCATCATTGATTTGCGCTGTAGAAGCAGATTGTTCCTCTGCTGCAGCTGCAATAGACTGAACTTGGTCTGCTGAATCGTTTGTCATTTCAGTGATTTCACCTAAGGTTTCACCTGATTGCATAACAAGATTTGTTGCCTTTTCAATGGCAGTGAAAGAAGCGCTTGTCTGTGTGAGACTTTGGCTTGCACTCTGTTGTATTTCAACAATGATTTTAGCAACTTCACTTGTTGAAGCCATGGTTTTTTCAGCAAGCTTTCTTACTTCATCAGCAACAACAGCAAAGCCACGTCCTGCTTCACCTGCTCTTGCCGCTTCAATAGCAGCATTCAAGGCAAGTAGGTTTGTTTGGTCGGCAATTTCAGATATAACACCCATAACTTGGTCAATAGACTTTGCACTCAAGTCTAGCTTTTGCATGTCTTCCATTAAACGAGTTGTTAATCCTTGCACTTCTTGCATGCTCTTTATGGCATCGTTTGCAATTTGTCTACATTCAAAAGCTTTTTTGCCAGTTGTTGAAGAAACGCTTGAAGCAGTGCCTGCTTTTTCTGCAACATCTCGAACACTTATATTCATTTCTTCCATTGAATTTGAAGTTTGTGCTATTTGCGCAGCTTGTTCTGATGCGCCATTTTCACAATCTGTGATAGTTGAGATAAGTGCGTTTGATGTTGTTGTGAGATTGTTTGCGACATCTTCAAGCATATTAGCTACTGAAAGCATGTGTTCAGTTTTTGCATTTGCGCTTTTCTCTGCTTGGGCAGCAGTAGATAAGGCTTGTTGTGCTTTATTTGAATTTTCTTGCGCATCTTGCATTGCTTTTTGTGATTGAAGTATTTTTTCCTTTAAAGAAGAAACCATTCTGCTTAAAGCATTTTTCATGAGAACAACTTCGTTTTTGCACGATTTTTCTTGTGAACCAAGTTTTTCTTCTTCTAAGTCGATATTTAAATCACCGTCTGCTACTCGTGTAGAAACTTGTGTGAGTTCTGCTATTGGTCGTGTGATTGAGCGTATCATCTTAATGGATAAAGGTAGGGCAATTATAACTAAAAGCAAAACAGAAACAAATAGATAGAGTTCAATTTTTAATGCTTGTGATAGCATGGAATCTTGTAGCTCGGCACTCAAAACATCAAGCTGATCAATATATACGCCTGTTCCAAACCAGTATTTTGTTCCTGGAATATATACTGCATAAGCAAGTTTTGGAGCAACAACACCATCAGGCTTAGGGTAGACATAGCTAACATAATCTCCCCCTCTTTGAGCAGCTTTATCTAGCTCGCTAACATAATAGACATTATTTGAATCTTTTGTTTGCCCTAAGTCAACACCTTCTAACTTTGAGTTAATTGGGTGGTCAATACAAACAGTTCCTTCATAAGTAAAAAAGTAACCAGCATCATTTAAATCAAAACGTGAATCATCTGAAAAATCGCTGATGATTCTAAGTTGTTCTTCTCTTGACTTGCCTGCAATGAGAGGTGCAAGACCCTTTGCAGCAGAAAGGGTTATATCCTTGATTCGTTCTTCTTGCATATCAAACATCTGCTCTCTTGAAAGCTCAGCGCTTGAAATAGAAAGAAATTGAATAGTAAAGTAAAAGGCAACAATCAGCGCAAACATTACTGCGACAGAAGAAAAAAGAATAGTATAAATCTTTGTTCCTATTGATTGGTTTTTGAACATATTTTTCTCCTTAGATGTTCGTGTTTCTACAATAATTCTATCGGCAATAGGGATAAAATAATTAGGGTAAAATTAAATAAAATAAAAATTTCTCAAATTATATTAAAACATATAGTTACTAAGCATAGATTAAGCAAGCCTCTTTTGTATAATTAGTTTTAGAATAAATCTAAAGAATTTCTTGAGATTTGTTTATAAAATATATATAAATTACAATATATTAGAAAAATTATTGTAGAGTTTTTAATTGTATCTAACTTTTTTTATTGTACAAAATTTAGCTTTGATGAGCTTTTTTTCGAAAAAAGATATAGTAAATGATTTTATATAGTTATAAAATTACGCTCTTACTTGTTTTTATTGAAAAGTAAATAATATAAGCATATTACAACTTATTTGTTGCTTTGTAAAAAAAATTTTACACATTTGACTTGTTTCAAATTCTAGTATATATATAGTGCATGTGAGTAAGTATAACACATAATTAAGGAGTTTTATTATGCAAAATAAGAATGCACATACAAATTTAAAAAACCGTTATCTCGCAGTTCTTAAAAAGTGTGCAATGTTAAACACTTTTGGTAGCATTGCTCTTGCAGCTATCTTTTTAGCAGGTGTTGATTCTGCTCAAGCTGCTAACATTACTAACGATTCTGTTTATGACAAGGCTCAAAAATTGTCAACTTATGACGGCAATAGCTATAGTAAACACGAAGCTGAAAGCAAGAAAATTTCAGGAGCTACTATTGCTAATGAAAGCACAGCAAATTTAACATTCTTGGCAAGCCGTCAAGACAATAAAACAACTTTCACAAAAGTTGTTGCAGAAGAAGAAGCTGTGATTGTTAATGAAAATTCAATCACTGTAATTGAAGAAAAAGTTGTCTATGTTGACCAAAAGAAATATTCAGCATGGATTCAACCAATGTATCAAAATATCTATTCATCAGACTTTGAATACGAAACTTCAAATGAATACACATCTACTTCTTACACAAGAAATACCTTTGGTATTAACGTAGGTGCTGATATAACAATGTCTGATAATATTGTTATCGGTGCTGCAATTCAATCAGGTCAATCAGATTCAGCTGTTTCACAACTCATAGACAACGATGCTGAATTCTACGGACTATCTTTATATGCTACTTACACAATGAACGCTCTCACTGTGAAAGCTGACCTTGGTTATATCAGAACAGAAAATCAAATGAGTGGCTTGAATGCTAAGAAAGAAGACTATTCTGCTAATAGTATCACTCTAGGTGCTGTTGCTGAATACCGTCTTGAAACTGAAGCTGTTGACCTCATTCCATATGCAGGACTTCGTTTAACAAATGTAAATGTTGATTCTGTAAACTACATGGATCGCGTACATTTTGGTAGCCAAAATGCAACAGTATTCTCTATTCCTCTTGGTCTTAGAGTTGAAAAAGAATTCATGACTGACACTGGCGTAAGCGTTATTCCTCATGCAAATGTTGGCTTTGAATTTGCTTTTGGTGACTTAGATGATGTTGAAGCAGTTACTGTTGTTGGCGTAAGAAACGAATCAAGATTTATGAATAATACTTTTGATCCAGTAACTTTCCAACTCGGTCTTGGTGTTGAATTTGTGAAAGAACAATACTCTTTCAACTTAGACTACGATTACAGACTATCTAACTACTCAAATGAACATTCATTTATGGCTAACTTCCGTTATAAATTCTAATTTCATTTTCTTATGAAACTAAAGCTCTTTGGATAATAACTATCCAAAGAGCTTTTTTATTTAATTTGATTTTAAATTGTTTATTCTATAATGTTTAATAAGAGTTTTTATTTCTCTTGTTTTGAATTGTTTTTTCGGCTGTTTTTGTGAAGCTTTCTGTTTATTGAATTGACCAAAAGGAGTTATCAATGGACTATAATAACAATTTGTATAATGATTCTCATAATGCTCTTCTTTTAGAAAATGTTTCAGCAAAAGACAAAGTAAATCCAAAGGCAAAAGATCTTTATCATCTTGTTGTTATTGGTGCAGGCTCAGCAGGTCTTATTTCTGCTATTATAGCTGCTGGTTTAGGTGCTAAGGTAGCATTGATTGAAAAACATTTAATGGGCGGTGATTGCTTAAATACTGGCTGTGTACCTTCAAAATCGCTAATTTCTTCTGCAAAAATAATACAGGAAATAAAGAAAAAGCATGCCTTTGCTCCAAATGTCTCAATAGTTGAACAAGATATTGATTTTTCACTTGTTTTTGAACAAGTTCGTCAAATTCGCGCTCGTATTTCTGCGCACGATTCTGCTGCAAGGTTCACAAGCTTGGGTATAGATGTTTTTTTTGGTGAAGCAAGTTTTCTCAATGAACATAGTATAGCAATAGATAATCAAGTTTTAAATTTTGATAAAGCTGTGATTGCAACAGGGGCTAGGGCTGTGCATCTGCCTATTGAGGGTTTGAGTGAAGAAGATTATTATACTAATGAAAATATCTTTGAAATTGATTCTTTGCCTAAATCTATGCTTTTTTTAGGCGGTGGTCCTATAGGCTCTGAACTTGCACAGGCTTTTTCGCGTTTAGGCTCTCAGGTGAGCATTGTTCAAAGAGGAAAGTTTTTACCTAAGGAAGACCCTGATGCTTCGAGAATTTTGGCAGAAGTTTTTGAGGAAGAAGGCATTAATATTTTGCTTGATGCCGTTATTACAAAGGTAGAAAAAAACGGCAATATTAAAAAAATATATATAGAAAAAAAGAACAAAGAAAAGATAGTAATAGAGGTTGAAGCTCTTTTCATTGGTCTTGGTAGAGCTCCAAATGTAGAAAATCTTGGTCTTGAAAAAGCAAAAATTGACTTTGACACAAGGACAGGAATCAAGGTAGACGACTTTTTGCGTACGAGCAATGCACATGTTTTTGCCGCCGGTGATTGCTGTATGCAGCAGAAATTTACCCATGCAGCAGAAATATCGGCGCAGATTGTTGTACAAAATGCCTTATTCTTTGGAAAGAAGAAACTTTCTTCAGTAATAATGCCTTGGTGCACATATACTGAGCCTGAAATTGCGCATGTTGGCATGTATGAAGACGATGCAAGGCAAAAGAATATTGCTGTAGAATTTTATTCTTTTGCTATGAGTGAAGTTGATAGAGCAATTACAGATAGAGAAGAGCGCGGTTTTGTTAAAATCATGTGTCAAAAGGGCAAGGATAAAATATTAGGTGCTACTATTGTTTCTTCGCATGCAGGTGAAATGATAAGTGAAATTTCAACTGCTATGAAGGCAAATATGGGCTTATCTGCTTTATCAGAAGTTATTCATCCTTATCCTACAAAGGCTAGTGCCATTCAAAGAGCTGCTCAGCAATACAAGAAGAAGAAGTTCACACCCTTTGTCGCAAAAATATTTAAGCTTTTCTTGTCATTAAGGCTATCTAAGGCAAAGAAAAGATTAAATATTAAATAAAGGTTTGTGTATGCAAGATTCTCTCATTCTACTTATTTCTCGCTTTCCTAAAGCTGGTGAAAGTAAGACTAGGCTTATTCCCGCAATAGGCGCAGAAAATGCTGCTAATTTACAAAAAGAGATGACGGAATTTATTCTTTATGAAGCTTTTCTTACAAAATCTACCGTACAATTGCATTTTTCTAATGGAACAAATTCTCAAATGCAAGATTGGCTTTATAATAGCCTTTATGAAAAAGTTAAAAAAAGGCCTTTTCAAGAACTACAAAGTGAAGATTTTTATTCTGAATTTACAAATAAAATTCAATTTGTTGAACAGGTTGAGGGTGATTTAGGGCAAAAGCTTTTTTCAGCATGTATGCATGCTAGTCAAAGTTTTGATGAAGTGAAGAGAAAGAAAATTGTTATTATAGGTTCTGATTGCCCAAGTATACGCAAAGAATTACTTGATGAAGCCCTTTACTCATTAGAAACACACGATTGTGTTATAGGAAAAGCACAAGACGGGGGCTATTATCTAATTGCTTTTGCTCTTGATACAGGAAATGGACAATGCAATGAAGAACAACTATCTGATATATTTTCAGATATAACATGGGGAAGTGAAAAAGTTTTTGAACAAACAATGGCAAAGATACATAAACATGCCTTGTCTTATTTCTTACTGCCTTGCTATTCAGATGTAGACTTTGTTCAAGACATACCAAAGAAGATTTCTCTTATTATTCCAACGCTTAATGAAGAAAAAAATCTTGAAAAACTCTTTCTTTCTATGCCCTCAGCTTTTAATATTGAATACATTGTAGCTGATGCCAATAGCACTGACAAAACGCGTGAAATTGCGCAATTATATGCAGATAAAGTGATTATAAGTGAAAAGGGCAGGGCAATACAATTACAAAGGGCTTTTGAACAAGCAAGTGGCGAAATTCTTCTTTTCTTGCATGCAGATTCTCTCTTGCCTACTTCTTGGGATAGTTCTGTAAGAAATATTCTTGAAAATGAAGATTGTTTTTTAGGTTATTTTGATTTTGCTTTATTTTCAGATTTTGAGCAAGGTTTTTGGGGAAAAATAAAGATTAACATATTAGAATATTTTACAAATTTGCGTTCACATTATTTAAAATTACCCTATGGTGATCAAGCTTTGTTTGTGAGAAAAAAAGATTTTAGCGCATGGAATTTGCCAATCTATCCTATTTTAGAAGATGTATATTTAGTAAAAAAAGCGCGAGAACACGGAAAAATACAAAGTACAGGCAAAGCCATACAAACTTCTTTTCGGCGTTGGCAAAAGCATGGTTTTTTGAAGATAATTTGTATAAATCAATCTGTCTTAATATGTAATGCACTTGGTATGGACTTAGAAAAAATCAAAGAATGTTATTGGCAGGGAAAAAATCCCTTGCTACAATATATAAAAGAACTTTTTAAAAGATAATTTATTTTAATAGCGTGTCAAGAATGTGTCTTTGTTCAGAGTCTTCTGCAAGTTTTTGAATATCTGTCAGCAGGGCATTTTCTAGTGACTTATGCGAAAGTGAGCTAGGCATTTTTTTGGCAATTTCCTTAATTGCGTCCTTGATAATCGACTGAGAGTTTTGCGCATTTGCCATTAAATGGGCTATCGCCATTTGCGCATTTACTTCTTCAATATCAGTTCGCCAGCAGTCGTAGTCTGTAACCATTGCCATCGAGCTATAGGCTATTTGAGCTTCCATAGCGAGTTTTGCTTCTGGCATATTTGTCATACCAACGACATCAGCCCCTATTTGTCTGAAATAGTGAGATTCTGCATAGGAGGAGAATTGCGGCCCTTCAATGGCTATATATGTGCCTTTATTGTGGACTTTGTTTTTTGCAAGTATTTTTTCTGCTGAATGTATGAGTATTTGATTTATAGCCTTACAGGTAGGTTTTGCCATTGATACATGAGCTAAAATATTGTTTCCAAAAAAAGTAGAAAGTCTATTCTTTGTATGATCTATATATTGGTCAACAATAACAATATCTTCGGGCTTAATTTCTTCTCTCAAAGAGCCAACTGCAGAAACAGAGAGTAAGTACTTCACGCCAAGCTCTTTCATAGCAAAGATATTTGCTTTGTAGGGAACTTCACTTGGAAGCAGTGAATGCTTTACTCCATGCCTTGCTAAGAAAACAAGTGGAATAGAGTCTATTTCACCCATAATAAGAGGTGAGGATGTTTTACCATAGGGTGTTTTGAGTTCTACTTCTTTGATGTTTTGCAGTTCTTGCATTTTATATAAACCAGAACCGCCGATAATACCGATTTTATTTTGATTCATAAGTAAACCTTGCATTGTAGATATGTGTGAGCATAGTTGATTATGCAATGAAATGCAAACTTCTTTAATCATGATAAAATTTCTTGTATTTAGTATTGAAACTTGTTACTATTTGCTGCTTTCAAAGTTTCAGTATTTAAGACTATTTATATAAGAGGCTTTTATGTTAAAAGAAAGACAAGTTAATATTGCAGAACAGTTCTCACATTCCTCACATTCCTCACATGGTACTCATGATTACCTTATCGCTAACAAAGAGCTTCAATCCTATGTGAAAAAAAATCATCACAAAGAAGATAAACATTGGCTACTTACTCCTTTAGGAGAGAAAAGAGGCTATATTAAAACTGGTAAAATACAAGAACTATGGATTCATACTGGCACATTATGCAATCTTTCTTGCCCATTTTGTTTTGAAGGTGGCTCATCAAACAGGATTGAATTAATTACACTAGATGATGTTAAACCATTTTTAAATGAAGCTTTAGAAATTAATGTTGAGCAATATTCCTTTACTGGCGGCGAGCCGTTTATGAATAAGCATTTTCTTGAAATTTTAGACTATGCTTTAGATTTTAAACCTTGCTTTGTGCTTACTAATGCCACTAAACCACTGTCTCAAGCATTTGAAAAAGTGCGTGCATTAAAGAATAAAAAGCATGAACTTTCTTTTCGTGTAAGCATAGATTCACCAATCGAAGCTGAGCACGATAAAAATAGAGGGAAGGGTAATTTTGCTTTAGCTATGCAAAATATGAAAAGACTGATTGAAGAAGGTTTTTCACTTTCAATTGCAGCACAAATCAGACAGAATATTTCTTACGATGACTTGAAAGAGCAATATACTGAAGTTTTTAAAAAATACGCTCTTCCTTTAGATATTCTTCTTATTACCTTCCCTGACTTGCTTCTTCCTTTTCAAAATCCAAGCACTCCATACATAACTGAAAACTGTATGACAAGCTATAAAACAAAGGAACAAAGAGAGAAGTTTATGTGTGCTTATAGTGCTATGCTTGCCAAGAAAAATAGTAAAATCCATATATATCCGTGTACATTAGTCGATGATGATGACGACTATAATATGGCAAGTAGCTTGCATGAAATAATGGAATATAAGGTCATGCTCAAACACCATAGATGTTTTACCTGTTTTTCTCAAGGGACATCGTGTTCAGAAAGGTAGATTCACTTATAATTTAACTAAAGTTTTTTTTGTTTTAGGCGATTATGTTTTGGAGTGGTATTGAATTTAATGTGAAACCACTAATCTAATAAATTTAAAACTGGAGTATTTTATGCGTCTAACCCTATTGAAAAAAATGTTGCTATACATTCTACTCCCAACAGTCATTGGCTTAATTGTATTAGCATCCGTTGCTGGCTATATAGCAAGGGAGGAATTCACTTCACAGTCAGACATTCAACTTCAAGAGCTAGCCTCTGTGCAAGCAAATGAATTAAACAATGTTATGAACTATATGAAGGGAATAGCCTATACAACGAGTAGGCTAAACACTGTTAAAGATTTTGTTCAACTTGCTTTAGAAGACCAAAGTTCTGCGCTCTTCCAAGAAAGACAAGTCTATGTAAGTGAATATCTCACCAAAGCAAAGAGTGAATATCCTGATATTACAGTTACTTATTTGACTGATGACAAAGGTCTTGTTATTGCAAACACTGAAATAAAAAGTATAGGAATTGATGTTGGTAGATACGATTCAATTAAAGACGCTCTTTCAGGAAAACTCGGCTTAGAAGCAAGAAAATCTACTTCTACAGGCAGATATTCAGCTTATATTTCAATTCCTGTTTATAGCAATCAAAACAGTAGTCAAGTAATAGGAACAATGTCATTTATTATTGACCTTGCTACTATGTATGCAAAAACTGCGGGAACATTAGAGCTTTTCCCTTCAACAAGAACTTATGTTTATAATTCAAAATTTGATATTTTGATGGATAGCGAAGAACAGTATATAGGCACAAACGATTCTAGCTTAATCCATACAAAAGATATAAGCAGATTAAAACATGGCAAGGCTCAATTTGTTTTTGAAGGTGTTGAATCTGTAGGGCACTTTGCAGAAGTTGTTGATTATGGCTGGTATGTGTTTATTGACACCCCTCTTGCTGAATTTAATGCATCAGCTGATGAACTTGTTTTTGATATTTCCTTACTTGCTTTATTTATAACAATTGTTGCAAGTGTGATTATAACAATTGTTGCAAGAGACATTTCAATACCAATACGCCAAGCTTCTGAGATTGCAGCCTATATTGCAGAAGGTAATATTACAGTTACAAAAGAACAAGAAGGGCAGGTTGAAAAATGTATTAATAGACCTGATGAAATTGGTGCGTTAGCTCGTGGTATTGCCGTTATGGTTTCTAAAATCGCAAGCATGGTAACCGAAGCACAAAAAGCAACTGATGAAGCAAAGCAAGCAGTTATAGAAGCTGAAAAAGCACAAGCTGCAGCAAATAAAGCAGCTGAAGAAGCTTCAAGAGCGCGTCAAGAAGGCCTTTTAGATGCTGCAAGACAATTAGAAGGTATTGTTGATATTGTTGCTTCTGCTTCAGAAGAACTTTCTTCACAAATTGAGCTATCAACAAATAGCGTGAGCGATCAGGCATTAAGAATTGAAGCAACTGCAACAAGTATGGAAGAAATGAATACTACCATCATTGAAGTGGCAAAGAATGCTGTATCAAGTGCTGAAATCACTGATACTACAAGAGAAAAAGCCATTGCAGGTGCTAATGTTACTAAGAAATGTATGAATGCTATCACAAATGTGCGTGAAGATTCACTCACACTTCGTTCAAATATGAGTGCCTTAGCTGAACATGCGCAATCAATCAATACAGTTATGGGCGTTATTTCAGATATTGCCGATCAAACAAACCTTCTTGCCTTGAACGCCGCTATTGAAGCAGCTAGAGCTGGTGAAGCAGGCAGAGGCTTTGCTGTTGTTGCTGATGAAGTAAGAAAACTTGCTGAAAAAACTATCACTTCAACTACTGATGTTGCAAATGCAATTTCTGCGATTCAACTTAGTACTGAAGAAAACGTAAAACAAGTTGATATTGCTGTAAAAGCTATTGAAGATGCAACACAATTAGCAACTCAAAGTGGTGAAGCTTTACAAGACATTCTTGAAATGGCTGACCTTAGTGCTGCTGGTGTGCGCACAATTGCTACAGCAAGTGAAGAGCAATCTTCAACTGTTGAAGAAATGACCTCAGCAATTGATATTATCAATAATACTGCAAAAGAAACAAAGAATGCAATGAATGAAGCTTCTATTGCTGTTATTTCTCTTTCAACACAAGCTCAAGAGCTTTCAAATATAGTGAATAATCTTAAAAATAGTTAGTAATAAAAAAGCATAATACTCATAAAATAAAGGCTATACATGTTAAATGTATAGCCTTTTTTATAGTTTAAGAGAAATTAAACTCTTTTACTAAAGCTTCTCTAATTCACTCAAGGTTAATTCTTTCATTTGTTCTGCTTCACTTATTTGCTTCTCAGACATTTCTTTTTTAATCTCAGAAAGAATAGTTTTTCTTTTTTCATTACTTTCTAAACTATAGGCTACAAGAAAATAGGCATAAGCTTTTGTAATGTCTTGCTTTACGCCGTCACCGTAATAGTATAAAGTGGCTAAATTATTAAAGGCATGAGGACTGCCTTGCTTTGAAGCTAGGGTGTAATACTTAAGAGCTTTTTCAAAGTTTTGTGCAACACCTTCACCATTATTATAGCGATTTGCAAGATTATACTGTGCTTCTAATAAACCTTTATTTGCCGCTATTTCGTAATATTTCACAGCCATATTAAAGTTTTGCTCAATGCCTACTCCTCTATTATAAAGATGAGCAAGCTTTAATTGAGCTTCTGCACTATCTAATTCAGCTGCTTTTTTATAATATTCAAAAGCCTTTGTTTCGTTCTTTGGCACATCTATACCTTCAAGATAGATATCCGCAAGAGTGATTAAAGAAAAGATGTGATTTTGACTTGCTGCTTCTTCGTATAAATTGAGTGCTTTAGTTAAGTCCTTAGCTTCAACTGAGCCAAAATGGTATATTTGAGCAAGAGCGTATTGTGCGTCTGGAAGCTTTTTTTCTGCTGCTTTTTGATAGAGCTTGAGTGCTTGTGCTTTATTTGTATCAACACCTTCGCCATAAAAATACATATTTGCAACATTATATAAGGAAATAGTACTTCCTTTTTTTGCGGAAAGTTCATAAAATTCAAAAGCCTTAGTAGCATCTTTTTCCATGCCTAGACCTCTGTCGTAGAGAGAGGCTATATGATGTAATGCGTCAGCATCCGCCTTGTCATCTGCTTTACTATAGTATTCAAAAGCTTTTTTATAATCTTTTTCTACACCAAGACCGTGCTCATACAAAAGACCAAGGCTTGTAAGGGCTTGTGGCAATTCTTTTTTTGAGGCTTCAAGAAAGTAGTCGTGGGCTTTTTTATAGTTTTTACTTGTTCCTATGCCTTCTTTGTACATATAGGCAAGGTTGTAAAGAGAAAGAGCATGTCCTTGTTTTCCTGCTTTTTCATAGTACTCAAAGGCTTTTTTTTCGTTTTTATCAATTCCTTCGCCCTTATTATACATTGTTGCTACATGGAATTGTGAAATATCAAGCCCTAGATCGGCAGATTCTTTGTAGAGTTGGAAAGCAAGTTTAATATCTTGGTTCACTCCCTCTCCTCTATAAAAAAGATGAGCTAAGCTGTTTTGCGCTTCTAAATTACCTTGCTTAGAAGCTTTTAAATAGTATTGTGCAGCAAGTTTCGCATTTTTTTCTGTTCCCTTACCTTCTTCATACATCTTTGCAAGGGCATATTGGCTTTTGCTATGTCCAGCATCAGCTGCTAAGGTGTAAAATTCTAAAGCTTTTTTATAGTCTTGATTGACAACACTTCCAGTATAATACAAAAGTCCTTGCTCATACAGCGTGTTTACATCAAGCGCATCTTTAATATTTTTTTCTTCTATAGTGAGAGCTTTCTTTTGCTCTTCTTTCACATTACTACTTTTTTCTTCAGCTATTATAGGTGTATTAGATGAGTTTGTAGTATTTTCTTCTTGTTTTTCAGAGGCATAAACAGGCGAGGAGAGTATTAAAGAAAGAAAAGCACAAGGATAAAGAAAAAAGTGTTGTTTTTTTATAAAGAAATAATTCATTTATACCTCTATTAAAATATGTATCATATGTCTCTAAACTACTTATTATCAAGAATGAAATCAAGTAAAAAATATCTAAAAAAAATTTTAAACGCATACATTTTTTTACAGAGTGTGACTATAAGTGCTTTAAGCTATTCGAAGAAAAGTTGACACAAAGAGCTTTTTTTGATATTGTATCGCTTGAAAAATTGAACTTCCTTTCTTCTTCTTATTTTCTTTTCTTCTCTTATATTTCACACCTTTTGCCTATCAGGTTTTTCTATATATGTTTGAATTTTATAAAAAATGGATTTTAAATGTACCAGTAATAAGGAAGTTTATTCCATTACAAGTTTTTGTACTTCTTCTTGTAATTTGCACAGGTTATGTTTCTGTTTCATCTATACAAAAGATTGATGCTAATACAGAAGTAATATTAACTGATAATCTTGAAAACAGAGTATTGCTTCAACAAATGAGAAGCTACATGTGGGCATGTAGAGTTAACGGCAGAGACATTTTACTACAAAGCACACAAGAAAACAGAGAACTAGTTTATAATAACTATATGCTTTCATACGAGAAATTAGATAATGCTATGGATAGTTTTTATCTTAGGCTAGTAGGTGAAAGAAAAGTTGAATTTAAAAGAATTATAGAAGAAAAAAATAAATATAAAGAAATCATGCTTCTTTCTGCTGATATAAAGCTTTTTGAAAATGATTTTGAAAAGGCACTTATTGCTTTAAATAGCGTAACCCCCATTGCTCAAGCTTTTTTTAAAAGTCTTGATGATTATTATGCATATGAAGTAGCTACAATGGAAAAAGCGCTTGAAGAAAATTCTGATTTAGTGAATGATGTTATTTTTACAGGCATTTTCATCACTGTTATAGCAACTCTTGTTGTTTATCTTTTGGTAAGATATTCTATAAATATTGTTGTTAATCAGCTTCTTGCTCTTCTTGATAATGTGACGAGAATTTCTTATACAGGTAATATGAAAATTGCTATAGAACAAAGATTTTTTACTCAAGATGAAGTAGGATTAATAGCTCGTGTTATCAATAAATTAAAGACAATGCTCTTAGAATATTCTTTTAAAGACCTTTTGACACAAGGTTATAATGCAAGTGCCTACAGAAGTGAATTATTTGACTTATTTGAAAGCACAGAATTTAAAAACACTGTTAAATCTTTTTGGTGTCTTATTTTTGATATGAATAATCTTAAGCACATAAATGATGTGTATGGACATATGGAGGGTGATGCTGCAATCATAAGTGCTCATACTATCTTGCTTGAATGTTTTGGAAAACTTGGTAAAGTCTATAGGGTTGGCGGTGATGAATTTATTTGTATAATTGATTCTGCCACTGAAGAAATTATAGATGAAAAACTTGAAAAAATGAACGAACTTGTTTTAGTACATAATCAAGATAAACAAGGACATTTTTCAATTGCGTCTGGTTATGGATTTTTTAATGGAGTTACAAGAAAAGAGTTTGATGAAATGTATGCCTTAATTGATAAGAAAATGTATTTGAATAAAGACTATTTAAAACAAAGTAGGGTAGATGCAAGGGTAAATGTCGAAGCATCTACAACTTCAAGTAAGTAGACTTTCTCTTTCTAACATTTTATGCATAAATATTCTATGCTTAGAGTAGTAGTTTATTATTGAATTACCTTATAATTGGTGTAAATTGTGCCTTAGGAGCTTTTTAATGAAAAAGCATTATATATGTATTCTCTGTCTAGTGTTTTCTTTTGTTTGTTTTGAAAAAAATCATGTTTTTGCACAGGAAGTGAAGAGTAGTATGGAAAATTCAAATAAATCCTTAATTGTCTATTTTTCTTTAACTAATAAGACAGATAGCTTAGCAAAAATCATTAAAAAAGAAAGTTTAGCAGACTGTTATGAAATTTCAATGCTTTCACTCTATCTTCCTTTTGTTAAAAATATAACTCAACCTAGCGCAGAGAAAAAAGAAGAAATGGCAAAACAAAGCCGTTTACATAATTTAGACAGTATTGATGCATACGAAACTATCTATCTTGGTTTCCCAATTTGGTTTAATGACATGCCTTTTTTTATGTATAAATTTCTTGCAAATTATGACTTCTCAGATAAAGAAGTGCGTGTTTTTTCAACAGCTGGCTCAAGCTCTATAGGTTCAATAGTCGATAATATCAAAAGGGCTTTGCCTAGAGCTAAAGTTCAAGATGCTCTGCTTATCAATAATGAAACAACAAAGCCAAGCGAAGAACTTGTTAAAACATGGTTAGACGGACTAGCGTATTTGAAGTAAGAAAATTTTTCTAAAATTCAAAAGCTAAGTAAAACATATAAAATCCAATAAACATCATCACAATAGCCAGCATATATTTGAAATAAAGCGAGAGCTTTGAATATTTGTTGCTTTGTGATAGTTTTTGTACAAAACCAACATATGTTCCAGCTAAAACAGCTAAAATTCCGTGCCCAATGCCATACATAAGCAAGAGTAGTACTCCATTAGACATATGCCAATCTATTTATTTTGAGAAAACATTATGGCTATATTTCACACAATTCAATATCA
>CAYJHE010000030.1:0-17838 GCA_964369675.1 uncultured Desulfovibrionaceae bacterium | reverse complement strand
CATGCTAAGGTTTCCAAAGGAAATTATTTCCTTTGGTCGCCGAAGGCAAAAGAAATCATAGTTTCATTTTAAACTTGACATATAAATATATCTTGATATAGTAATAAATACATAATGATTAATAATCTAAACTCTAAGGAGAATATATATGCGTATAGTAGATTTGATAGCAGAGCAAAAAAAGCCCTTTTGTTCTATAGAATTTTTTCCTCCAAAAGAAATATCACAATGGGATTCTTTCTTTGATACCGTTGAAAAGCTAAAAGAAATTAACCCTTTATTTGCTTCTGTGACCTATGGTGCAGGTGGTTCTTCACAAGATGCCACTTTAGAAATTGCAACACGCATGAAGAAAGTTGAAGTAGAACCTATGCCGCACTTTACCTGCGTTGGCGCATCTATAGATAAGATTAAAGACTTTCTTACTTCACTTAGAAAAGCGAATATAGACAATGTGCTTGCTTTGCGCGGTGATGAACCAAAAGACAGAAAGATTGACTGGTCGAAAGAACCTTTTGTTCACGCAGAAGATTTGATAAAGTTCATTAAAAAATTCAATCCTGAATTAGGCTTATCTGCGGCAGCATACCCTGCCCCGCATCCAGAATCAAAAACCTTTGCTCTTGATCAACACTATACAAGAGCAAAAGCCATTGCAGGCGCGGATTTTTTTATCACACAACTCTTTTTTGATGTGCGTGAATATATTGCGCTTGTAAATTCACTGCGTGGCTACAATATAAATATAGCTGTTATTCCAGGCATTTTGCCTATCATGTCCTTTGCTTCTCTTAAAAGAACAATGAGCCTATGCGGCGCAAATCTTCCTTCACAACTTTACTTTGAACTTGAAAAGATTCACGCAGAAGGTGGCGATGCAGCTGTTAAAGAATACGGCACTGCACATGCTATTAAGCAAATAAAAGAACTTCTTTCTGTGGGCTGCCCTGGTGTGCATTTGTATACATTAAATAAGGCTGATTTGTGCCTAAAAATAGCAAAAGAATGTTTTTAACAAATACTTCTTTAATATGAGGATTTTGTCCTCACACCAATTTTCTACTTATAAAAACTTTGCTTTAATCTTTAAAGTTGGTGTAGGGCAAAATCTATCACATTAAGTTAAATCTTTACTCTCTTCAATCTCAAAGCATTGAGCACAACAGAAAGCGATGAAAAGGTCATAGCAAAGGCAGCAAAGGCTGGATTTAAAAGCGGACCGCCAAAAAGATAGAGTATGCCGGCAGCAGCAGGTATGCAAAGTATATTATAGCAAAATGCCCAAAAAAGATTTTGCTTAATATTAATTATAGTTGCTCTTGAAAGCGAGAGTGACTTTGTAACAAGACCCAGATTTGGTCTCATAAGCACCATATCCGCTGAATTTATTGCTACATCTGTGCCATTATGCATAGCTATTCCCACATCAGCAAGGGCAAGGGCTGGCGCGTCATTTATACCATCGCCAACCATAACAACCCTCTTCCCCTTAGCTTGTAATTGCTGTATAATTTCAAGCTTTTCTTGCGGAAGCATTTGTGCATGGATTTGCTTTATGCCCACTTGCTCAGCAATGCTTTCTGCAACTTGCGCATTATCGCCTGTGAGCATAATGCATTCAATATGCTGAGATTGCAAAGTTTTTATCGCTTCTTTTGTGCCTTCTTTAATAATGTCTGCAACACTAAGTAGGGCAAGCACTTCCTCATTATTTGCTATATACAAAAGACTATGCCCTTGTTTTGCTTCAATATTTGCCTTCTCTAGCAAGAATGGAGTTAAAGTAAGTTGCGCAACTTCACTGATAAACCTTTGATTTCCTACAAAATATTGATTCTCTCCAATGCGCCCTTCAATGCCCATTCCAGAATGCACTTTAAAGTCGTGTACGGCATTTTCAAGTGGATTGATGTTGCCTTCGTGCATTTCTGCATAAGATATGAGCACAGCTTCTGCTAATGGGTGTTCAGAATATTTTTCTAGTGCTGCTGTGATTTCGAGTATTTCTTCCTTGCTTAAAGCACTTTGCTTTTCGTTATTTACATAAAAACTATGCACTTTAAAGCGTCCTTCGGTAAGCGTGCCTGTTTTGTCAAAAACTAATGTATCCGCCTTTGCGGCAACTTCCAAAGCACTTGCACCCCTAATAAGAATGCCCATTTCAGCACCGCGCCCAATACCAACCATAAGCGCAGTTGGTGTTGCAAGACCAAGAGCGCATGGGCAGGCAATAAGCAAGATAGCAGTGAAAATCTGTAAAATAAAGTTTGCTTCTGCGCCGCTAAGATACCAAATAAAAGAAACTATAATTGCAATCACAAAAACCGTTTGCACAAAGATGCCTGAAACAATGTCTGCAAGTTTGGCTATTTGTGGTCTGTTTGCTTGTGCTTCTTCTATAAAAGAAATGAGCTGTGCAAGTGTGGATTCTTTGCCTAATTTCAATGCTTTTATTGTGAGAGCGCCATTTTTATTAAGTGTGCCACCAATAACGGAGTCGTCTACTGTTTTACGCAAGGGCTTACTCTCGCCAGTAAGCATGCTTTCATCAACATAACTCTCGCCCTTTACAACAAGTCCGTCACAAGGAATATTTTCCCCTGCTTTTACAAGCAAGATGTCGTTTTTTTGTACTTGCGCAAGAGGAATAAGAACTTCTGTATCGTTTTCTATTTTCAAAGCCATCTTTGGGGTTAAGTCCATAAGTGCGCGTATGGCATTGCCTGTTTTTTTACGCGCTAAGGCTTCGAAATATTTGCCTAATAAAATTAATGTTATAATCATGGCAACGGATTCAAAATAGAGCTGATGCAGATAATGCACATCTCCAGTATAAAGCTTATAAAGTGCGTAGAGACTATAAACAAAGGCCGCCAAAGTGCCCACAGCAATAAGCGAGTCCATATTTGGCGCGCGATGATAGATAGCCTTAACACCGCCTGTATAGAATTTATAGCCAATAAGCATCACGGGAAAAGCAAGTTTAAATTGCATTAAAGCAAAATTTATTGGATTTGTTATCGGATTGAGAAATTCAGGTATAGGAAGAGCAATATATTTTTGAATAAAGTCCATTTGTCCCATTGAAATATAGAAAAGAGGAATTGTGAGAAGCAGTGAAAGCAAAAGCTTTATTTTTTGACTTCTTTCACTTGAATTATCAATAAAATTATCTTCGTCTCTTGCCTGCCATTTGCTTGCACTAAAGCCAAGTTTTTGCACAAGCTCTTCTATATTTTCCTGACTCACTTTTTTCTTATCGTAAGAAATATGCAGTTTATCCGTTGCAAGGTTCACAGTTGCACTTTCAATGCCTTCAACCTTTGCAAGGCGCATTTCAATACGCCTTGAACAAGCTGCGCAGGTCATACCCTTAATGCTGTATACTTCATTTAACATAAGAAATACCTTAATTTTAAAATGCGTCTTTATTTATAGACCAAATGACAAAATTATGCTTATTTGCCAGCGCTATTGCTTCTTCTCTATTGAAGAAAATACTCTTGCCTGCTTCAATTACAAGTGCGCAGTATTTTTTTTCTATTAATAATTCTATAGTTTTTAGTCCTATAGTAGGCAAATCTGCTCTTGTATCTTGTCCTTGCTTGAAAACCTTTACAAGCACACATTGCTTATCGCCGTGCGCGCCCAAATCTCCGCCCCTAATGATGGTTGCATCAGTGCCCTCAAGACATTCAACAGCAATAACAACATTATCTTTGACAACCATACTTTGCCCTATATCAAAAGCACCTAGGCTTTTTGTAATAGGCAAGGCATAGTTGAGATTGTCTTTAATATAATCGTTTGGCTGCGTTTTTGTGAGCACACCTTCAGGGCTAAGCAAGGAAGGCACAAGTTTTGCGGCTGAAACAATGGCAAGGTTTTCCTTTTCTAATTGCTCTATAATAGCGCGAAGCAAGGCATCATCACCTTTAGACTTGAGCGAGAATATAATCTTTGCCGCAAGCCAATCAGGGCGAAAGTCCATCACCTTAGGCTTGTTGATTGTTCCAGCAAGGCAGACTTCCTTAATATCATGCTTGTGAAAGAACTTGATTATTTTCAAAAATTGCCCAATAGGAAAGCATTCAGAAGTATCTGCCATATTAAGTGTTTCATCATCTGTGTGCCCTTTAAATCCTGCAACACAAACATTATAGCCCATTTTCTTTGCTTCTTCTATGATAACTTTTGGCAAATTTCCGCCACCTGCTAAGATTCCTATTGATTTCATTGTCAAACTTTCCTGCTTATTTATTTTACAACCTTATATCTTTTGACTAAGTCTGTTGCCCACGCGTGATTCTTTTTTGATTTATATTTAAAAGTGACAGTAGTTATTTGCAAATCGTTAGCAACAAGAGCAAAGGACACATGGTAGTTGTCGTTTTTACCCGCATAGCCTATATACGCTTTTGCGTTTTCCACAACAACTTCTTGCATTAAAGTTTCTTTTTTTAATTTTTCATGCAATGTATTAAACTCTTCGTCCATTTCTGCTTGAGTTTCAAAAACATTTCCGCCTACTTCAATATTCTTCCAATCATCATCAGAGCTAAACCATGTTGGCAATTCTAATTCTTCAAAGAGCAAGACACCGTCAGCGGCTACGTTAATCTTTCCAAAGCGTTGAAATACAATACCTTTTCTATAGCCTATTGTATATTCAGCATTGTAATCTTTTAAATGCTTTGTTTGAATTGGTCTATGGTCGGCTAATTTACACACTTCTAAATATTCTTTTATAGGAAATGGCACATTCACATCACGCTTTACAGCTTCTTCTAAAAGCATAATAACTTGCCTATTTAAAAAAAGTTCTTGCGCATATTTCTTGCTTCTAAAATAATGAAGATGATCCCACATGATATTTAACGCGGCATTTCTAAAGAAGATGGCGTCTTTTTCTATCTTGCTCCAGATATAGAAATCCTGTGCAAATTCTTCATACAATTCTTTTTCTTTGATTTCTAAAATTCTTTTGTAGGAAAACCTGCCGTAAGGCGTTGCTATAGAATTGTTGATGGTTTCGGGAGTATAGTGGTTTATATTCCAATGCACAAGCTTCATGCCGTATTGCTTGCCATTTGCTAGGTCATTAGCGTCTATATTTTTTGTCAATTCTTCAACTAATTGCTTCAAATATTTAACAAAATGCTCTTTGTGTAACTTTTCTAAATCTCTGTCAGCATAATAGCCAGTTTCGTCTTGTACTACGACATTTCCCATATAAGGAATAAGCTTTTCTATAAAAAGGCAGACTTCGTGGTGAAATCCAGCTCCTAAGAGAGAAGTGCTTGAATCTAAAATGATTTTTCCATGCTTACCCAAGGTAACATAAACTTCACCAAGATTACACATTGTGATAAGCGCGCCGTCTTCAGTGCGCTTGAATGCAAAATTGTTTTTTTCAGCTTCTTCTTTAAAGGAGGTTTCAACCACTTTCTCATGATCTTTTGCCATGCCTTGAACAATTATTCCAACACTCATCTTTATTCCTTACTCTTATGGGTTAATATATAAAGAAAAAGTAGCAATATATATTGCTACCCTTTCATGTGAACTTATACTATTTTTTTGATTTATTCAAGCAAATTATATAAGCAATGTGTGCGTGTAGTTGAAAATCCAGCCAACAATAGTGAATATTATCAATAAGATGACCACAAATAAAGCCAACAATTTCCATTTCATTACTTGCTTGAGCATCAATATTTCTGGCAAACTTGCGCCCACTGCGGACATACAAAAAGCTAAGGTTGTTCCAGCTGGAAGGCCTTTGAGTAAAAGACTTTCCATAATTGGAATAATGCCTGTGACATTTGTGTAAAGCGGAATACCTGCACCAACAGCAAGAGGAACACTCCACCACTGCCCTGCACTTAAATGCTGTTCAAACCATTCTTGCGGAACATATCCGTGCAAGATAGCACCAAGACCAACGCCTATAATTACCCATTTCCACACTTGTTGTGCTATCTTTATCATTTCATCTTTTGCAAAATGATGTCTTTGCATAAGTGAAATTTTTTGAGTGCCACCCTTTAATGTGAGCGACATCATAGGTTTAGCTTTCATGGATTCAAGTAAAAAGTCCTGCAACCATCTGTCTGCCTTGAGCAAGTCCATCACAGTACCTGCAATAACACCTGCTAAAATGCCCACGCTCACATAAACAAGAGTGAATTTCCAGCCAAGCAATCCCCATAAAAGCACCACAGCAACTTCATTAATTAGTGGAGAAGTAATAAGAAAGGACATGGTAATACCAATAGGAATGCGCGCATTCGTGAAGGCAATGAAAAGAGGAACTGACGAACAAGAACAAAAAGGTGTGACTGCGCCAAAAAATCCGCCCACAAAATAGCCAACACCTCTTGCTTTACCAGCAAGAAAGTCGCGAATTTTCTCTGTGTTCATACCTGCTCTAAGCCAAGCAATGATATAGACCATGAAGACAAGAAGAAGCAAGATTTTTGCTGTATCGTAGAGGAAAAACTCCACTGCTAAAGCAAGCTCTGAACCTTGCTCAAGCTTCAAAAGATCAAAGGTGATATAATTTGCCGCTGGAACAATGGACGAATACACTGCAAACCAAAGTAAGGCAATAAATAGACCTTTACCAAAGTAGGCAACTTTATTGAGCTCGCTGTCAGAAATAAGATTTTCCTCTAGCTTTGTTTTTGGCTTATCACAACAAGGAGTGGTGAGCGGTGCGGCAAGTTCTTCTTTTGAGGGCATAGCTCCAATGGTTAATCCCATTGAAGGTTTTTTGTTATCATTACAAGAATTTGACATAAAAATTCTTCCTATTTAAAAATATGATTTGTGAGACAAAGTAAAAATGTATCTAAGCAATCGAGCTTTAATGAGTAGAACATAAATGTTCCCCTTTTTTCAGAAGCGATTATATCTGCTTCTTTCAAAATAGCTAAGTGCCTTGAAATAGTGGATATATCATCTCCAATAAGTTCTTGTAAGTCACACACGCATTTTTCCCCATTTCTTAATTCATTTACCATAAGTAAGCGTGATGCGTGCCCAAGCGCTTTGAAGATTTTCGCCTGTTTTTCAATTAGCTCTTGCTTCCCCTGTGCTGAGAATGTGATGTCATTTAATTTTTCCAAATTTGAACCCTCTTTCAATTATAAATAAATGATAATAATGCTTATATATTTTTTGCTATATCTTTATATTTGCCTATTTGGCTTTTTATACAAATAGCACTTTTTTTATACTTTGTCAAGCTTTTAGAGAAATTTAAATTTTTTGCAGAAAGATAGTTTTTAGAAATTCTCTAAGAATTATCTAATAAGTTAATGCCTTGACACAGCTTAGAAAATAGTATATAAATTTAACAAACTTTTATTTAAGTTAGTTTATTGATTTTTAACAGAGCCTTATACCATGTCCAAGCCATTGCCTTTCAAACTATTTTTTCTTCTTCTCTTTGCCCTTAAAATTCTTTGTGGAACAGCTTTTGCGCAAGAGAAAACTACTGTTAAAGTTGCTTATTTAGCTAATCGCGGAATGATAATAGACCCCGATGCTGTTGATGGAAAAGGCTATGGCTTTGATTTTTTAATGAAAATTGAAGAGAGCACAAACTTTAATTTTGTTTTCATTCCTTATTCCTACAAAGAGGCATTAGAGGCTTTAAAGCTTGGGCACATACATTTATTTGGGCCAGAAGTATACACAGAAAAAATTTCGCAAGATTTTGAATACATAGAAACTCCTATAGGAAGAACTGTTTCTATTCTTGCATCAAAATCTAAGAATATTGTTTATTATAACAATCCTGAAGGGATAAATAATAGCACAGTTGCAACTGCAATTGACAATCCATTTTTGCCTGAATTTAATGCCTATTTAGATAAAAATAATATTAAAGTTAATTTTCTCTATGCAACAAGAGACGACTATCATATACAAAATGCCGACTACTATCTCACAACAAATATAGCAGGCACTTTTCATAAAGATAAAAACGCGCTCAATGTCGCTACAAAAAACATGCATTTAATTGCTTCTAAACACCATTCAAAGCTCAATGAAGAAATAAATGAAGCAATAAAGAAATTAAATTTAGACGAGCCACACTTTTCTGAAAGATCGTACTTGTTTTATTACGACAATATCAATCTTAATAAGAAGTACCTTTCTATAGAGGAAGAAGAAAATCTAAGAGGAAAGACTTTTAGAGTTGGCTACACTCATGATCATGAGCCAATTCAGTTCTTAAATGAAGAGGGCATGCCTGCTGGCATTTCAGTTGACATTTTGAACTTACTCGCAAAGAAGCATAATTTTAATGTGCAATATATTGCTTACGACCCAAGTGACCTTGCCACAGACAAAGAGCATTTTGACTTACTCATTTCAATCAAAGACGATTATAAAGATATTCATAAATTCTATACGCAAACTAAAGATTATTTACGTCTCCCTATGGTTTTGATGCTCAATATCGAAGAGGGGACAGTTTTTGACAAAGAAGCTGAAATAGGAATAGGCCTTTATAACTATACCACTCTTGACTATAGTAATATTATAAAAGAATTTCCTAGAAGTCGTGTATATACCTATAATGATATACAAAGTGCTTTTTCAGGTTACATGAATGATAAATTTGAAGCTGGCTTATTTACAACTACTGGCGCAGAATATGTGCACAAACTTTTTGGCACTGAAGATACGCAAGTATTTGGAACTGACCTCACACTGCCACTTCGCTTATTTGTTTCAAAGAACATAGCAGAGGAATATGTTGTTTCACTAAATGCCGCAATCAATCATCTTGATCAAAGCATTATTAATGAAATCGTTTCACAGCACTCGCTTGCTTTCTTGCCTAGTGATTCTCTAATGCTTTTACTTAAAGAAAATAGCACTGAAATTATCATTATTTCCTTGCTCGCCATTCTTGGTATTGTATTTTTCTTTTTTTACGAGCAAAGCGTTAAAAGAAAAGACATTCAAAAGGTTATCAACACAGACTCTCTCACTGGCCTTATTTCTTTGCATCACTTCAGAGAATGCATGCGCGAAAGATTATCAAAAGCTAAGCCTGATGAATACGAAATTATCACACTAGATATCGATTATTTTCGTATCATTAATACCATATATGGCTTTGAATACGGCTCAAAAACAATTATGGCTATAGCCAAGGCGCTTAAGGAAAGCTGTAATGATGAAGACGTTCTGATCAGCCGTATTGTAGGCGATTTATTTGTTGTCTTACATAAATACCACGAAGAGTTTGACCCATTATTTGTTTGCTATAAAGATATTGTGCCCGCGATTGAAACTATTGTAGGCGCAAATTATAATCTCAGTATGTCTATAGGCACATATAGAATACACGACTGCACAAATGATGTGAACGCTATTATAGACAGAGCAAACGTAGCCAGATTGAGTGGCAAAAAAGATCACACCTTCACTTGTAAAGAATTTGACAAGCAAATGCAGCGAGCTTTTGAAAAGCAAACAGACATTGTTTTTAGAATGGAACAAGCTTTGAAAGATAAAGAATTTAATATTTTTTATCAACCAAAAATCAATTATAATACCTTAAAAATTGAGGGTGCAGAAGCACTTATACGTTGGTTTCCTAAAAATTCGGCTGTTTTTTATCCAGATGAATTTATTCCTGTTTTCGAAGCAAATGGCTTTATTATGAATATTGACTTCTATGTCTTTGAAGAAGTTTTGAGGTTTATTAAAAAACATTCAGAAACTATTACTTTACCTGTTGTTTCTGTAAATCTTTCTGCCAGAACACTTTATGACCCTTCAACTCCTTTTAAATTACAAGGTCTTTTGAAAAAACATCATATTCTTCCAAGTCAAGTTGAAGTAGAGGTAACTGAAAGTGCTATTCTTGATAATGATAAGCATATGGCACATAAGGTTGAAGAAATAAAAAAAGTAGGTCTCCATGTTTCTATGGATGATTTTGGTGCTGGCGTTTCATCTTTGAATAGACTCAGTTCATTGAATATTGACACAATTAAATTAGACAAATCCTTCCTTGATTATAATAGCCAAGTCAGCAAAGGCTCTATTATAGTGGAAAATATTGTGAGAATGGCTAAAGATTTAAACATGCAAATAGTGACTGAGGGCGTAGAAAATGCTGCGCAAGCACTATGGTTACAGAAAATTGGTTGCCATTTAGCACAAGGGTTTTATTTTGAAAAAGCCCTTTCAGAAACTGACTTTATCAGTCTGCTTAATTCAAATAAAAAGTACAATATTTAAAACAAGTACTATTTAAAAAAATACTCTTTCTTCGTTTAAAGTCTTCTTGCGCGCAGAAGCTTTTGTATATATCTTTATGGATATTTAGAAAATTGGTGGATTTATAACAATTTAAATTATTAAAATCGCTCTAATTAAAAAACTTTTAAAAAAAAGTTTTAAAAGCTTTTCTACAAGTTGATTTTTATAAAAAAATAGCCTATCTTATTGTTAAATTAAATCTAAAAGAGGAAGTTAAGCATGTTTAAAAAGTTTTTCACTGTTTTACTTGGTGCTTCATTGGCATTTGCCACTTCTGCATACGCAGCACCAACATTTGTAACTATCGGCACAGGTGGTATAACCGGCGTTTACTATCCTACAGGCGGCGCTATTGCTAAAATCATCAATGAAGAAAGAGACAAGTACAATATTCGTGCAACTGTTGAAACAACAGGCGCATCAGTATTCAATATCAATGCTGTTATGGCAGGCGAATTAGATTTTGGTATCGCACAAGCTGACAGACAATACCAAGCCTATGAAGGTCTTTCAGAATGGAAAGGCAAACCACAAAAAGGCTTAAGAGCTGTTTTTGCACTCGCACCTGAAATGGTTACATTTATTGCTGCTGAAGATTCTGGCATTAAGTCATTGAAAGACGTAAAAGGTAAGACAGTAAACATAGGTAACCCTGGTTCTGGTAACCGTCAAAATGCTATAGATGTTTTTGAAGCAGCTGGCATCAACATAGAAAAAGACTTCAGAGCAGAAGGCATTAAAGCAGCTGACGCTCCTCGCATGCTTCAAGATGGTCGTATAGACGGCTTTTTCTACACAGTTGCACATCCAAACGGAAACATCAAAGAAGCAACTTCAGGAAAGCGTAAAACACGCATAGTTCCTATTACAGATATTTCTAAGCTTACAGCACAATTCCCTTATTACACACTTGGCAACATTGATATGTCACAATATAATGACGCAACAAATGCTAAAGACGGAAAAGTAACAACTGTTAGCATGTTAGCAACCTTTATCACAAATGAAAAAACACCTGATGATGTTGTTTATGCAATCACAAAAGAAGTTTTTGAAAATTTAGAAGAATTTAGACAACTTCACCCAGCACTCAATTCTTTAACAAAAGAAAGTATGCTTCAAGGTTTAACAGCACCTATTCACCCTGGCGCAGTTAAATACTATAAAGAAGCTGGCTTGATGTAGTTATTTATTGTTTTTCAAGTGAAATAAAGCCTGTTCTACAGGCTTTATTTCACTGTTTAAAAAAGTTTTTGTGAGAATATATGAGAGATTATAAAGAAAAATTAGTGGCAACAGAGCATGGGCTTCGTGGCGATTCTATAGGCATAACAGGCATTATTACTGCGGTAATAGCGCTTTCTTGGTCATTATTTCAACTTGCTACTGCAAGTTTTTGGCTTTTAGATGCTGTATATATTAAATCTATACACCTTGCTTTTGCTATTTCTTTGGTCTACTTCAATATTCCTATGCTTAAAAGCACACGCTCATCAAGCTGGGATTTGCGCTTCTTTCTTGCAATGAACAGGGTGACTGTGCTTGATTATATACTTGGTATTATAGCTGCCTTTGCGGCTCTCTATATTTTTATTGACTATGAAGGACTTGCAAGTCGCTCTGGCACACCTATACTGCGTGACGTTGTTTTTGGTCTTTTGCTCATTATTCTTTTATTAGAAGCAACACGAAGAGTTATTGGGCCTGCTTTGCCTTTAATCGCGTGTGTTTTTATAACCTATGTTTTCACAGGTCCTTATTTACCTGACTTCCTTGCCTTTAAAGGCGCTTCACTCAATAGATTTATTGCACAACAGACAATGGATACCGAAGGTATTTACGGTGTTCCTTTAAATGTTTCTGCTACCGTTGTTTTTCTTTTTGTGCTCTTTGGCACTATGCTTGACAGAGCTGGCGGTGGTAACTTCTTTATTCAATTAGCTATTTCAGGTTTAGGTTCTTACAGAGGTGGCGCGGCTAAAGCTGCTGTTTTAGGTTCAGCTTTTACTGGTGTTGTTTCAGGTTCAAGTATCGCAAACGTGGTAACAACTGGCACTTTCACCATTCCTCTTATGAAAAAAGTTGGCTATCCACCTGAAAAAGCGGCTGCGGTTGAAGTGGCAGCTTCAACAAATGGTCAGCTTGCTCCTCCTGTTATGGGAGCGGCCGCCTTTATTATTGCAGAATATGTCAATATTCCTTATATCGATGTAGCAAAAGCTGCGGCTGTGCCTGCATTTGCTGCCTATATCGCCCTTTTATGGATAACGCATGTTGAAGCATGTAAGCTAGGTTTGAAAGGTTTGTCAAAAAGCGAACTGCCTGAATTTTGGAAAGTTTTGCGTGCTGGCATACATTATTTAGTTCCTATTGCTATCTTGCTTTATGAACTTGTTGTCTTGCAACATTCAGCCGAGCTTTCTGTTTTTAGGGCTATTATATTGCTTTCTATTATTGTTGTTTTACAACCTGTAGCCATCGCAAAGGTTCACAAGAAGTCACTTTATCCTGCCTTCAAGGAAGGACTTAAGACTTTGACAAATGCTCTTGCAGGTGGCGGAACAAATATGGCAGGCGTTGCTATGGCAACAGCTTCTGCTGGTATTATTGTTGGTTGCGTTTCCTTAGGACTTGGTCAACAAATTACTTATTTTGTTGAAGTTTTATCAGGCGGAAACATTATGCTCCTACTTGGTATCACTGCAATAGCTTCGCTCTTACTTGGTATGGGCTTGCCTACAACAGCAAACTATATCATCATGGCATCTTTGACAGCGCCTATCTTGGTACAATTTGCTTCAAATGTCGAAATACATGGCGTGACACTTGCTGTCCCTCTTATTGCAGCGCATTTATATTGCTTCTATTTTGGTATCTTAGCAGACGACACTCCACCAGTTGGACTTGCCGCCTATGCAGCAGCCGCTATTGCCGAATGTGACCCAATTAAGGCAGGCGTGCAAGGCTTTTTGTATGACATAAGAACTGCTATTTTACCGCTTATGTTCTTCTTTAACCATGATTTAATTCTTTGGGGAATTTCAAGCATACCAGAAGCCTTCTTCATCTTTGCCATGACCTGTCTTGGTTCTATGGCTTTTGCTTCTCTTGCACAAGGCTGGTTTGTCCGCTCAAATACATTTATTGAGTCAATTGTGCTCGCAATTTCTACAGTGTTTTGCCTTTACCCATTCCTCTTGACAGGCTTCTTCCTTCCTTATGAGCTAAGATATATAGGCAATGGAATTGGTATTGCCTTGCTTGTTCTTCTTTATCTTGTTCAAAAAAGAAGGCCTGAAATTGCAACACACAGCCACCTAGTCTACAGACCAGAAGGGGCATAATTATGAAAAAGAATAAAGTTATAAGAAGTAAAAAAGACAAAAAAATAGTGAGCTCTAAACTGCAATGCGATAATTGCAAGTATGTTTTTGCAGACTTTCACAATAAGTGTCCTGAGTGCGGCTCTACTGAAGTAAGTGGTTATTCTGAAATAAATCCTTATTCAAGAATGCCATTAGAATCCGTGCTTAAAGTAAGTGGGCATATTATGTGGCTTGGGGGAACTTTTTTATTTCTGTTCTTTTTATGGGCTACAGATAGCCCAGATAGTGAAACAAACTTTCTCATGATACGTTATGCTGTACTCTCCTTAGTTGTGGGGGTTTTGTGTTCTGTTTTATATATTGGGCTTAGTGAAGTTATACATCGTGTATTGCGTGTACAAAGGCGTTTGAAAGCCTTTCATGAAAACCATCACCCCAATAAGACGGAAAACAAGTTGCAGATGAAAAAGTCAAAGAAAAGATCTACATTAATTCAAGCTACTCAATGCAGAGTAGTGAAAAAATCATCTAAATAGAAATTTTAGCCATTGACATATACTTTTTTTGCTTTGTATACATATTGTTTGAAAGCAAGTTAAGGCTTTTGTAAGAAATTTCTTTTTGAGGTTTAATAGCCTATGTTTTATATTTACGCAGCTCTTATTATGCTGACCTTGTCGTCTTATGTATTTGTAAGAGCAGTTCTTCCTTTTAATATTTCACGCACAAAGAAGTTTTTGCTTTTTCTCTTACTTCTGCTTTTCTCACAAGGAATTCTTATTTTAAGAATAGCCTTTAGAGATGCTGAATTTTCCCTGTTCTCAGTTCGATTTGTAAGTTTATCACTCGCTTTTTATGTGATGTTTGCGCTTGTGCTCTTTGTCAGAGACATACTTATTTCATCGCTCTTTTTCATTAAAAAAATATTTAGGCGCTCTTCTTGCCCTTGCTTAGCTTTTATTACTTCAAGAAAGTCCATAATATACAGTTTTGTCTTCACAGTTTTAATAGTTTGTGTTTCAGCCTATTCTGCGCTTAAAGTTCCAGATGTAAAACATATCTCTCTCACTATTCCAAACTTGCCACAAGCATTAAAGGGCACTACAATTGTGCAATTAACTGACCTACACATAGGTTCTGCTTTTGACCATGTTTGGCTTGAAAAAGTTGTTGAAAAAACAAATGCTCTTAATGCTGACTTTGTTGTTATAACAGGAGATATTGTTGATGCGCCTGTATGGAAACTGTCAAAAGAAGTAGTATCGCTTAAAAATTTACATGCAAAAGAAGGTGTTTATCTTGCTGCTGGCAATCATGAATACTATGCTGACCTTATTGAGTGGGTGAATTATTTCAGAAAAGAGGGCATGACCTTCTTAGTGAATGAAAGCATTGTTTACGAAAAAGATGGAGCAAAGCTCGCCTTTGTTGGTTTAGCAGACAGAACGCATGGCGTGTATCCAAAAGAATGGACTTTAGACAATGCAATGGCAATGAAAGATGTGCCAGAAGATGCGATAAAAATAGCTCTTGGGCATCAGCCAAAATACGCTAAAGAGAATGCAAAATATGGTTATGATGTGCAATTAGCAGGACATACGCACGGCGGGCATGCCTTCTTCTTATTTCCGCTAGTAGCAAGGGCAAATGACGGTTATTTATCAGGTTTTTATGATGTTGAGCAAATGCAACTCTATGTTTCAAATGGCACTGGTTTGTGGGGCTATTTTCCTATAAGGCTTTTTGCGCCTTCTGAAATAACGCTCTTTACTTTAAATTAAGGAAAAACTGTGACAGAATTACATATAGAATTAAAAGACATGACAAGCGAAAAAGCATTATACTATGCTTCACTTGCGCATGTAAAGAAAGCAGGTTTTCTTTGTTCTGATGTGCTTATGTCAAAAGAGCAAGTAGCTGAAAAAAAAGAAAGTTTACAAAAACTCGCTCTATTTTACGATATTGACGTTTTTTTAGGATTTAAAATATGCTTTATTCCGCCTGCCCTTATAGAAAGCTATGCTGAACAAGCGCGTGAAAAAGGCTTTGACTATATTTGCGTACATGGTGAAAATATTTATGAACATGTGCCGCAGGGAACAAACTTTGCTGCTGTGAATGCCGAAGTTGATGTCTTACTCAATGCTGGCATAATTGACAAAAAGCTTATTGAATTTGCTGAGGAAAAAGATATTTTTTTTGAATTTAACCTCAATCCCTTTTATGCAAGCGCAAATGCCTTATTAGCAGACTATGCCCAAAACCATGAAATCAAGCTCTTACTTGCCAATAGTATTGAAAGTGAAAAGGATTTTTTATATTCAATGAGAGCTGAGGAAAGTATAAAAATATACCCGCAAGCAAGGAACTATGACTTGATTAAAAAATTAAATCAAGATACTTCTTTGTTTATACAGAAACTCACAAAAAAATAATCTGTAAAAGGAGCTTCTTATGTCTTCACCTATTTCTCTTTCAATTGTTGCCCTCGTTGTTATTCTTAGCATAGCTTACATATTTTTTGGAAGAAAGCCAAAAGCAAAGGCAATCACAGAACAACAAATAGAAGAAGCTGTTGTGCCTGATGAATTTATGGAAGAATACCAACGTGGTATGTATCCTACAAAATATGAAGACTTGACCTTTTACACATTAATCAAGTGCGTGCATTGCGGCAGGTTAGAAAAATTTCTTATAGACAATGAAATACCCTATTCTAAGGTCTTACTTGACAATTTTGAAGGTCAGGCGAGAAGAAACCTCATGTCAAAGGTTCTCTCTTACAACGAAAGGGGCTCTTTTCCAACACTTGTTTCGCCTGAAGAAGAAGTAACGATCGGCTTTAGAGAATGGCAAGTACGCGAAAAGTTTATGAAGTACTCACAAACACCTTCCTAAACTAATTCTCTTGCATTTTTTCTGTTAAAAAGTGTATTTTTCTTGAAAATTCCACACAAGCTATGAAATTTGAAACAAAATTAATAAATAAAATATAAGGTATATGTATGCTAGATTTAAAATTAGTGCAAAAGCAGCCCGAACTCGTACAAGAAGCTCTTGAAAAGAGAAATTCATCTATTTCACTTGACGCTTTTATGGAATTTGACAAGCAAAGACGTACCTTGCTTGCAGAAGTAGAAGCATTAAAAGCGCAAAGAAATACCGTTTCAGCTGAAGTAGCAAAGAAAAAGAAAAATAATGAAGACTGCACAGAAATTTTTGCGCAAATGGGCAAGGTTTCAGACAGAATAAAAGAATTAGACATAAAAACAGAAGACGTGAAAACACAAGTTGAAGAGTGGCTTTTGGCTGTACCAAATATTCCTGATGCTTCTGTTCCTGTTGGCAAGGACGAGCACGACAATGTGGAAGTGCTTAAATGGGGTGACAAACCTACATTTTCTTTTGAAGCAAAAGAACACTGGGACTTAGGTACAAAATTTAATGGCTTAGACTTTGAATGCGGTGCAAAACTTGCGGGTTCACGTTTTTGCCTTTCAAGGGGCTGGGCAGCAAAGTTAGAAAGAGCTTTGGTGAACTACTTCCTTGACGTGCAAACAGAAGAGTTTGGGCACACTGAAATACTACCGCCACTCATGGTGAACCGCGCTACAATGCAAGGCACTGGGCAATTACCAAAGTTTGAAGAAGACCTTTTTAAAATGAAGGACTGGGATTATTTTCTTATTCCAACAGCAGAAGTTCCGCTCACAAATATCTACGCAAATGAAGTGCTAGACGAAAGCATGCTTCCTTTAAAGCTTACTGCAGCAACACCTTGCTTCCGCTCTGAAGCTGGTTCAGCGGGTAAAGATACAAGAGGATTGATTCGCCAACACCAATTCACAAAGGTTGAAATGGTGCACTTTGCACATCCTGAAAAATCCTTTGAGCAATTAGAAATTATGCGTAAACATGCAGAAACTTTATTGGAAAGACTGGAATTACCTTTTAGGACTGTCACACTTTGTACTGGTGATATGGGCTTTTCTTCTGCAAAAACATATGACATTGAAGTGTGGCTACCTGGGCAAAATGCCTATAGAGAAATTTCCTCTTGCTCAAATTGTACGGATTTCCAAGCGCGTAGAGCTAATATCAAGTTTAAAGCAAAGAATGCAAAGAAAGCAGAATATGTGCATACATTAAATGGCTCTGGCCTTCCTACTGGCAGAAGCCTTGTCGCAATCTTAGAGAATTACCAAGAAGAAGACTGTAT
>CAYJHE010000029.1:0-17875 GCA_964369675.1 uncultured Desulfovibrionaceae bacterium | reverse complement strand
CTCCACTCGCAAAAAATTTCCCTCGCCTTGTAGATTCCTCAATTTGGGGCTTTTTTTACTCCTTCGCTCTGTCTTGCTATCAAAGCAAACTAAGGTTTTTACTTTAAAATGAGCCTAGTTGGCAAATTCTTTATACTTACCCAATAAAAAGCGCATTTTTTTCTTTACTTTTTTTCAGAAATTTTCTAAACTATTTCTAGTTTATTTTATGAAAACTAGAGAGTTTTTGAGGAGAAAAGATGCGCGCTGCACAAATTTTTAAAGAAGCCTTGGTTAAGGTCTTAGATTCAAAAGGCATAACCTACCCGCAAAAGACAACGATAGAGCCTCCAAAAGACAAGAAACACGGTGATATAGCAACAAATGTTGCTATGGTTCTTGCTAAGGAATTAGGTAAGAATCCGCGTGAAATTGCAATGGATTTTCAAACTTCTTTGTCAGAATTTCTTCCCTTTGCACGAATTGAAATTGCAGGCGCAGGCTTTTTAAACTGTTCTTTCCAACCTGAATTTTGGTGGGAATCATTAAAAGAAGTTGAAGAGAAAAAAGAAGGCTTTGGCAAACTTACACAAGAAAATCCTCGTTCTGTGCTTGTTGAATACGTTTCTGCAAACCCAACTGGCCCTCTTCATATTGGGCATGGCAGGGGTGCTGCTGTAGGTGACACTTTATTGCGTGTGTTAAAAAATGCTGGGCACAATATTTCTTCTGAATACTATATAAACGATGCAGGAAATCAAATGCGTAAGCTTGGGCTTTCTGTTTGGCTTAGGGTGCTTGAGCTTAAGGGAAAGAATATAACTTTTCCAGAAGAATGCTATCAAGGCGACTATATTATTGACATAGCTAAAGAAATGCTTGATAAAGACCAAGACTTGCCTACACTAGAAGACGAAAAAGGGCAAGATGTGTGTTATGAATACGCAATGAAGTCTATTTCTGATGGCATACGTCAAGACTTAGCTGATTTTCGCGTACAGCATGACCGCTGGTTTTCTGAAAAATCTCTTTTAGAAAATAATGAAGTTGAAAAAGCATTTAACTTATTGAAATCTAAAAATCTTGCTTTTGAAGAAGATGGGGCACTTTGGTTTAGAACAACAGAATTTGGCGATGACAAAGACCGCGTACTTGTGAAAAACGATGGCGCGCTCACATACTTTGCTTCTGATATTGCCTACCATGATAATAAATTTAATCGCGGATACGACCATTTAATAGACATTTGGGGAGCTGATCACCACGGCTATATTCCGCGTATGAAGGCGGCAATTTCAGCTCTTGGAAGAGATGCCGACAAGGATTTTTCAGTTGTGATTATCCAGATGGTGAACTTGCTTAGAAATGGTGAAGCTGTGTCTATGTCAACGCGTTCAGGACAATTTGATACCCTTGCCGATGTGGTAAAAGAAGTAGGCGCAGATGCGACAAGATTTATGTTTTTATCACGCAAAAGTGACAGCCCACTTGACTTTGACCTTGAATTAGTAAAGCAAAGAAATTTAGAAAATCCGGTCTATTATGTGCAATACGCGCATGCAAGAATCTTTGGCGTGCAAAGAAGAGCTATTGAGGCAAATTTTGAATTACTGCCTTGTACTCAAGAAATTCTCTCAAAACTCACAAGCGATGACGATATCGAACTTATGCGTACAATCGACCAATACGAAGATGTGTGCTTGCATGCTGCAAAGAATTTGGCACCGCATGCTATTTCGTACTATCTCATGGAATTTGCAGGTAAAATTCATTCTTATTATGCCAAAAATCAAGTTTTAGGTGAAGATGTAAGTTTGAGCAATGCGAGACTTTATTTATTGAAGTCTTGTGCGCAAGTGCTGAAAAATGGTCTGTATTTATTAGGTGTTGAAGCACCTGAATCTATGTAAGCTTAAATCCATAGAAGGAGGGAAAAATGCGCTTTGATAACAAATATTCGCGTAAGCCTAAAAAAAATGTCTATGAAAAGAGTAATTCGCAAGAAGAGACAAAGCCTGCGGCGCGCACTCCGCGTGCTAATGTGCGCTTGTTAAAAGACGAAGCTGTGCAAGAAGTTAAGGAAGAAAAAGCCTTTGAAGTGAATCCCAATTCTCCTTTTTTGAATGGTAATCTTGAAGCAAAAGAAGAATCTGATTACGAAAAGAAAGCAAAGGCTGCTTATGAAAATGCTGTTTTGAGTGAAGGCATTGTGTATAATTCCTCTGCAGAAGAAGAGAAAGTTGAACGCATACATTTTAACAGAAAAAAAGAAGTTAAAGCTGAAAAACAAAACGAACAAGAAATTGACAATAAAGAAAGCATGGAAAAGCTTGAAGCTTTTAAGCAAGCTATGAGTCTTTCTGAAGATGTGATAAAAGAAGAAAAACAAGGAAAAGAAAGAAGTATAGAAGGCGGTATAGAAAAGCTTGCAACAGAAGAAGAGCAAAAGCTTAATATTGTCAGCGATAGGGCGAAGAAAAAAGAACCTATGTATATAAAATTTACCGCACTTAGAGCTGTAGGTCTTTGTTTTGTTATATTTATTTCACTTGGAACATTTTTTAGCATAGGTCTTGTGGTCGGTCGTGATATGCAAGCAAAAGTTACGCCTATTGAGCTTGCGTCAATTATTCCAACACAGCAAGAAAGTATTGCGCAAGAAGAAGATGTTATTCTTAAAGCCGAAGAACTTGAGTTTTCTGCACAGCTAAAAAGTACGGACAGAGATGCGTTACCGCAAAATGCTAGCGAACAAGAGCAAGAAAATAATGAAGGTATAATTCCTTATCCAATTAGCGACCCAAATGAAGTGGCTTTACAGGAAGCGAAAGTAAAAGAAGAAGCAGCAAAAAAAGTCGAAGATTCAACTATTTATGATTATGTTGTAAGAACAGCGACCTTTAAAGCTGAAAATAAAGCAGCAAGTTTTAGCAAGAAATTGATAGCAAATAACTTGCGAGGTGAAGTTGTCCGAGGTGCGAATTGGTATTTTGTGAATGTGAAATTCAGAGGAACGCCAAAAAACTTTGAAGAAATGAAGACCAAATTATTGAAGCTAGGAATAGACGATTCTATTATTCTCTCAAAACAAGCCTTGCAATTAGGCTAAAAAGATAGTCTGAACGCAAGATTATTCTCTGTAACAAATCAAACATCAAAACATCAAAAATACAGAATAAGAAAACATCAGGGCAATAGCCTTGATGTTTTTTTCTGTCTTGCAAACATATCTTGACATAAGAGCTAAAACAATGTTATTTTTTAATAAATTAATAAATGATTTTAATTTTTTTTCAAAAAATATTAAAATCGCTACAGGGTTTAGGTTTAGTTATGAAGAGCATTAGGGTAGAAGAAGCGTTAGGTTTGGCTGTGTGTGATGGGATTTCTGAAATTTCAACAGATAAGTTTAAAAAAGTGGCGTTAAGGCGCGGACATATTGTAAAAAATGAAGACATAAAGCAATTATTAAAAATAGGCAAAGAAAACCTTTCACTTTTTGAAGTGGGTGAAAAAATCTTGCATGAAGACGAAGCCGCTCTCTATGTTGCAAGAGCTAGTTTTGAAAAAAACATGAATCTTAGTGAATGCTATAAAGGGCGAGTTGATATTATTGCAAAAAATCAAGGTTTACTGAAAATTAACCTTCCTTTGCTTGAAAAAATAAATAATATACCTCATGTGAGTATTGCTACTGCGCAAGATATGCAAGAAGTTTACAAGGGTAAGGTCATTGGTGGTGCAAGGGTATTGCCTCAGGCTGTGCGTGAAGAAACTCTTCAGGCGGTGTTTGAATGCTGTAAAGACACTGACCCTCTTTTCACTGTGCTCAAGTATAAGCAACATAAAATAGGTCTTATTAAAATTGGAACAGAATTTTCTTCTTATAAAAAAGATAGTTCTCTTCGTTTGGTTAAAGAAAAGTTCACAAATTGGAACAGTGAAATACTTTGTTCAAAAAAAGTATTAAATGAAAATAATGCCATTATAAAGGCTATGCATGATGCTCTTGAAAAAGGGGCGGATTTTCTTGTGATGACAGGCGGAATGCTTGATGGTGAAAGGCATACCTATTCTGCTATTGAGAGTTTTGCTACAAATATTGTTGCAGACAATGCCCCAGTCTATCCTTGCGCATACTTTGTGCTTGCCTATAAAGATTCTATTCCTATTATAGCATTGCCAAATTGCGCTTTACAGCATAAAAAGAGCGTGCTTGATGTCATTGCTCCTCGAATACTTGCAGGAATACAATTAGATAAACGTGACATTCTTGCTCTAGCGCACGGCGGTTTGTGTGACTGTTAATCGATAAGCATATTTCGCACTTGAAATTTTTCACCAAAAACATTAGAATAAGCAAGCACAAGGACAAAAAGAATTGTAACAAATAGTTAACCTTCTTTTGTCTCTTTTCAATTGCTTAGGTATTTTTGTGCAAGAATAATGAAAGTGAGAGATGCATGTTAAAAGATTTTTACTCTTTTTTGCAGAATGTATACACAGATATTGAATTTAAAAACTTAAATTATTATTTAGCAAAGAAGGCAGAAAATGGCAATCTGCCATCGCTTGACTATTATGCAAGAGAGTTTTTATCAAAGTTTTACCAAGCAGAGATAGAGACAAAGGAAGAAACAAAATACTATCTTGCTTTGTGGAAGTATGAAGCTTTATTGCACAATATTAAATACGCGCAACAAAATACAGAACACTATAAAAATATCTGCACATTAAAAGAAATAGATAGGCTTTTGCTTGAATTAGAAGAAAAAAAAGCCAGCTCAGAATTAACAGAACAAGACTTGAATGCTGAATTTGCAAAACTTACAGCTCTTTTGCCCTTTTCTACTTCTTATGATTTAGAGCAGGCTTCAGAGGCTTTTCTCGCAGTTAGCAGTGATAAGATCGTAGGTGTAAGCAATTTAGATCCAAAGGGCAAGGTTTATCAAGTTAAAGATATTAATTCAGTTATTTCAACGGACAGCAATGCGAAGAAGAGAATATATTATTCTTCAATTGACCTTAGCTCAATGCTTTTATTTATATTTTTTGGAATGCAAGACATTGTGAAGAAGCAAGATGCAAAGGTTTTGCTTATGATGTCACCTGGCAAAGCAAAAAGTGCAGGCGTATTTTTTTGCGCAACCATGCAAAAGCTTGGCGTTGACTGCAAGGTCATCAATTTTTCTTCTGACTGTGAATATATAACGCAAACAGTATTGGATTTTAACGCAAATATTCTTTTTGGTGTGCCTTGGAACTTGCATGCCTTGTCTGCATATATGAAGAGCAAAAATATTAAGCATGAAATAAATGCTGTTATTTTGAATGGCGACACTGCTTCACAAAGTATGCGTAAGCAGATTGGTGATAATTTTGCGTGCGAAGTTTTTCATCATTACGGTATGACAGAAATCGGCTTTGGCGGCGCGGTTGAATGTAGCCTTCATCATGGTTTACATGTTCGCATGCTTGATATTGCCCTTGAGATTGTTGATGAAAATCTGCAAAAAGTGGAAGACGGCACAGAAGGCGAAATCGTTATCACTACACTAACAAGAAATGCTATGCCTCTTATTCGCTATAGAACTGGTGATAGGGGAAGGATTGTGCCTGATGATGGGTGTAAGTGTAATTCAAGCTTGCAAAGGCTTGAGGTAATTGGTTTCATGGGGCAAGGGGTTCAAGTAACAAAGGAAAAGTTTATCCATCTCGCCGAGTTTCAAGACTTTTTTTATAGATATTTCCGACAAGAAGTTGAAAATAATTACTTGAAAAATACAGATATACTTGACTTTGAAATTGCCTTATTTAAAGACCGAGAAAAGAGCTTGAATTGCATGCTCATTGGTTTAGAGATGGGGTATGAAAATAAAGAAGACAAAACATTTTTTTTAAAGCTGATACGAAACTTATTTGCGCAGTATTTTAATCTTTGCCCATTAGAAAATATAGAAAGAGTATTTTTAGATGATGATGAGCAATTAGGGCAAGTTAAAGACAGGGAAAAAGAGGCAATAGAGACAATAGAAGAAAAAGAAGAAATAGATGCCTTTTATATATGTACAAAGGAAAAATACGATTCTATACTTCAAAGAAATGCAGAAAGACAACTTTTAGAAGGTGAAGACTTTGAAAGTAGTAAGGAATTAGACAAGGCATTTGCGCTTTCTGTGAGTAAGCTAGACACTTTTTTCACGGCTA
Source organism: uncultured Desulfovibrionaceae bacterium (assembly GCA_964369675.1). Lineage (GTDB taxonomy): Bacteria > Desulfobacterota > Desulfovibrionia > Desulfovibrionales > Desulfovibrionaceae > CAYJAZ01. The sequence goes on along the minus strand of CAYJHE010000029.1, from coordinate 11,689 downwards.
AAAAAATAGTACATCAAGTTTCAGGCAAGATTTTAGATATAGAGTAAGCAAAATTATTGCCTTCAAAAAAAAGCCCCTTTTAGGGCTTTATATTATGCAGCTTTTTTTAATACATTCTCAATAAATAAGCGCACTTCTTGCCATGCAGCTTTAGTTTCTCTTGCTAAATCAGAAAGCTGGAAGACATGGTACATATTTTCATAGCGTGTCAAAGTGACATCAACATGAGCTTCTTTCATTTTTTCATACAGCATGATTGAATCGTCTTCAAGCACTTCTCTTGTGCCTACTTGTATAAGTGTCGGTGAAAGTTCGCTTAAATCACCAAAATATGGGGAAACAAATTCGTGATTTAAAGACATATTACCTGCATACATGCGCCAAAAATCATTACCCTGTACAAAGGGATTTGTTCCTCTTTTGTGGTTGAAAAAAAGGTCTACATCAAGATTTCTCTTGTGCGAATCAAATGAAAGTGAGAGGTCAACAAAGGGCGACATAAACACCATAGCAGCAGGCATAGGAAGCTTGGCTTTTTTTAATTTTAAAGCAAGTGCAAGGGCAAGATTTCCCCCTGCGCTATCGCCCATCAAAATAATGTTCTGTGCCTTATATCCATGTTCAATTGCCCATTCCCAAGCCAAAAAAACATCGTCTAAGGCGCATGGGTATTGGTACTGCGGGCTTGTTCTGTAGTCAGGGGTGAGTACATCTATTTCAAGAAGTTTCTTGCATCTATGCGCATTTTTTCTATATATGAGACTTATAGGAAATTGAAAACCACCGCCATGAACTTGCAAAAGAAGATAGTCTGTTTTGACTTCATTTTGCACTAATTCCATTTGAAGATGGTCTTTGTTAATGGTTTGAAATTCATACATAAAAATAGCTTTCAACCTATTCTTTATTCAGGATAGACAAGATTTTTTGCGCGCTTATTTCATACTTATTGCGTAAAAGTTCGCTTGAGCCGTGCTCGACAAATATATCTGGCAAGCCAATTCTTTCTATAGAGAGATTTTGTATTTGCTTTGTGTCTGTATAGTGTTCAATAATAGCAGAACTAAAACCGCCTACTTTTGTATTTTCCTCAATAATGATAAGTTCTTGATAGTTAGTTGCTATTTCGTTCAATTGCTCTGTTGGTAAAGGTTTAACCCAGCGTGCATTAAAAACAGGAACAACTTTCTTGTGTTTATCAAAATAAAGCGAAGAAGCAATGAGTGCAGTATTTACACAAGACCCTATTGCAATAATACAGCTTTTTTCGTCTTCTACTTTTTCTTTTTCTTTGAAAATCTTCACTTCATCAGGATAGAGCATTTGCCCTTGTGCAAGAGGAATGAGTGTGTAATCATTTATTGTTGAGTGAGGAATGCGAAAGTTTCCGCGCGGATAGCGAAGAGCAATAGGCCCATCGCAATACACAGCAGTAGCAAGGCAATCAAGAAAATCATCAGGATGAGAAGGAACAAGGATTTTCATATTTGGTATTGAACGCAAGAAGGTGAGGTCAAAGGCACCATTGTGCGTTGGCCCGTCTTCGCCTACAAGTCCAGCTCTGTCAACACAAAAGATAACGTGTAAGTTTTGCAAGCAGACATCGTGTATGAGTTGGTCGTAAGCTCTTTGTAAAAAAGTGGAATAGATAGCAACTATAGGCGTGTAGCCTTCGCTTGCAAGTCCAGCGGCAAAGGTGACAGCGTGCTGTTCGCAAATACCCACATCAATACAGCGCTCAGGATAGCTCTTATTAAATTCGTGCAAACCTGTGCCTTCGAGCATAGCTGCTGTGACAGTGAGTATTTTTTCGTTTTCTTTTGAAAGAATAGATAATGCTCTTGTAAAGGAGCTTGTTGGATTTGAATAAAGCTCTCTGTCTTTAGCAGGAGGAACAAGACCTGTTTCAGGGTCAAAGGAGGCAATTGCATGATAGAAAGAAGGGCGCAATTCAGCAGGTTTATAACCCTTGCCCTTTGTTGTTTTTACATGTAAGAGTATAGGTTGATTGAGTTTTTCTGCGTATATGGCTTTTTCTAAATGCTTTATGAGTTGGTCTATGTCATGCCCATCAACAGGGCCTATATAGTTGAAATCAAAAGCTTCAAATAAAGAACCTGGTGTAAAGAAGGATTTAAATGACTGTTCACCTTTTTTTAGGAAGTTGAGAATCTTTCTCCCTACTTTTGGCATGTCATAAAAGAAGTCGCGTATGGATTTCTTTATATCTAGCACCCAAGTGTTTGAAAGATTTGATGAAATAAAGCGTGATAGAGCACCCACATTTGGTGCAATAGACATATTATTGTCATTGAGTATGACAATAAGGTTCTTGCCCAAATAGCCTGCATGATTAAGTGCTTCGTAAGCCATGCCGCCTGTGAGTGCGCCATCACCAATAACAGCAATAACATGACTTGAATTTTGCGAAAGGTCTCTTGCGTATTTCTTGCCAAGCGCAGCCGAAATAGAAACAGAAGCATGTCCTGCAATAAAGTGGTCATAAGGACTTTCGCTTGGCTTTGGAAAGCCTGAAATGCCCTCGTGTTTACGCAAAGTGTGGAAGCGGTCTTTTCTGTCTGTGAGAATCTTCCATGCATAGGCTTGATGACCTACATCCCAAATAACACTGTCCTTTGAAGGGTTGAATACTGACAAGAGAGCAAGAGTAAGCTCAACAGTGCCAAGAGAGGGCGCAAGGTGACCGCCGTTTTCAGAAACGGTTTCTATAATTAATGTGCGCACTTCTGCTGCAAGTTTTTCTTTTTCTTGCAAGGATAAATTTTTTATGCCGTAGGGAAGTAGGCAGTTATCTAGTATTTTTTGCATAAGTTTTGATTAATGTGTTCTGTTGCTAAGAGAAGAGAGAATTTTTTGTAGAATCAATATAGAGCTATTTTCTTCGTCTGTAAAGTTTTTCCACTTTAAAAGAATAGCATTTGCTTTTTCAATGTGCTCTAAAGCCTTTTCTTTGGCTTTGTCAAAAGAAAGTAAGCTCACCCATGTTGTCTTTTCTTTTTCTATATCAGAACCTTTTGGCTTTCCCATGGTAGAAGTTTCACCAACAATGTCAAGCATATCATCAGTTATTTGAAAAGCAAGTCCAAAATGGATAGCAAATTCTTCGCATTCTTTGTAAAATTTTTCATCACAGCCATAGAGAAGAGCAGGAAGAGTGCAAGCTGCAATAAGTAAGTCGCCAGTTTTTCTTGCATTCATTTCTATAAGTGAATGTATGCTTTTTTTGTCTATAGTATCTTGATTTAAATTGTACTCATCAGAGTTTTCCATTGCTAAATCAAGAATTTGACCTGCTACCATACCCTTTGAACCAGCTCTTTGGGAAAGAGTTCTTACTGCCATTAATATGTTTTCTGGCGGAAAGTTGGCATTTGTGAGTATAGAAAAAGCGTCTGTAAGTAGAGCATCACCTGTTAATATGGCAGTAGCTTCATTATAGGCTTTATGGCAAGTTGGTCTGCCACGCCTTAAATCATCATCGTCCATAGCAGGAAGATCGTCATGTATCAGCGAATAAGTGTGAATCATTTCTATGCTGAGCGCAGCAGGCATCAAGTGCTCTATACTATATTCTTGCTTGTTTTGTAGGGCAGAAATTTCGCCAAACAAGAGCAATAATAAAGGGCGAATCCTCTTGCCTCCAGCAAGGAGAGTATAATTTAAGGCATCAATAAAATTTGTTTTATCAACTAAGTTCTCTTGCTTTTTATAAATATTTGCAAGGCCCTGCTCTATTGATTCTCTATAATGCGCTTGTTTTTTTGAGGCAATGTCTGCTTGTTCCATAAAATGTCCTCTGTTTATTCTTTTACTTGGAAGTCAAGTAATTCAGTGCCTTGTAATATCTTTATCTCATGCTGTGCAGAATCTATGAGTTCTTGACAAAGTTTTGAATGTTCCAAGCCTTCCTTATAAAGGTTGAGACTTTCTTGAAGGGGAATATTTCCTTTTTCAAGTAGGGCTATGATTTCTTGTAATCTTGCAAGTCTTTGTTCAAAAGGAATATCATCTTTCTTTTGGCGAGGCTTTTTTTCTGTTGTCATAATACTTTCCTTTGTATAATCAAGGTATAGTCAGTGTATAATAATTTACTTTGTGGCATTTTTACTTGGCACAAGACTAACTTCTGGCGCAAGAATTAATTTTTGCTTTATTGGCTTTTGTGGCTGAGCTATTTTTTCTTGTTTAGCTTTTTCTTGTGTTACTTTCTTAGCTACTGGCGCTTTCTTAGGCTGAGCTTGTTTTTTTACTGCTGCTTTTTTTGTGCTTGCTTTTTTCATTTTTGAAGGAGCAAGTAATGGTTCTATGTCAATGCTATAGCCTTGTAATATAAGGCTTAAATGGAGGTGTGGGCCTGTTACTCTGCCAGTTGCTCCTGCATAGCCTATAAAGTCTCCTGCTTCTACTTCTTGTCCTTCTTGTACTTTTATTTCAGACATATGCGCATAGCTTGTAATCATGCCTTGTCCATGGTCAATCATAACAACATTTCCTGAATAGTATTGCAATTCAGCAACGCGAACAACACCTTTTGCTACGGCGTGCAGCTTTGCGCCTACAGCGGCTCTAAAGTCAGTTCCTCTGTGTACGGATTTTGTAGAACCATTATAGACACGTTTCACACCAAATTCAGAAGTCATCTTGGAATCGATAGAGCGAGTGAGGGGAAGTGCAAGAGAGTTTGCCATTGTTCTGCTTGCATAAACCTTTGCATTCTTTGCTCTATTTGCATCTATCTGTTCTTGCACTTCTTTTGGAGGTGTGAGATATTTTTGCTCAACGGTAAGAGTGGTTTTACGCCAATCAACAAGTGTTGGTTTTACATTCTTAGTAAAAGTATTTTCACCGTATTGCACAATTATTTTTTGACTTTTTGTGCCATCTGTTGGCATGGCAAGAAGTATTTGCCCCTTAACAGCCTTGTCTTGCTCTTCTAAATAAAGAGGAATCTTCATATCAAGCCAGTGCACAAAAACTTTGTCGTAACTTGGTTCATCATCGTAAAATTCAACAATTACCGCATTTCCTTGCTTTACTGAATCAGGCACATTGATAATAGGTTTTGCAAAGGCAAGAGTGCTTTGCAAAGTGAAAGTGATAAGAAGAGCAAAAAAGATTTTTGCTGTCTTTGTGTGTAAAAAAGTTTTGAAACTATTCATCTATGTATTTCCTTTAAATAATTTGTAAGTCGTATTTTGTTATCTTTGCTTTGGAATCTTTAAATTCTAAGCAAATTTCCTTGGCTTCTAATAAGTCCTTTGCTGAAAGAGCGAGGGATTCTTTATTGCTTTCAAGTGTATGCACAAGTGCATAGCCTTTTTCAAGAGGAGCATAGGGATTATGCGCTTCAAGTATGGCAGAACTTTTTTGTAATTGCACTTGCATATTTTGCATGTTTTGCATCATGCAAGAAGAAAGTTTATTTTGTGCTTGCAAAAGTTCTTGCTTCTTGGGTTCAAGAAAGTGCGAAAAGGCGTGTAGTCTTTGCTTTGCTATTTCTAAATGCTCAGCTTGTTTTGTAAGAGTTTGCAGAGGAAAAAGACGTAATCTTTGCTTTGCATTCACAAGCAATGCCGCTTGCGCGTGCAATTTTTGTGCTGGCGATAAAAGATGAAGTGAACGAGAAAGATAGTTATAAGCAGTCTTTTTTTGTTCAAAAAGACTTTGCATTGCTTGGTGCAGTTTTTGTCTGTCTAAACTTTCCGCCTTTTCTTCAAGTTTTCTTTGCACGCACTGCCTAAGCTTAGCTTCAAGCTCGTCTATGCCTTGCCTATAGGCTTCTTTTTCGTTCCATAAATGGGACACAACATGTGAAGGCGTTGCGGCTGACTTGTCAGCAACATAGTCTGCTATACTGATGTCTACCTGATGCCCTATGCCTGTGATGATAGGAATTGAGGAATCAAAAATCGCTCTTGCAACTATTTCTTCATTAAAAGAAAAAAGGTCTTCAAGCGAACCACCACCACGAATGAGCACAATAACTTCTGCCCACTTTTCACTATTTACTTTGTTGATAGCCGAAACAATGGAGGGCGCAGATTCAATGCCTTGTACGGCAATAGGGTATATACGAAGTTCAGAAGAAAGACCGTATTGCCTTGCAATTCTGCAAAAATCGTGAACTACAGCCCCTTGCGCAGAAGTGAGTATAGCCACTTTTTTTGGGTTTTTTGGAAGTTCTTTTTTGTGAATATCGTCAAAAAGACCTTCTGCAAAAAGTTTTTTCTTCAATTCTTCAAAGGCTTTGTGTAGATTGCCCTTGCCCACTTCTTCTGCTGTATCAATAATAAATTGATATGCGCCACGCGGAGGATAGACATTGAGCGAACCTGAAAAGAGAATTTCCATGCCTTGCTGAATGCTCTTTGCAAGGCTTGGGCGCGCTTTGTCATACACTTCACCTGTGTCCTTATCAAAGGCAATATCTTTTTGCTGATGTTTATACCAAACACAAGGCAGAAGGGCGTTTTCGTCCTTTATAGAAAAGTACATATGCCCAGAAGAAGCGCGCGTTAAATTCGTGATTTCTCCCTTTACACTGATGTAAGGAAAGGAGGATTCAAGTGTACGCTTGATTACTTGCGTGATTTCTGTGACAGAATGAACTTTTGCCATGACTTTTTATTTTCCGATTTCTATATACTTTCAGCTATTTCCAGCTGTCGAGTACTTCTTTATAATAGCTTTCAAAAGCAGGCATGAAATTACTTGCTTCAAGGGCAGATTTTTCATTAGTCTTTCTGTTCTTCACTTCTATGCTATTCTTTGCTAAGCCTTTAGAACCTATAACAATTTGAACAGGTATACCTATAAGGTCATTGTCTTTAAATTTAATGCCTGCTCTTTCCTTTCTGTCGTCATACAAGACATCAATACCTTTATCAGTCAATGCCTTGTAGATTTCTTCTGCCTTTGCATTAACTTCTTCATTTTCAACATCAAGATTGAGTAAAGCAATGCTAAATGGCGCTAAAGGAGGAGGGAAGATGATACCATTGTCGTCGTTGTTTTGTTCTATACAAGCAGCAACAACGCGTGAAACACCTATTCCGTAACAGCCCATAATCATAAGGTTTTCTGCGCCGTTTTCGTCAATATATTTAGCTGAAAGCTTTTCGCTATACTTTGTTCCTAATTTGAAGATATGCCCAACTTCTATTCCTCTTTCTAAACGAATAGGAGCAGAGCAAAGAGGACATGGGTCTTCTAAGGTGATAAGGCGTAAGTCGTCAAACTTTGTTATTGTGCAGTCCCTGAAAAGATCAACATGTTTAAAGTGCGCATCGTCTTTATTTGCGCCGACAATATAGTCAGTCGCGGTCATAAGTTCATTGTCAGCATAGACAGGAATCGAAAGCCCAATAGGCCCAGCAAAGCCGACCTTTGCCTTTGTATATTCTTCAACTTCATGCGCAAAAGCCATGCGGATTTCATTGGCATCAAGCATATTCTTGACTTTAATGATATTCATTTCCCTATCGCCACGCACTAATATAGCCACAGGCTTTTCGTCTGCAACAAGGATAAGTGTTTTGACAAGGTTTTTCACATCTGTATTCATGAAGGCTGTGAGTTCTTCAATTGTGTGCACATTTGGAGTTGAAACTTCTTCGTAGTTTTGGCAGCTTTCGCTTGCTTGCTTACCATTGAAGATAACTTTCGAGCGTTCAGTATTTGACGCCCAAGAGCATTCAGGGTGTTTTGTACATGAAGCAATAGTGTCTTCGCCTGTTTGTGCAAGTACCATAAATTCATGCGAAAATGAACCGCCTATAGAACCAGAATCTGCTTCTACCATACGGTAGTTCAATGCCATGTTTTTGAAAATAGCATTATAGGCAGAACGCATTTTTGCGTAAGAAATATCCGCGCCTTCATTGTCTTTATCAAAAGAATAGGCGTCTTTCATAAGAAATTCTCTGCCACGCATAAGACCAAAACGTGGACGGATTTCATCTCTAAATTTAGTTTGTATTTGGTAAAGATTTATAGGAAGCTGTTTGTAAGAGCGTATTTCATGTCGAATAAGGTCAGTGATGACTTCTTCATGCGTTGGTCCAAGACAAAAATCTCTGTCGTGTCTGTCTTTTAAGCGAAGTAATTCCTTGCCATAAAATTGCCAGCGTTCAGATTCTTCCCAAAGGTCAGCAGGTTGCACCATTGGCAAAAGAACTTCAAGCGCGTCTTCATTGTTCATTTCATTGCGTACAATTTGTGACGCTTTTTCTAATGTGCGAAGACCAAGAGGAAGCCATGAATAAATTCCTGAAGTAAGTTTACGAATCATGCCTGCGCGTAAAAGCAGTTTATGGCTTGTTACTTCTGCATCTGATGGGGCTTCTTTTAGTGTTGGGATATAGTATTTACTAAAACGCATATCTAGTCCTCTTGTCTTTTTGTTTGTGTGTCTGTTTGCGTGTTTACTTTATATTCTTTTATAAGCGCGTCAACTTCTTTTGTAAAAACTTCAAGTAGTTCACTTTCTTTTAAACTATGAATAACTTTACCTTTTTTGAAGATAACACCCTTGTTTTTTCCGCCTGCTAAACCAATGTCTGCTTCCTTTGCTTCACCAGGCCCATTCACAACACAGCCCATGACAGCAATTTTCAGTGGTACAGCTATGTGTTTATACATTTTTTCTATTTTTTCTGCAAGTCTTATCAAATCTATCTGGGTGCGCCCACAAGTAGGGCATGAAATTATTTCAATATTTCTTTGTCTAAGCCCAAGAGAGCGTAAAATTTCATAGCCTACTTTCACTTCTTCTACAGGGTCTGCTGTGAGTGAAACGCGTAAGGTGTCGCCAATGCCTTGGCTTAAAAGCGTGCCTATACCAACGGCTGAATACACAGTGCCACGAAAAAGTGTGCCTGCTTCTGTTATTCCAATGTGTAGTGGGTAGGGCGAAAGATTGTGTATTTCTTGGTATGCCTTGATTGTGTCGACAACTGATGAAGATTTGAGAGAAATTTTAAGATTATTGAAATTACGTTTTTCCAATAAACTCACATGATAAAGCGCACTCTCAACAAGCGCGCTCGGTGTAGGCGCTTTGTGCTTTTCTAAAATAGATTTTTCAACAGAGCCGCTGTTTACTCCAACGCGTATAAAGGCATTGTGTTCTCTTGCACTGTCTGCCAATATGTCAATATACTGGTCTTTACCTATATTTCCAGGATTTATTCTAAGACCGCTCAAACCAGCATCAAGTGCGCTAAGCGCAAGTCTATAGTCAAAGTGTATGTCTGCAATCAGGGGCACAGGGGAAAAATTGTTAAGCTCTTTTAATGCTTCTACTGCATGTTTGTCTGGTACTGCAAGGCGAATGATTTCACACCCTTCTTTAACAAGCGCGTCAATTTGTGCGCAAGATGCTTCAATATCGTGAGTTTTTGTATTCAGCATGCTTTGCACACGAATTGGATGATTTTTTCCAAGAAAAGTGCGCTTGCCTTTATGCTCAATAAAGAGTTCGTTTTTTTCTTTAGTTCTGAAATTGTTTAGTGATTCAATGTCTTGCATAAAAATACCGTAAAGAAGTGATGATTTAAATAAGAAGTCCCGACTTTAGCATAAAGTATTGCTAAGGTCGAGACTTTAAATAGGTGGTTAATATTATTGAGAAAGGTTTTTAAAAAGACCTAGTTTGGTGAATTGACAAGAGTTTTTCTCGTAGGGGAAAGCATTGCTTTCCCGCTTGGCAAAATTAACTGGCGAGCACTGCTCGCCCCTACGAAAGCATTGTATATTCCATGCCTTTAAAACCCGTAGAAACTCAATTTCAAGTATTAGAACTCTAATCTAAACTTAACATTACCTGAGTGACTTTGCTGTTCAGAACCAAAACCGCCGCTATAGCTTACACCCATGCTGAAATTGCCATTTTGCCAATCTAAGCCAAGGTTTGTGATAAAGGTAGTATCGTCTTCTGTAACAACAGTATCAAAGCTTGTGCCAAGTGCTTGTATGCTTGAATCAAAGTCAGAGCCTGTCAAGTTTTGACGTATGCCAAGACCTGCGCTTGGGCGCAAAGTGCCTCTAGCAATATCATACTGCCCTTGCCATGTTACCATGAGGTTAGCATAGAGAGCTGAGAAGTTGTCGTTCTTGATGTGCATATCATACACACTAGAACCAGCAAAATCTATAGCAATATCGTCAGTTTGTGTGTAGAGGTAAGAAAGTCCAAATTCTGGCACTATGATATTATTTGCATTGATTTCATATATATAACCAGTGTTTACAGCCATGTAGAAAGCTTGCGAACTGAAATCATCGTTTGCTTGATAGGCAGAAGACATCATATAATCCATATCGTTTTCACCAAAACTTAGAGCCATATTTCCAGACACATACCAATTATTATTGATAAAATAATCGGCATTCACTGCAAGAGTGATGTCTGTTGCATCTGCTGTTAATCCTTGCTGTCCGTCTGTTGTAGAATCGCTAAAGTCCATAGCAAAGCCGACATTGAGCTTATCGGAAAGGGCTTTTTCACCGCCAAGAGTCATGCCCTTAGTGTGAGTGCCGTAATTATATTCATTATTGCCTGTGTATCCAGCATAAGCATCTAAATAAATTGCCCATTTCTTTTCTTGATAACTTGGCGCGTAAGTTATCATATCGCCTGCTAAAATAACACCTTGTTCGTAGGCTTTTTCAGATACTTGTTTCAAGTTCTTAGCCATACGCCTTTCAATCATCTTATTGATTTTTCTGTGAGCCATTCTTGTGACTTTATTGTGCATATTATCGGCAGAAAGCTTTGCAAATTGAACAGGCCTAACTGTATCTTTGTTCACATTTGCTGTGAGGCTTACTTTTGGATTTTTTGGGTCAGAATTATCAAGATTTGCTGTAAGGAAAGGTACTTCTGTTGTTGCATTGACAATAGAACCTTCAATATTTGTTTGCTCATGACCAGCAAGATAGATCATATTAGCTACATTATATATCTTTCCATATTCAAAGCCTTGATCCTTAGTTCCAGGGCGAAGAATTAAAGTAGAATTGTCAAAGGTTACTTTATTAGTTATAATATTTGTTCCAAAAACAGTGTCGTTTGAATTCCAAGCACGCAAAGTGGTTGCATAAGTGCCTACGGTGTAAGGAGCTTCCCCATACACTTCAAAGGATTCACCCTTAGGCGCACTTACATTTATAATACCAGTATTATTAACTAAGTGTACGCCATTATTAGTATTTGTTTTAATAATATATATTGCGCGCGCATTGCTTTCTTTACTTGTGATATTAATAATTCCATTATTTGTGATTGTGTGATTACCATTTCCATTAACATACATTGCATAGGTGACGTTAGTATCTGCTGTTGTAGTGATTGTTCCGTTATTTGTAAGTGCATGACTGCCTGTGCCATTGGCATATATACCATAGGCATTCGTATAAGCGTTTAAAGTGATATTTCCATTGTTTGTAAGTGCGTGACTGCCTGTGCCATTGGCATACATACCATAGGCATGATCACCTGTGCTTGTGGAAGTAATTGCTCCGCTGTTTGTCAGTGTGTGACTGCCTGAAACCATTCCAGTCTCAGCATACATGCCATAGGCTCTACTAGCACTTGTTGGCGTAGATGTTCCCGTACCTGTTACAGAGATAGTTCCGCTATTGCTTAAGGTATGGCTACCGCTTTCAT
>CAYJHE010000028.1:8248-18171 GCA_964369675.1 uncultured Desulfovibrionaceae bacterium | reverse complement strand
TTAGAAACCAAAAAGACAAGAAATAGCGCTGCGACATAAAAAATTAATAATAAGTATAATCCTATTGTTACAGTATTAATAATAAAGGGAGTACTGTCAATTGGCAAACATAATATATAGGAATTATAAATCATGTATAAGAGCAGTAAAAACATTAACGCATTTAATGCTCTAATCAAAAAGTTATTTTTGATAATTTTCTTCGTTGCATTTACAGGAAAGAAGCTTATGAATATTGCTATAATCACTATGTGCACAGCAAAGGAAAGTTGTGCATCTATAAATGCTAAGTCATTATTACTGTAAATTTCATGCAGCGGTGTTTTTGAATATAAAGAGTGTAGTCCAGATGTTGCAGCGCGTAGTACAAAAAAGTGTAACATGGCTCCTAGTGTAACACCTATAACTCCCATAAATCTATCTTTGAAAAGAATGAGCACTTCGAATAAAAATATAAAAGAGAATATTGTGTAAACAAGGACTGGATGCGTATAAAAGTAATGAACACCAACACTCATCAAATACACATTAATTAATGGTATAAAATATTTTAAACTTTTATGGTATCGTTCACCCTGTAAATATCTTTTTCCCAGCATCAAACAGGCAAAAGAATGTAGATATGCTAGTATAAAAAATGAAATTGCTTGCATAAAATTACACTCCTTTTAAATACAAATTTTGAAGCTAATAGTATAAACGCTGGACTAGAAAGCTACTATTCCCCTTCATTTAAGGAGTTTGCACAATAGATAAAACAGCATAAAAATTATTTTTAATCTATACCATATATTGTGCCAAGATGCAAGCCTACTCATTTTAAGTACTTTTTTTCACTTGACTAAAATATTGCTAAGATTTTATTTTTTTTTAAAATTTTATTTTTTTAAAATTTTTGCGCAATCTAATTGAAATTACATGCTTTTACTTCTTATGCTTTAAGAGCATGAATAGATAAAAACTTCAGAAGAACTATATCTGTAACCAGAGTTACAGATATAAATTTTGTCTTGTGATAATAAGCACAAATAGACTGAGAAAATTATTTCTTAAACAGTAAATTACTTTTGGAGGCATTATGTCAAAATTTATCTCTTATCACTATGAAGAGCATCTCATCACAAGGCAAAACAAAGCAGAAGCTGCTTTTTTAGCAGATTTTGAAGAAAAATCCCCGAACTTAGCAGAAGCTATTGTCATTGTAAACCCTTACTTTATAAATCCTTTATGTGCACTTGTGCTTTTTAAAACAGAAAATAAGACTATTCCAACACTCACAATTCACGGTAAGCGAAATTCTCGTGAAGACATAATTAAAGTCTTCAAAGAAGATACAAGCCACGCAATTCCTGTAATCGGACTCTATGAAGGTATTGACACAAAAATAACAATCTCCCTCTCAAGTGGCGAGCAAGAAGTGTTTAATATTAAGGCTCATGATCTACCTGAAGGTGTTTCTCGTTGTCGTAGTGTTATGACAAGTATTGACTATTTTGGTACAGATTTCATGTTCCTCACCTCAGCTGGCAAAGAACGTACTGCGGCTTATGACTACATGGGAGATTTGCGCTGGCTATTAACAATTCCTACAATGTTTGACTTAAAGCGTTTGAAAAATGGAAATGTTCTCACTGGTTCGTATCGTTATAGTCACATGCCTTATCACTGTACTGGACTTGTTGAGTTGAATTTACTTGGAAAGATATATAAAGAATATAGAATGCCTGGTGACTATCATCACGATCATTTCGAGTTAGAAGATGGCAATATTATGGCTCTTACACAAGATTTTTCCGAAGGCTCTACAACAGTAGAAGATATGATTGCCTTACTTGATAAAGACACAGGTGATGTCTTACGCACATGGGACTATAAAGACTTTTTACCTCCAGATGCAGCTGGTTCTGGCTCACAAAGTGCGCATGACTGGTTCCATAATAATGCTCTTTGGGTAGATGAAAAAAATAATACAATCACCATTTCAGGACGTCATCAAGATGCAATAGTTAATTTTAACTACGAGGACAGTACTATTAACTGGATTATCGGCGACCCTGACACATGGCCTGAAGACATGAAGAAATATTTCTTCACACCTGTTGGAGATAATTTTGAATGGCAATACGAACAACATGCTTGTGTGATGTGTCCTAATGGCGATATCATGGCTTTTGATAATGGCCGTTACCGTTCAAAAAGAAAAGAAAATTATATTTTAAATAAAGATAATTTTTCCAGAGGTGTACGCTATAACATCGACACAGAAAAAATGGAAATCAAGCAAGTGTGGCAATTTGGTAAAGAATTTGGGCAATCTTTCTTCTCTCCTTATATTAGTAATGTGGAATTTTATGCTGAGGGGCACTATCTTATTCACTCTGGCGGAATTGGTAGTATAGGTGGCTATGCATCTGATAATTTTGCCGCATTTTTCACTCCAGAACAATTAGCGACAAGCGAATACGACATGTGTTCAAAAACATTTGAACAAAAAGATGGAGTTGTTATGTACTACTTAGAAGTAGATGGCAATTTCTATAGAGCTGAAAGACTGCCAGCCTACCATGAAAAAGAAAATGCAAGTTTTGGAGAAGGAAAACTTCTTGGCGAACTTGGTATAACACCTACCTTTAGCACTATTCCAGATGTTGAAGAAACTTCTGAACTTATACCTGCTGAATACGCTGTGAGCATTGTAGAAGAAGAAGACAAACTCGTTCTCACGGGTAGTTTTAAGCGTGGCCTACTTGTTATGTATACTCTTGAAGGTAAGGAAAATAATGGCTACTACATTAACACAGCCGCTGTTGATTGGTTAGCAATGTGTTCAGCAGCTTTTCTTGAAAAAGATGTAGACATTACAAAATTTAGCATAAGTAAACGAAATTTATCAGGAAAATATGACATCAAGGTCATTATTGATAATAAGAAATACCAAACTGGTATAAGTGTTTTTTGTTAATTTCTAAGTGTATAAGTATTTTTTATAAGGAGTTTTTATGCAAAATCAAGCAAAAGCTAGTGTTTCATATGTAAAAATAATGCATATTCTCATAGGGCTTAGTATCATGTTATTTGGGCAATTTCTAGAATCGCCACGCTTTCTTGTTGAGCCAACTGAAAAGCTTTTATCTATGGGCTTTCCACAAATTGGCGATAGTGTTGAAGTATTTATTAGTCATAAGGGCATGATAGTAAGTAGTATCTTTATAGGATTAATTTATTTATGGATTTTTGTAGACCTTGTTTGGCCTAGCTTTTTAGGGATTATTGTTTTAGGTATAAGTGATTTTTCATCTATGAAAAATGTGCTTACCACTTGCTTTGGAAATCCAACCTTTGTCTTTATTTTCTTCCTACTCATTTTCTGTGCAGCTTTAGTTAAAAGTAAGTTAGCAGAACACTTTGCCAGGTATTTATTGACAAGAGATATAGTAAAGGGGCGTCCGTGGTTACTCACAACTATTATATTAATCACAGCTTATCTTACCGAATTTATAGCACAAATCGGCTCTGTCCTCATTGTTTGGCCTGTTCTTTATTTTATCTTTAATGAATGTGGCTATAAAAAGGGCGATCGCTATGTTTCTTTTATGATTGCAAATGTTGTGATGATGGCAGTGCTTTCCTTCTCTTCAGACATAATAAAGGGTGGCCCTTTTTATGTTATGGCTGGCATGACTTCGTTCATACAATCAAATCCAGAGATGAATATTGTGCCTATTGATTTCTTATCTTACTTGTTTTTTTCAATTTCTTTATCAATTGTAATTACTTGTGTGATATTATTCTTGATGCGTTTTGTGTATAAAGTTAATATTGAACCATTGAAAAGATTTGATATTGAACTTTTAAAAGCAAATCCACTTCCACCTCTCAATTTTGAGCAAAAGATGCTTATTGCTTTATTTGCCTTCTTTGGTACATGGATGCTTTTGTCAGGCTTATTACCAAAAGGCCCTATAGGAGATTTTCTTCGCTCAAACCAAATGGGTGTGACATTAATGCTCGCATTTGTTATGTCGGTGATAACATATAAAGGAAAGAAATTACTTGATTTTCCAACAATAATGCCTATATTTACATGGAATTTGTATTGTTTATTTATGGCGGTTTATTTGTTTGGCGGATTGATTGCACGTCCAGAAACGAATATAGTTATTGTTATAGAATCTGTTTTTAGTAATATCTTTACTGGAGTTAGCTATACAGAACTAATTGTAATTGCTGTAATTATAGGCTTATTGCAAACAAACTTAATGAACTCAATTGTTACAGGTTTAATTCTTTCACCTATTTTCATCACATTAAGTTTTATGTATGGATACGCGATAAATCCACTCTTAGTCTGTTTCTTCTTTATTGTCTTTATTGCTGTGCTCACTCCCGCAGGCTCGCCATATGCAGCCCTGCTGTTTTCTAACAATGATTGGATTTCAAAAAAAGATGCTATTCATCATGCTTTTCTGATTACTATTGTATGCTTGCTAGTAGTCTTCTTTATAGGAATTCCTTTTGCACAAGTGCTCTTTTAGAAAGTAAAAAATCAAACTTTGCAAATTAAAGAGAAAAGCATTTATAAAATTCAATATTGATTTTATAAATGCTTTTCTTTGTTAAGCGATTATATTTATTCTTTTAAAAGAGCAAATTATTCTTCGTCTAAATAATATCTGAGTTCATCTTCTTTTAACACTTCTATGCTATTTTTTGAACCAATTTCTATTATTCCATTTTTTTTAAACTCTTGTAATGTTCTACACACACTCACTCTATGAATGCTCAAAATTTGAGCTATTTCTTCTTGAGAGAAAGAGGGAAAAGTTTCTTTGTCTTTTTTTTCATACAAAGAACTTAAAAGAAAGCGCGCCATCTTTTGTTTAGGGTTGCCAAGCTGCACTTTAGTGGCGTGGTTATAAAGACACATTGAGTTATTTGCTATATGTTGTAAGGCTTCTCGTATGGCTTTGGGGTGTTTTGCAAAGAAATCATCGTCTTCAAATATCTTTCCATTGAATTTCCATAACTGGCTGTCTTTATTTGCTATTATATGATACTCTTCTGGTGCAGTTTTTGTGAGCATACATACTAAGAGACAGAGCGAATTTTCTCCAAAGATATTAAGTATTTTTGCACTGCCATTGATAGTGTAGTATTTAAGTGTGATAAGACCTTTTTCAATGAAGAAAAAATCATAATTTTCACTAAAATCAACATATATAGTTTGATTTTTATTAAGGCGCACAGGGGTAGCTAGGTGTAGCAAGTTTTGCCACGAAGACGCACTGTTTTCAACATAAGGGGTGAAATTTTTATGATCCATTTACTTGACCACCCTAAATAATAGCGGGGTTAGGGGTATTAATCTTTTTCAAGACGCTTTGTATGGATTTGATAAATTTTCATAGCTTTTTTAGACTGCATAAAAAGGCCTAAAATAAAAGTATGTAATTAAATCAAGTCTAAAGTAAATGTAGTATAGAAATTGAAAAATAGCAAATAAAGAAGTGTGTATTGCATTTATCGCTTACAGCAAGGCTATCTTACTTATTTAAAATGCTTTTTTAAAATCTTCATGACTATGCAGAAGAAAAGGTATACATTTTTGTGTTTATTTTATAAGCCTTTGATATGACAATGTTTATTTTCTTTTTTTCTTCCTTTTTCTTCTGTTTTTGAAAAGATTTATCTACTATTTTTCACTATTTTGTAGAAAAACAAGATTATATATAGAACAAAAATGGAAATACGATTTTTAATCATTTGAAATAGTTAACTTTTTTATCTTTGGCATGTTCATTGCTTTTATGGATGTATAAAACAAAAAGGACAGTTTTTCTAGCAAAGAAAAGCAAGGCACAAAAATGAAAAATTTTATCATCACAATAGCAAGAGGCTTTGGCAGTGGCGGTAAGTATATAGGTAATATGCTTGGCAATAAGCTTTCTATTCCTTGTTATGACACGCAGTTACCAAGCATGCTTGAAGAATATTCAGGAATTAACAAAGCTTTGTTTGCTTCTTGCGATGAAAAGCTTTCTGCTCCATATCTTATCAAGAAGTTAAAGGGTTTTCCGAACGAATATATTGCTTCTGCTGAAGACAAAAACTTTGTTTCAGATAATAATCTATTCAATATACAAGCAGAATTAATTCACGAGCTTGCAAGGCTTGAAAGCTGTGTCATCATTGGAAAGTGTGCAAATTATATTTTAAGAAATAGACAAAATGTTGTTTCTTTTTACATTGAAGCGCCTAGGGATGTGTGTGTAGAAAACACAATGGAGCTTTTTGGCATTTCTGAAAAAGAAGCCCATAAAACTATAGAAAAATACGATAAATACAGGTCTGATTATTATAAATACTACACAAATGGCTCTAGTTGGACAGATCCTATTGCTTACGACATGACCATAAATACAGGGCGCGTGAACAAGGATTATTGTGCAGATATTATTGTGAATTATCTCAAATTAAAACAATTTATTCAATAAGTTAGATATGGCAGATTTCTGCTTTATTTATATAAAAAGCTACGAGGAGCGGGCATGAAAAACAGATTATTTAAAAGATTTTTAGGGCTTGGATTATCACTTGCAACAGTGTGTGCAATATCAACCTATCCAGCAGAACTACAGGCAGCACAAACAGTGAAAGTTGGTTTATTACACTCACTTACAGGCGCAATGGCTATCAGTGAAAAAGCTGTGCGTGATGCCGAAGTGCTTGCAATAAAAGAAATAAACGCAAGTGGCGGTGTGCTTGGAAAGCAGATTGTTTTTGTTGAAGAAGACGGGGCAAGCGAGCCATCTGTATTTGCGACAAAGGCTGAAAAGCTTATTGATAGCGAAAATGTGGCGGCAGTTTTTGGTTGTTGGACTTCTTCATCGCGCAAGGCTGTAAAGTCTATTTTTGAAGACTATAACTCACTTTTATGGTATCCTGTACAATACGAAGGCATGGAAGCATCGCCAAATATCATTTATACGGGCGCAGCTCCTAATCAGCAAATAGTTCCTGCTATTGAATATCTTCTTGCAATAGGTTACAAAAAATTCTTTTTGCTTGGTTCAGATTATGTTTTTCCAAGAACCGCAAACCTCGTAATCACAACACAATTAAAAGCCAAAGGCGGCTCAGTTGTGGGTGAAGAATACGCAAGTATGGATCAAACAGACTTTTCTGCTATTATCAGCAAAATAGAACAAGCAAAGCCTGAAATTATTATCAATACATTAAATGGAACAGGCAATGTTTCTTTTTTCAAGCAAATGGCAGAAAAAAATTATACAAGCAAAAACTACATGACCATGTCTTTTTCAATTGCTGAAGAGGAAGTGGCAACAATTGGTGCAGATATTCTTAAAGATCACCTTGTTTCATGGAACTATTACCAAACAACAAATACTCCCGAAAACAAGAAATTTGTATCCTCCTACAAAGATATGTTTGGTAAAAATCGTGTGACTTCTGATCCTGTAGAAGCAGCCTATGATGCTGTGTATCTTTGGAAAGCAGCGGTTGAAAAGGCAAATTCTTTTGATGTTGACGATGTCTTAGCGGCAATCAAAACAGGCAAGGTTTCCTTTAAAGCGCCTGAAGGTTTGGTTACTATCAATGGGAAAAACCAGCATTTGGCAAAGCCTGTGAGAATAGGAAAAGTTAATAAAGACGGACTTATATACGAAGTTTATGCAACAAAAAATCCTGTAGAACCAGACCCATATCTTACTACTTACGATTGGGCTAAAAAAATACAGATGTAGGCAAGATGACAGAGCTACATTCCCCCAAAATGTAGCTCTATCATTTTTCAAAAACACGCTATGTATGCAGAAAGTATCTTTAATGTATTTTGATGTCCGTATATTTTTTAAGAGGTTTTTATGGAACAATTTATCACCACCCTTTTCAATGGACTAAGTTTAAGCTCAATTATCCTACTCACTTCTATTGGGCTTGCAATCACATTTGGTCTCATGAAAGTTATCAATATGGCTCATGGAGAATTTGTGATGATTGGGGCTTATGTGTGCTACCTTATACAAGAAATTTTTAAAATGAGCTTTGCCCCTGAATACCTCTATTTATACTATATTACTGCTATTCCTCTTGCTTTTTTAGTGACATTTTTCTTAGGTTCTCTTCTTGAAAAATTTGTTATTTCAAATCTTTATGGAAGAGAGATAGATTCCTTACTCGCAACCTTTGGAATAAGTATTTTATTGCAGCAATTTGTGCGTACTGTTTTTGGTGCGCAAGGTGTTAATGTGGAATCTCCGAGTTTTTTACGAGGCGGCCTTGAAGTTTTAAACATGACATTTTCCTATAACAGGATTTTCATTATCTTCTTAGTGCTCTTTTCACTTTTTATGCTTTGGTTTGTTCTTTTTCGTATGAACTTTGGCATGCAGATGCGTGCAGTTATGCAGCATCGCCCTATGGCGCAATGCATGGGCATTAATTCAAGAAAAGTAGACAATATCACTTTCTCGCTAGGTTCTGGGCTTGCTGGTATTGCAGGTTGTTCAGTTGCTCTTCTTGGTTCTATAGATTCAATTGTTGGGCAAAGTTATATAGTCAATTCCTTCATGGCTGTCGTGCTTGGTGGTGTGGGCAAACTCATGGGCACAGTGCTTGCTTCTGCTATGATTGGTTTTACGAGTATCTTCACAGAAAATTACACCTCTTCTTCTCTCGCAAAAGCCTTTGTTTTGCTTCTTGTTATCACTATTTTGCAAAAAAGACCGCAAGGGCTCTTTGTTATCAAAAGTAGAAGCTTAGATGAGTAATATTTCAATTAATTGAAGAAATTTTTTAGCATAGGAACAAAGATGAATATATTAAAAGACCTACACAACAAGCTTTTTTTGCTCATGCTTCTCATTTTATCTAGCATGCCGCTACTTTTGCAAATGGATATTATACAAAGCACTTCAACAGTGCTCTTTATAGGAAAGTGCATTGCCTTTGCTATCTTGGTTATTGGCCTTGACCTTATTTGGGGCTATACAGGCATCTTGAGTCTAGGGCATGGGCTTTATTTTTCACTTGGTGGCTATGCTATGGCTATGTATTTGAAATTACAAGCAACAAATGGAAAAATAACAGATTTTATGTTCATTGGCGGCATAAAAGAACTTCCTTTGATTTGGCTGCCTTTTCAATCTGGTATACTTAGTTTTATACTTATTCTTCTTATTCCTGCCTGTGTTGCTGGAATAATTGGCTATTATATTTTTCGTAACAGAGTTAAGGGCGTGTATTTTTCTATTATCTCTCAGGCTCTTACATGGGCTTCGTATTCAGTTTTTATTGCATTATCGCCTTATACAAACGGAAATACAGGAATAACAGAAATAAAGTCTATTTTTGGCTCTATTAAAGGTAAGGCAAATTTAGATAAGATGTTTTTATTATTTTATTGTTCGCTTGCCTTGCTTGCTCTTGCATATTTTATTGCAAAATACCTTACAAAAAGCAAGTTTGGTAAGATATTGGTTGCTATACGAGACGGTGAGAACAGAACCTATTTTTCAGGCTACAAGGTGAGTAGTTATAAGAACTTTGTCTATGTGCTTTCAGCTATTTTTGCAGGCGTGGGCGGCGCTGTTTTTGTAAATTTTAATGGAAGCATAACTCCATCACAAATGACAATTTCCTATTCTATTATGATGGTTATTTGGATTGCGATTGGCGGACGCGGAACAATTGTTGGCGCAGTCTTGGGCGTTTTTCTTGTCAATCTGAGTGAATACAATATCAGTTCAGGGAATATGATTGAAGCATGGCAATACATCTTAGGCATAGCCTTTTGCATTACTATTATCTACTTCAAAGGCGGAATTGTGGGCACATTAACTGAATATATGAACAAGAGAACAAAATAAGATAAAGAGTGCAGATATGAACACAGCAATAGA
>CAYJHE010000028.1:0-8148 GCA_964369675.1 uncultured Desulfovibrionaceae bacterium | reverse complement strand
TAGATACAATAACAGAGACAATAGAAAATCAAGAAGACTATGTTCTTGATATAAATAACATTTCTGTTTCCTTTGACGGTTTTTATGCCTTGACAGATGTAAAAACAAGAGTGAAACGCCATAGCATACACTTCTTTATAGGGCCAAATGGAGCAGGAAAAACTACCTTACTCGATATTATTTGCGCTAAAACAAAGCCTACAATTGGCACAGTCTTCTTCAATCCAAAAGGGAAAAAAGCTGTGCGCCTGACTGGCATGAAAGAATATAAGATAGTGCAAGAGGGTATTGGCAGAAAGTTTCAAGTGCCATCAGTCTTTGTAAATCTTTCTGTAGAAGACAATATGATTCTTTCACTTAAGGGCAATAAGAATGTGTGGCAGTCTATTTTTTACAGAACTTCAAAAGAAGAATTTGAAAAAATTGAAGAAATTCTCAAAGAAGTAGGGCTTGAAGAAAGAAGACACACAAGGGCAGGCTCTCTTTCGCATGGAGAAAAGCAGTGGTTAGAAATTGCCATGCAATTAGCGCAAGAACCTGAAATTATTATGCTTGATGAGCCTGCTGCTGGAATGGGAAAGCCAGAAACCTTTAAAACTGGTGAATTGTTAAAAAAAGTAAAGAAATATTGCACTGTTATTGTTATTGAACACGATATGGAATTTGTCAAACAAGTAGCAGATATTGTTACTGTTTTACACGAAGGGCGCATGCTTATGGAAGGAAGTATCGACAATGTTTTAGCAAATGAAAAAGTGCAAGCAGTATACCTTGGACGTAGCAAGGGTGAGTAAGGAAAAAATATGTTAACTATTGAAAATCTTTCGTCATATTATAATGAATCTTGCGTTATAGAGGGACTTAACTTTCATGTTCCAGAGGGTAAAATTTCAAGCCTTATAGGCAGAAATGGTGTTGGCAAAAGCACAACTCTCAAAAGCATAATGGGTATTGTAAAAACACCTGTAGGAAGCATTTTATTTGAAGAAAAAAATATCACAAAGATGCCAACACATCAAAGAGTGAAGCTTGGCATTGGCTATGTTCCGCAAGGGCGCGATATTTTTTCACAAATGACAGTAGCAGAAAATCTTGAACTAGGTCTTCAGCCTTTAGGCGGTAAGGGAATTGTTCCAGACTATCTTTTTGATCTTTTTCCCATACTTTCAAAATTTATCAACAGAAAGGGAGGCGAACTCTCAGGAGGGCAGCAGCAGCAACTAGCCATTGCAAGAGCCTTGGTCGCAAGTCCGAAAATTTTAATACTTGATGAGCCAACAGAAGGCATTCAACCCTCTGTTATACAAGATATTGGTCAAGCCATAAAAAAGGTGAATCAATGGAAGGGGATTACTGTATTGCTTGTTGAGCAATATCTTGATTTTATTATGGAAAATTCACATCTCGTCAATGTAATGGAAAAAGGAAGCATTATCTATACAAGTGATATACATGAATGCGATAAAAGTAAATTACAAGATTTAATGACACATTAGGAAAAATTATGCATTTAACACCAAGAGAGCAAGATAAATTGATGCTTTTTTTAGCTGGTAGCTTGGCTGAACAAAGAATGGCTAGGGGAATAAAACTCAACTATACCGAGGCAGTAGCCTATATTTCTTACATGCTTTTAGAAAAAGCAAGGGAAGGAATGCGTGTTGCAAAATTAATGCAATACGGAACAACACTATTAAAGCCTAGCGATGTTTTGGACGGCGTAGCTGAAATAATTGAAGAAATTCAAATTGAAGCCACTTTTGAAGACGGCACAAAACTTGTAACTGTGCATAATCCTATAGAAAGCACAAATAAAGTCATACCTGGTGAAATTTTCACAGACGAGGGCACACGAGAATTGAACGCTCATCATGCAAAGCGAGAAATCACAGTAAAAAATACAGCGGATAGGCCAATTCAAGTCGGTTCGCACTACCACTTTTTTGAAGTGAATAAAATGCTTGATTTTGATAGAAAGGCAGCCTTTGGCATGCGTCTTGATATTGCCTCTGGTACGGCAGTACGCTTTGAGCCGGGTGAAGCAAAGGATATAGTGCTCACAGAAATTGGCGGTTCAAGAGAGGGATATGGATTAAATGCTCTTGTGAACGGTGCTTTTGATAATGAAGAAGTAAAGTCGCAAGCATTTGAAAAAGCAAAGAAAAACGGCTTCAAAGGCATGGGGGTATAATGGCTATTATTTCTAAAAAGCTCTACGCAAGTATGTATGGCCCAAGTGTGGGCGATAGAGTTCGCCTTGCAGACACTTCGCTTATTGTTGAAGTTGAGAAAGACTATACTACTTACGGTGAAGAATCGAAATTTGGTGGCGGAAAGTCTATGCGTGATGGTATGGGACAATCTTGCCTGCATCTTGATAAGGACTGCCTTGATTTAGTCATCACAAATGCCTTAGTTATTGATTATACAGGTATATATAAGGCTGATATAGGCATAAAGGAAGGCAAAATCCACGGTATTGGAAAGTCTGGCAATCCGCATATTATGGATAATGTTGATGCAAATATGATTATAGGGGCTTCAACAGAAGCCATTGCAGGAGAGGGGCTTATACTCACAGCAGGCGGTGTTGATACGCATATCCATTTTATTTCGCCAACGCAAGTGGAAACAGCTCTTTTTAGTGGTATTACCACAATGCTTGGCGGTGGAACAGGGCCGGCTGACGGGACAAATGCTACAACCTGTACGCCGGGTAAGTTTAATCTACATAAAATGTTACAAGCCTCTGAAAATATTCCTATAAATCTTGGTTTCTTAGGCAAGGGAAATTCTTCTGACAAGAAAACTTTAGAAGAACAAATAAAGGCAGGTGCTATAGGTTTAAAGCTGCATGAAGATTGGGGCACAACGCCAATGGCTATAGATACTTGTTTGGCAGTTGCTGATAATTACGATGTGCAAGTTTCCATACATACAGACACATTGAATGAAGCTGGCTTTGTTGAGGACACATTAAATGCCATAGATAACAGAGTGATACATACTTATCACACAGAAGGTGCAGGCGGCGGACACGCACCTGATATTATTAAAGCTGCTTCTATGGCAAATATCTTGCCTTCTTCGACTAATCCAACCATGCCTTATACAGTAAATACCATTGACGAACACCTTGATATGCTTATGGTTTGTCACCACTTAGATAAGAAAAATCCTGAAGATTTAGCATTTGCTGATTCGCGTATTCGCCCCGAAACCATTGCTGCAGAAGATGTTTTGCACGATATGGGAATTTTTTCTATGATGAGTTCAGATTCTCAAGCAATGGGCAGAGTTGGGGAGGTGATTATACGCACATGGCAAAGCGCTGATAAAATGAAGCAGCAAAGAGGAGCTTTAGAAGAAGATTGTCAAAGAAATGATAATGTGCGTGTGAAAAGATATATTTCAAAATATACAATAAATCCAGCTATTACACACGGAATTTCTGACTATGTAGGTTCTATAGAAGTGGGAAAAGTGGCTGATCTCGTTTTGTGGAAGCCAGCTTTATTTGGTGCAAAACCTGAACTCATTATTAAATCAGGCTTTATTTGTGCGGCAAGAATGGGTGATGCTAATGCTTCAATTCCCACTCCGCAACCCTTAATTTATTCAAAAATGTTCGGGGCTTACGGAAAAGCAGTGAGTGAAACTTGCTTTACTTTTCTTTCTAATTATGCCTATGAAGACAGACTTTTAGAAAAATTAAAAGTGCAAAGACAGTCTCTACCTGTGAAAAACTGTAGAAATATCAGTAAGAAAGATATGAAGTTTAATGATGTCATTGCGCATATAGAAGTTGACCCAGAGACCTACACTGTGAAAGTTGACGGAGAAATAGTGACTTGTGAAGCCTTTGAAAAGCTTTCGTTAGCAAGACTGTACTTCATGTTCTAAAGCACTTTTCACTAAACTCGAGACTAAAAAAGTCCATATTTCCCCTAAGCTTCGTTGTTTGATTTTTTAGAATAGTCATATAGACTTGCTATACTCCTATCCTAAAAAATCCAAGGCCTCGCTTAGTGAAAAATCTGAAATTTTTTATTGTCTCAATTTTATTGAAAAATGCTCTAAAGGGGAAAGATATGCGCGTTGAATATATTTTGGGCAATCTTAGTGATGAAAAGAGTTCCTTGTCTGATAAAGAAAAAATTGCTGTGAAATTTGAATGGTTTGAAACAGATAAAAAAAGAATCAAAAAAAGAGCAGCAGACGGACAAGAATTTGGCATTATTCCTAATAAAATATTGGAAGATGGCGATATTATAGCACAAATAGAAAATAAAATATACTTTTGTTCTATACAAGATTGTCTTCTTACAAAGATAGAAGTGGCTAATATAGAAGAAATGGGAAAACTTTGCTTTGAAATAGGAAATAGACATATTTCATTGAAAATAAGAGGGAATTGTGTCTATATTCCTTACGATAAGCCCACTTTTGACTATTTGGAAAAGCTGAAATTTTCTCCTGTGAAGGTAGAAGAAATATTTAGTAATTTCACAAGATGTAATGCACACGCTCTTATGCCTTTGGCTGCAAGTGGCCTTACTTTAAGTTTTACACAGTAATTAAAGTAGTTATTTTATATGGATATAGCATTTTTAAATACTCTGCAAGTAAGCGACAGCTTCTTTCCTATTGGCTCCTACACCCTTTCAAATGGTTTAGAGAGCTTTGTGCAAGAAGAGCTTTTGTCTTGCTCAGCGGATTTAAAATTGTATGTAGAGAATTATATTTTCTACATGCCTTTCAATGAACTTGGCTTTTTATCATGGCTTTATAAAAGCTTTGAAAAGGACGACTTAAATACTCTAGCTGAAAATCCGCAAATTGAAGGCTTTAAAAGCCAAGTCATTGAAATTGATAATTATTATTCTGCTTGTAAAAGCCCTTTTGAAATCCGTAAGGGGAGTATGAAATTATGCCAAGCTTTTTTGAAAATATGGCAAAAAGTTGAGGAATTAAAAGCTTTTACACTATATAAAGAGCTTATCCAAAGTAAGGAATGTGCGGGACATCATCTTATTTTATATGGGCTTTTTTCTCTCTCAAAAGGTTTAGATTATACTACAAGTGCGCATCTTTATGCCTATAATACTCTTTCAGCTATAGTGACAAATGCAGTGAAAAGCGTGCCTTTGAGTCAAATAGATGGACAGATTATTTTGAATAAGTCCTTAGAAAAAATAGCAAAGGCAGTTGCTGAAGCTCAAAATATACAAAAAGAAGAGCTTGGTATAAGTGGTGCAGGTTTTGATATGTATGCGATGAGGCATGAAAATCTTTATTCAAGAATATATATGAGTTAAGCTCAAAAGGAAGAAATATGGCTTATGTAAAAATAGGAGTGGGTGGACCAGTTGGCGCAGGGAAAACTGCATTAATTGAAAGACTTACCAGAGAAATGGCAAAATCTTATTCTCTTGCGGTTGTCACAAACGACATATACACAAGAGAAGATGAAGAATTTTTGAAAAAAAACTCAGCCTTGCCAAGTGAAAGAATAATGGGTGTAGAAACAGGCGGTTGCCCGCATACTGCTATACGCGAAGATTGTTCGATGAATCTTGAAGCAGTGGAAGAAATGGCACAAAGATTTCCCGATGTAGAAATTATCTTTATAGAAAGCGGCGGCGACAATCTTTCTGCAACTTTCAGCCCTGATTTAGCAGATGCAACTATCTATGTTATTGATGTTGCCCAAGGCGAAAAAATTCCGCGAAAAGGTGGGCCTGGTGTTATTCGCTCTGATTTGCTTGTTATTAATAAAACAGATTTAGCTCCCTTAGTGCACGCTGATCTTAATATTATGGCAAGCGATTCTCAGCGTATGCGCAATGGAAGACCATTTTTATTTACTAATCTTATGAGTTTAGACGGTCTTGATAAGGTGATACATTGGATTAAAAAAGATGTGCTATTTGAGGGTATTTAATGAAGTCTCATTTAAGTATTAAAACAAAATACACAAATGGCAGAACGCTTTTAGCCGATTCTTACTTCACTTCGCCTTATAAGGTCACAAGTCCCTTATACCATAGCACTTGGCAAAATGAAGAGCAGGCAGAAATTATGCTCATGTCTTCTTCTGCTGGTTTGCTCAAAGACGATGAAGTTACAATGGATTTTCATTTTGGCTCTCAGTCAAATGTAAAAATTTCATCGCAGAGTTATGAAAAAATTTTTGATACGCAAGAAGGTATGGTAAGAAGGCATACGAATATTATTTTAGAAGAAAATGCAAGTGTGCTTTTTATGCCAAAGCCAACAATTCCTTTCAGAAATAGCTGTTTTTTTTCAAAAACAAAGGTAGAGCTTAACTCAAATTCAACATTTTACTACAGCGATATTTTTACTGCTGGAAGAGTACATATGGAAGAAAGTTTCGCAATGAAGAACTTTCACTCTATCCTTGAAGTCTTTGTTGATGGGAAAATTGCTTTTTGTGATAATACGCGTATAGAACCAAGTAAACACAAGTATAATTCGCTTGGGCTTTGGCATGACTTTACGCATAATGCTCTTCTCTATATTTATAAAAAAAATGAAGAAGATAAAGCCTTTATCTCCCTTATTAGAGAAGAAGCAAGCAAAGAAATTCCTCAATATGCATGCGGAGTTACACAGGTGCATCAGGGCATACTTGTAAGGGTTTTAGGCAATCAGGGAGATAAGATTAGTCGTTTTTTTGAACAAATTACTCTCTTATAAATTTTTATGAATTTTGAATACTTGCTTTTTACAAGGACAGGGGCAATCCCTTTTTTTATGGATAAATAAGCCTCTTTTTCTGCTGATTTTTCAGTGAACACTTTTCAGTGCAAGCCCCTTTCTTTAATCTTTCTTTCATTTTTCTTTTATAAAGTTTTTATAAATCCTAAAGAGAAATTTCATCTTTTTTAGTAGATTATTAAAAATCAAGATAGAAGTCTATGTTAATACGAGAGAAGAAATTTGCGTATTTAATTATATTAAAGTAGTCTTTTAAAGAAAAGTAACAGATGATAGGAAATTGTATATGAAAATATTAGTTGTTGATGATGATTATGATATCAGAAATATTATAAAGCTTTATTTAGCTAATGAATCATACGAAGTGCTAGAAGCTGAAAATGGTCTTGAAGCTCTTGAAATTCTTGATAAAGACACTGATAATAGTATTGATTTAGTTCTTCTTGATTCTATGATGCCACAAATGAATGGCACAGAAACTTGCCTTGAAATTCGTAAGAAATACACTCTTCCTATTCTTTTTGTGACAGCTAAAGCTGAAGATATGGATAAATTCACCGGTTTTTCTTCAGGTGCAGACGACTATATCACAAAACCATTTAATCCTATTGACTTGATTTCGCGTGTAAAAGCGCATGTGAGAAGGTATAGAAATTATACGCAAGCCCCAGTACAGCCAAGTTCACAAGAAAGCAAGCTTGATGAACTTGTTTACGGAGACTTAGAAGTCAATTTTTCAGCAAGAACACTCACAAAAAACGGCAAGGCTATAAAGTTGACAAAGATAGAATTTTCTATACTTGAACTTTTTTTGAAAAATCGCAAAAGAGTCTATAGTTTAGAGCAGATATATACAAATGTATGGGGTGAATATAATATTCTCAATGCTGAAAGCACTGTATCTGTGCATATCAGAAATTTGAGAAATAAGATTGAAGATGATGTGTCAAATCCGCAATATCTTCAAACAGTGTGGGGAGTTGGCTATCGTGTGGACTAAGAAGATTGACTATTCCTTATATATTTCCCTGCTCACTCAAATGCTCATTTCTACCTTGCTGAGTGTGGGCTTATTTCTGTTGCTCATAGCTCTTTCAGGTTATTATGAGCAATACGAAAATGAAAAACTTTTTTCAAGTCAAGAAGAAGAAATCACTCTTTTAGTCGAAAAAATAAGAAATGAAGTAAGTGAGGAAAATCTTAGTTATAGAAAAACTAAAAGAAAAGATTTTGATGACGATTATCCTTATGAAATTGAATTTTATAAAATAGATGATGACGAGCTTTCAAAGTATAATTATTATAAAAATAGAAATTATATTTTTTCTATTTCTTTTGCTGACTCTGACGGTGTTATTGTTTTTGAATCAGAAGAAGCTGAATTTGCTTCTGAAACACATCATATAA
>CAYJHE010000027.1:0-18491 GCA_964369675.1 uncultured Desulfovibrionaceae bacterium | reverse complement strand
TTTATTCTTCTTTTTCAAAGCCGTCTTCATCGAGATTGTCGTCTTGAGAATGTGGACTTGTTTGTGTGAAATTTCCAAGTAATGAAGAGAGCATGTCTTTTAAAGGAGTATAATTATACACTAAAACAGCACCTACTCCTAGAGCTAAGCCTTTCCAAAACTCTGAAGAAACATTTTGCATAAAGGGAAGTAATTTTTCAGGCTGTGCTTTACCTTGTGAAATGTCATTGATAAGAGCATATAATTCTTGCGCTTTTTCAAAGGATAGATCATTTGCCTGCGGGTTTTGCATATTTTGTTGCATCTGCATAATCTGTGCTTGCATAGCATTTAATTGCATCATATGTTGTTGATGCATAGGGTTTGCTCCATAATGTGGGTGGAATTGCCCATAATGAGGAGGAAATTGTCCAAAAAATGGCATTTCATTAAAATTTTGCCCATAAGGATTTTGCGTAAAAGCTGTGTTTTCATTTGCGTTTGCGCTATCTGCTGGAATAAAGCCGTATTGCGGACTGTATTTATAAAGCTGTTCTTGTTGTGTATTCTTTTTCTTTGCTGCCATAATAAATCTCCTTATTTAACTGGCTAATATTAATTTATACTTTTCAGCTATTTCTTCAAATCTTGGTCTTGATTTTGTTGTGAGCAGTTCTTCAAATTCTAAGGGGCTTATAACTGCTGGGTCATATTTTAGTTGAATTGTGCGCATAATAAGGTTTAGCTTTGAATCAATAATAGCTGGGGGTAGTGTTTTGTGCTTATTTTCTTGCACAAGAGCCATCGCTCTGTCGTCTGATAAGATGTTTAAAGAAAATTTTAACTTTATGAGTGCTTCATTTTCTCCTTGGTGTATATGTTTTTCAATTGTAATGTATTTTCTTAAAGCTACCAATGATTGTAAATCCATCTTTACGCATTATCCTTACTTTTATAATGTTTCTTATTTACTTTTTTAATAAATCTTTTTCTTGTACTTTCTTGCACTCTGCAGCAAAGTCTTCATTTTCGTAAGAAAGAAGACGTGAAGAAGACGCAAGCACGCCTAAAGTGTGTGTTATGTGCAATAGACCGGCAGTAACAGGATTAATAGTTCCAAGAGCGGCAAGAGCAAAACCTGCAATATTAGAACCAGTTGCTATCCAAAAGTTTTGATAGACAACCTGCACAGTTTTTTTACTTAAAGAGTGCACATAGGCAATGCCGCATAAGTCATCATTGACAAGAGTTATGTCAGCTGCTTCAACAGCAACCTCTGAACCGCCTGCTCCCATAGCTATACCTATGTCAGCTTGCGCTAAAGCAACAGCATCATTAATACCATCGCCAACCATAAGTACTGAATTGTATTGCGCTTGAAGGTTTTTTACAATTTGCGCCTTTTCTCTTGGCATAACAGAAGCAAAATATCCATCAATGCCAAGTTCGGCAGAGAGGGTTTTCGCAGTGTTTTCTTCATCTCCTGTTATTAGATAACAGTGCTTTATCCCTTGTTTTTTTAATTCTTTTATAATGCTTTTTGATTCCTTTCTTATAGGATTATCAAAGCCAATAAGTGCAATAAGTTCTTTGTCTTTTGCAACAAAGAGCACGGTTTTTCCCTTAGACTTTAAAAGCTCGCTTTCATTTTGCGCTTGAAGGTCGTTATCAACAGGTATATTTCTTTGCTGCATGAGCTTGTGGTTACCTACAAGAATTTCATGCCCGTCAACAGTTGCCATCATGCCCATACCAAGAAAATATTCGCAACATGTATGCGCTATTGGCAAGATATTGCGTTCACTTGCTTCTTTTTTTATGGCGTGTGCAAGAGGGTGATGATTGTGCATTTCAGTTGAAAGAACAAGCTGAATTAAAGTGTTTTCAGAAAGCTTTAAAGAACAGGTGGTGCAATTATTTTTTTCTGAGCTGTCAAGCGATTTCACGCCTGTGTGCAAACAAGTAGACTCTGTATTAGCTTGATATTCTACATCTTTTATTTTATTATTTAAAATAACAATATCTGAAAGTTTTGGTTCAGAAGTGGTGAGAGTTCCAGTTTTGTCAAAACAAATACAGTCTATCTTTCCTATTTCTTCTAAATATCTCCCGCCTTTAATAAGGATATTCTTTCTTGAAGCTACATTCATAGCAGCATTTACAGCTGTAGAAGCAGAAAGAGCAGTAGCGCAAGGGCAAGCCATGACAAGTAAAACTGTAAAGGCCCTAGAAAGATTTGCTGTGAGAACTAAGGTTGCTCCTGTTGCAATAAAACCAAATAAAATAAGTTTTTTAGCAAGCTTATCAGCTAAACCTTCTATAGGTGCTTTGTTTGCAAGCTCGTCTTCAACTAAGCAAAGTACGCGAGAAAGATAGGTTTGATCGCCCACCTTCTTTGCGCAAACATAGATAAGACCTTGACTTACAAATGTGCCTGCAAATACAGTATCTCCAATACTTTTTGGGATAAAGTCAGGTCTGCCTGAAATAGGGGATTCATCTAAAACAGCATGTCCATTGATGACCTCACCATCTATGCAGACTTTTTCACCAGTGTGAAGTACAACTATATCATTTTCTTTTAAATCACTTACCTTTGTTTCAACTTCTATGCCTTCAACAAGAGTAAAAGTGTGGTGTGAAGCAAGATTTAATATATTTGATATGGATTTTCTTGAGCGTTCTGTAATCCAAGCTGTAAGTAATTCTGCGCCAGAATTTATCCATAAAATCTCAAAGGCCGCTAAGGCTTGGGAATTAGCAGCAGTTGCAAGACAGCCAGCTGCTAAAAAGCCATCAAGAGCTATTCTTTTTTCCTTTAATTGTTTATAAGAATTTCTAACAAGCGGGTAGGAAAAGAAAAGTGTTGCAAGGCCTAGTGGAGAAAAAATAGTTTGAGAAATCGCGGTTTTTGAAAAAATATTTTTTAAAAATACAGCCAGCATTATTCCTGACATAGACGTAAAGCGCAAGACAGCAGGCTTAATTAAATCTTTTTCTTTTGAAATTTTATCACAATTACATGTGCTCTTTCTTATCTTTTTCTTGTGTTTTAAAATGTCTTTGCGTGAATGCTTTATGAGCTTTTCTACACTTGAATCTATAGAAGAAAGAATTTGTTCTTTAGCTGAATCTATAGTTTTGTATTGTATAATTAAACTATTGCAAGTCGGATTTGAGCGCACAAAAAGCACTGAGTCCAAAAGTGTTAAATTTTGCTCAATAAATAAAAACCAAGCCTTATCATAATCAGCTTGTTTTATATAAATACGAATACGTCCAGATATTTGATGTCGTATATCGTAATATTGCATAGGAAGTGCTCCTTAAAAGGAAAAAGGCAATTCTACAAATACTAAAGAAAAAAAATAAGTCTATCCTATATTTAAGACTTTTTTGAGAAAAAAGTCAAGTAAAATTGTATTATCTATAAAAGTTGAATGTAAGGCTTAGTTGCTCAAAAAATAAAAACTTGCAATATTATTTCAAAGTGATATAATTAAAAATATTTATAAACTATTACCTTAGGCACATTCATGACAATAGAAGACTATACTGCACTAGCAATGGATGCTCAGTCCTTTTTATGCTATATATCAGACTATGAAACCTATGAACTTCTTTATGCAAATAAAGCAGCAAAGCTTGCTTTTGGCTTTGATAAAGAAGAATCCTTTCTTGGTAAGAAATGTTTTAAAATTTTGCAAAATAGAGATAAGCCTTGTGAGCTTTGCAATAATGATGTGCTTGAAGTAGGCAAGAATGCACCTAGAAATATGTTTGTTGAGCTTACGAAGGCAAACTATTCTTTTATCGACACTCTTATTGAAATAAACAATAAAAAAGCAAGACTTACTATTGCTATAGACAATACAAGTCAGCATGAATATATCGATTCGCTCAATAGAAAACTTTCTTTAGAGAGCACCTTGCTTAATTGTATTCAAACGCTTGTAGATGATGAAGATGTTGATACAGCCATACACAAGCTACTTGCCTTAGTTGGCTCTTATTATGAATCAGTTCGCTCGTATATATATGAAATAGATGATGAAGGTGATTCAGCTCTTAATACCTATGAATGGTGTGCTGATCAAAGCTATTCTGTTATTGAGTCAAGACCAAGAATCTCTCGCGGTGAGTTAGAAATTTTTCTTGAAGCTTTTAAAGAAAAGGGAGAATTTGCTGTAGAAAATCTTTCAGATTTAGAAAGAGACACTTCCCTTTATCACCTACTCAAAGTCACAAATACCCGCTCTTTATTGTTAACTCCATTGTATGACGCGGGAAAAGTGACTTCATATATAGGTGTTGATAATCCAAAAGCAAATCTTAAGGACCTTTCGCTACTTCATTCTGTTTCAATCTTTGTGCAAGACGACATTAAAAAAAGACGCTTAGTCAAGCAATTAGAATATCTTTCTTACACAGATAATCTTACAGGCTTTTACAATAGAAATAAGTTTATTTTAAGAATAGATGAATTAGAGCTTGAAAGCCTTGTATCGCTAGGTGTTATAACTGTAAATCTCAATGGCTTAAAATCTATAAACGAGCTTTATGGGCAACAATACGGCGACTATATTTTAAAGCAGCTTTCTGAAATATTTAAAAAGTTTATGCTTGATGATGTCTATCGCTTGGCTGGTGATGAATTTGTTATCTTCTGTAAAAATATAAATTTCAATGAATTTGAACTACTTGTATCTGCTTTAAGAAAAGAAGACGAGCTAAACCAAGAACTTTCTTATGCAATAGGGGATGTTTGGCAAGAGGGCAGGGGCATTAACATTACGCAAGCTTTGTCACAATCAAATGAACTCATGTTTGCTGATAAACAAAAATATTATCAGGACAAGCCTTTAGGTGAAGTAAAAAGCCGTTCAAACCATATTGAAATTCTTATAGATGAAATTAAATCTGGCTTGTTTACTGTTTACTTACAGCCTAAGGTGGAATTGACAAGTAATAAGGTTATAGGTGCTGAAGCCCTTATCAGAAAAATTGACATAAATGGTAAAATAATTCCGCCTGATAGATTTATTCCTATTTACGAACACGAAGGAACAGTAAGGCATATCGATTTTTTTGTGCTTGATAAGGTGTGTTCTTTCTTGAAAGAAATGCTAGCAAAAGGCAGAGCAATCAAGATAGCGGTGAACTTTTCGCGTGTGACCTTTATGTCAACGGATTTAGTTAATGAGATTGTGAGAACTTGTGCAAAATATTCTGTACCACACGAATATGTGAAAATTGAAATTACTGAAAGTATTGACAAACTTGACTTTGAATTTTTTGCAAAGAAGCTTAAATCAATAAAAGATGCTGGCTTTGATATTTCACTTGACGACTTTGGTGCAATGCATTCAAACTTGCTTATGCTTGCAATGACTGAATTTTCTGAAGTGAAAATAGATAAGAGATTAGTGGACAATATTATTTCAAATAAAAGAAATGCTATTGTTGTGCGTAATATTGTCAAAACCATTAAGGAAATCGGCTCTTCTGCCTGTGTTGCAGAAGGTATTGAAACAGTTGAACAAAAAGAGATGCTTCAAGAATTTGGCTGTTTTT
Source organism: uncultured Desulfovibrionaceae bacterium (assembly GCA_964369675.1). Classification (GTDB taxonomy): domain Bacteria; phylum Desulfobacterota; class Desulfovibrionia; order Desulfovibrionales; family Desulfovibrionaceae; genus CAYJAZ01. The sequence goes on along the minus strand of CAYJHE010000027.1, from coordinate 12,938 downwards.
ATGGGCAAGGATATTATTTTAACAAGCCACTAGATTTTAAAACCTTCCTTGATATTTATGATGACGATATCTAGGCTGTATTTCTCGTATTTATTCTTTGCCTTTTTTCAAAAAGATAATTTTTTACTGTGCTTAGATAAGCTCTTTATAGACTGCGCTTTTTAAAAATCTTTTTGTTAAAAATTTTGCAAAATTTCTGAACCGAGAAAAGATTCTCGTTTTTTATGTTTTCTACTTCTTGAGTGTTATAGCTGCTCTCACAGGTTTTTTTGCTATAGCTTTCATGTCGTTCAGACTTTGGCTAATCGCTTGCATGAGATAGGAATTATTTCTTTTATGGCGTGTAGTTACTTCATTCCATTCTTTGATTTTGTGGTCTTTTATTATTTGTTTATCAATTCGTGCAAGATTTGCTAAGAAAAGCTTGATAAATTGCGCGCCTGCAATAGTAGAGTCTTGTAGGACAGGTGCGTTGTTTGAATATTTCAAATGCACAAGTGGGTGATCTTTGTCTAGGTAAAATTTCTTGTCTTTTGTCATTTGTATGGTAAAAGGTATCCAAAAGAACTTTCCGCCATCGTATGATAGAGCGTGCACATGATTAAGAATGTCTTTATTCTTGATGAGTTTATAATAGTTCCAGTTAGGATTGCGTTTAAAATCTTTTTTGTGTAAAATATCTTCAGACCAGCGCGCTAAACCTTCTAAATACCAAAGGTTTTTAATTTGTGAAACGCTATTTTGTAAAACATGGAAGAATTCGTGTGTGATAGTTGTTGAAGAAGCAAAGTGAAAACCCTTTGATAATAAAATCTTTACTGCCTTGATTCCGTCTGGCTTTAAAAAAGCTTGTGTAGCTTGTGTGAAGGTTGTGCCAGTTGCTCCCTTTAATTTATCTGCAGAAAGAACAAAAATATCAATAAAGTCAACGTCTTCATAGTAATGTGATAGGGGGTCATGAAAACCAAGGACATCGCAAAAAACATATTGTGTTGCCCACATCTGCTTTGCAATATCTTCAATATAGTCAGGAACTGTATTCTTATTTGAATCAGTCGGGTTTACTTTGTCGACACCGCTTGTGTAGTAAAAAATCCTAAAATTGTCTTTTTCATAGACGTAAAGGTCTTTGATTTGAGTTACTTTATTTTTGCCTTCCCAAGTGATTTTGTGTTCATTTTCTTGGAGCTCTAGTGTGTTTATGTTGGAGTGCTGAACAATATTGCTTTGCGGAGTATAGGCAGGAATATTATTACTTAGTCCATTAGCAAGAAGGGGAGTTGGATTAAGAAAAAGCAAAGCAAAGACAAAAAGGACAGGAGAGAGCAATGTTTGTAAGCTTCTCTCTTGGAAAAAAAATCTTTTTGTCTTTAATTTGTGTTCTTGCATGTTCTATATAGAGATTGAATGTTGATTATTACAAGCTACACTATAGCTCAAATAAAATCAAGCTTTAGTTTTATAAATTAATTTTGTTATATATCATACTTATCAATAATGTCACACTCATCTTTTTTTCTTGTCAAAGAAAATGAATTGTGTTATATAATGATTAAGAATATGACATTAATTAATGGAGGTTTAAGATGAAAAGTATTATTCGTGTTCTTTCTTTTTGTTTGTTGATTTCAGTTTTCTTATGCTTGCCTGTTTTTGATGTAAAGGCTGAGGAGAGAGTAACCTATGTAGCTGATGTCTATGCTCTTACCGCTGAAGAAAAAGACGGTATGGGTGTAAAATTAGGTACAATTGAAATCTACAAAGGCCCTTTAGGTTTAGTTTTTGACCCTGATTTTATTGGTATCCCTCACGGTTATCACGGGATTCATCTCTATGAACTTCCAAAGCTTGGTCCGGGTAAAGCAAAGAATGGCAAGCTTGTTCCTGGCTTACAGGCGGGTAAGCGTGTGTATTCACTCCCAACTATATTTGTTGCAGTTGACGGCGTAGCTAGCGAGCCTGTTGTTGCTCCATTCCTCAATAACTTTGTTCAGATTGACGATATGGCATTGATTATTGAATACCATGGCGACACTTATTCAGCTACACCAAAACCAAAAGAAGCTAGCGGCAGAAGAGCAGCTGGCGCAATTATTGACGTTCAATAATTGAGGATAATTCCAGTATAAAACAAAAATAGGGCTCTCTATAATAAAGAGAGCCCTACTTTTTTAAAAATGCTCTAAAATGCGCAAAGTTTTTGAATGAAAAATAAAAGTGTTTTTTAAAGAAATACTTAAAGGTTTATATTTAAATATAGTTTTTTAACTAGTTGAATATAATGACTTTAAATTTGATTTGTTTTAAGCTTTTCTTAAAGTGTTTTTAGCTTAGTTGGCATTCTGTCAATATCTTCTTCTTTGTTTCATAAATGAAAATTTCAGTTAAGGCAGAGCGTGTTTTGTCTTTACGCTCTACTTGGTAAAGAGTGCGAATAAATTCAATATCCTTGACTTTAACAATAAAGAGTTCATTTGCCTTTAATTCTCGTGCAACAATATAGGGTGAAAGGCAAGCAAGAGTGTCTTTATTCGCAAGTAGGCTTGTTATTGGTTTATTGTGGTTGAATTGCATAAACTTTGTTGGTCTTAATCCAAATGCATTGATTTTATTTAGAAAAACTTCTCTTGTGCCAGAACCTTTTTCTCTTAGAAGCCATTCCTTATCCATTAAAGAAGCTATGCTGTATTCCTGTGCATTAGCAAATTCTTCATCAGAAGTGAGTACAACTAATTTTTCGTCAATAAGGGGCGTGAGTTTCACCCTTAAATTTTGCACTTCACCTTCAACAAAGCCAATATCATACACATTATCAAGTACATTTTGAATAATTTCAGCTGTATTTTTTGCTTCACAATGTATGTTTACGTCAGTATATTTTTTGTTTAAATCATACACTATTTGCGGCAGAATATAGTCTGCAAGTGTTGTTGATGCGCCTATGCTCAGCGAACCCGCCATTTCAGAGGCGCTTACAATAGATAGCATTTCCTTTATTTGTGCATGAATGGGAATGAGCTTTTCTTGCAATAATTTACCCTTTTCATTGAGAACAAGTCTATTGTGTGTTCTATCAAAAAGTAGGACGCCTATTTCTTCTTCAAATGCGTGTAAAGAGCTAGAAACAGCAGCCTGTGAAAGAAAAAATTGCTTTGCTGTTTCGCGCATATTTGGCTTTAAAGCAAGTGCTAGAAATATTTCAAATTGTTTTATTGTCATAGCTCTATTTCTTGGAAGTTAAACTTGATAAAAAAAACTTATCACCTTGAAAGAAAATATCCGTTTGCCAGATTTTTCTAAAGTGCATATATCATTAAATATAAATGAACTTTATAACAAAGGCGGTTGAAATGACTTTAGCATTTTTAAAATCTGAAAGCAATGTCAAACTTCTTGGCGGAATATTTTTTATCATACTTTTTGCTAGTGCTGCATGGCAGATTTCGCAAATGGCTTTCTTTATAACTCTTGGCATTAGCCCACTTATTGTTGGTATTTTATTTGGAATGCTTTATGGAAATACTTTTCGCAGACAAATTCCAGACACCTATACTGGCGGTATTTCTTTTTCCTCTAAGTCTTTGCTTCGTTTAGCTATTGTTCTTTATGGTTTTCGACTAACCTTTCAAGACCTTGTTTTAGTTGGTCTTGATGGTTTTGCTTTATCTTTATTTATGCTTGTCTCAACCTTTCTTGGCGGTTCTTGGTTTGGTATGAAAGTGCTTAAAATGTCAAGAAAGCTCACTTTTTTGACTGTAGCGGGTTCTTCTGTTTGCGGTGCTGCGGCTGTGCTTGCAACTGAGCCTGTTGTAAAGGGTAAGATATACGAAAGCAGTATTGCTGTTGGTACAGTTGTTGTTTTTGGAACTGTGGCTATGTTTGTGTATCCGCTTCTTTATAATTATGGTTTATTAGACCTCAATGCTGAACAATTTGGCGCATTTGTTGGGGCAACCTTGCATGAAGTAGCGCATGTTGTTGCAGCAGGGCAAGCTGTTTCTGCTGATGCAGGTAATACAGCTGTTATTGTGAAAATGATGCGTGTTATCTTGATAGCTCCTCTTTTGATTTTCCTTGGTCTATGGCTTAAAAGAAATCCTGACTTTGAAGATTGTGAAGATGACCCAGAAGATGAATTTGCGTGTACAGGCGGCAAGTATTCTTTCAGAAACTTCCCTTGGTTTGCAGTATTGTTTGTTGTGTGTGTTGGCTTTAACTCACTCAACCTTTTGCCTGCTCATATAGTGCAAGCTATCAATACTTTTGATATTTTCTTGTTGACAATGGCAATGTGTGCACTTGGCATACAAACAGATGTTGAACAAATCAGAAAGGTTGGTCCTAAACCATTTGTTCTCGCTGCTTTTCTTGCTTTATGGCTTATGGTCGGCGGTTATGCAATGACAATATTTATATTAGGATAAATTAAAAATTGCCTTCCACTTCTCCTTAAAAGGCATTTTGCTAAAGGCTTTAACATTAATTGTTAAAGCCTTTTTTTAATTAAGCTGAATTATTGAAATAGCAGAAAAAGCCCTGTCTTGCTAAATTGTTTTTTTTATGCTATAAAAGATTATAGCCTTCTTTTTGTTTTTATTCATGGATTTAGCTAGTTAAAAAAATGAGGAGAATGTATGTCATCAGAACAGCTCATGCAGATGCTTGGCGGCGTAGGTATTTTTTTATTTGCGATTAAATTGATAAGTGAATCTCTGCAATCTTTAGCTGGAAGTAAGTTACGTTCACTTATAGCTATGCTTACAAAAACTCCCTTACTTGGCGTATTTGTTGGCACTTTTGTCACAGTGCTTTTGCAATCAAGCTCAGCTACTGCTGTGATGACAGTGAGCTTTGTTGATGCAGGCCTTATGACTTTAAAGCAAGCAATTGGCATTATTATGGGGGCAAATATAGGAACAACTGTCACAGGGCAGATTATGGCATTTAACGTAAAAGATTTTGCTTATGTCTTTGTTTTAGTTGGTGTTCTTATTTATTTATTTGCAAAATCCCAAAATAAAAAGTATATAGGAACAGGTATATTGGCCTTTGGTCTTTTGTTTATAGGTTTGCATACAATGGAAAATGCAATGGCATTTTTACGCGATAGGAAGGATATTTTCCTTATGTTTGCGCATAAACCACTTCTTGGTTTACTTGCAGGTGCAGGTCTCACTTTATTAGTGCAATCAAGTTCTGCAACCATTGGGCTTGCCATTGCTTTAGGCACGCAGGGCTTATTACCCTTAGAGGCAGCAGTGCCTATTATCTTAGGCAATAATGTAGGCACGACAATCACAGCCATACTCGCTGCAATAGGCGCATCAAGGGCAGCAAAGCAGACTTGTGCTGCTCATGTTTTCTTTAATATCTTAGGGGTATGTCTTTTTCTCCCCTTTATGTCTTTTTATATTCCGCTCATTGAAAGTTCTGCAAGTGGCATTGCTCACCAAATTGCCAATGCACATACATTCTATAACATAGCTAATACTATTATCTTCTTACCTTTTACAGGCTTATTTGCAAAGCTCATTATCAAGATTATTCCAAATAAAATAGAAGAAGAAAAAGCACGTTCTCGCTACCTTGATTTAAGCTTGATAAAAAATTCGCCAGTACTTGCTGTTACAGCTGTTAAAAACGAATGTAACCGCATGGCAAAAACTATTTTTGAAATGTTTGCAGATATAGAAGATTTATTTTTTAATAATAAAATAGAGAAATTGGAAAATATAGCAAAGGCAGAAGAAAAATTAAACATACTGTATAGAGAAATAAATACCTATATTTCTGAACTCACTCATACGCAATTACCAAACCTTGATTTACAGGTATTATATGCCTATGCAACCTATACAAGCGACTTAGAGCGCATTGGAAATCAAGCAGCAAAGTTTATGCATTTCTACACCTTCCGCACAAATTCAAGAGAGGATTTTCCTGATTGTCTTATTGAGGAATTGCATGAGATTTTCCACAGTTCGCGCAAGGCCTACTGTATGGCATATACGGTTTTTATCAGTGAGGAAAAATTAAATCACGAAAATCTTGATGCAAAAATAAGAACAAGTTTGCTTGAGATTGTGAAGGAATTAAGAACAAAGGAAATACACTTTACAACAAGCATGCTTGAAGAAAGTCATCCTCATATGGAATTTGAAGTTGAAAGAGCCTTTATTGAGGCTGTAAGAGCTTTGGAACGCATTTCTTACCGCTCATCGCGTTTGATACATGCTGAATAAAAAAGAGCTATGTTTTAAAGCATAATAAAAAAAGCCCTTGAATATCGAAATATTAAGGGCTTTTGTTTTTATCTGTCTCTTGAAGTATCGGTTAAGTCATAGAAGACATTATACCACATTTCTTCATACTTTCTATCGCGTGATTCTTTGAATCTTTCAATGACCTTCTTGCTAAGTTGCACTCTCCAGTCGCGCTCTAATTCGATTCTATGCTTCTGAGCGAAGTTTTCTAATTGCGCAATAAGAGGGAAGTCAACTCTAATGTCATCAAGTTCGATTTCAATGTCGCTCTTGCTAATTCTGTTGAAGGATTCTGCAATAAGGTTTGGCGGGAAGAAATCTTCTATGGTTGAGCTCTTTTTATCAATATATTTATCTGTATTGAGGGCTCTTTTCTTATTGCTCTTGTATTCGTGGTTCAAAAGGTATTCAAGATATGATGCTGACCTATCGTCAGAATCAATCAATACAAGAGGGACTTCTGCTTCATTGCCTTGAATAAGTTGCACAACTGGCAATACAGCACTAGGGCTTGAAACTGGCATGAATAAAAGTTCTTTGAGTGGCTTAAATCTGCCTTTGGAAATGAGTAAAGCCTTGATAAAGGAGAGGTAGTTTTGCGCTGTAATATCTTGTACTATAATAATAGTTGCGCCAGCTAAAAGAGCTTGCGAAATAGAAATAGTCATTGCAGCTGTAACTGGTTGAACTGCTTTCTTTTCTTTATCTGCATCATTTAAGTCATTGCTTATCTTGCTTATTCCATTGTCTGTATAAACAGCTTTAATGCGATCTAAGTGGTTTTGATCTAAAAGATAAGGAAGATTTGTTGTATAGATAAATTGATTCTTATCTGCTAATCTATTGAAGAAACGAATAAGATCTTTTTGTGCATTTGGGTGTAAGTGTAGCCCTGGTTCGTCAAGCAGAAGTATGCAATTATCGTGTGCGCTTTGTCCTTCAACTAAGAGCACGAGGAATAAAGAAAAATACCATTGCAAGCCCTTACTGCGAGAATCAAGTTCAATTGGAGTTGTTCTTGTATTGTCGCTGACTAAGATTCTAAAGAATTGACCGTCTGCATTGAAGCGGAAATAATATTTGCCTTCGCTCCACCACTCTCTAAATTCCCTTGATAAAAGTGTAGAAGCTGCTTCAATTTGTGCAAATCTTTCTTGCTTTTTGCTGGATTCTTCGTAATAACTTTGCATATTTTCTGCATTAGGAGCAGTTTCTTGACCAAGCGAAAGAATGGTTTTAGGGTCTAAGTCTAAATGTTTAAAAAGTACATTTAATGTGCGCACTCTTAATTTGTCTTTTTCTGATAAAGTGTCATACTTTTCTAAATCTTCTAATATTTTAGGAAGATAGATGTTTGAATCAAGATTACCGTAGTCAGAGAAATAAATAAACTTAGGCAATGCTTCTATGATAGCATTGAACAAGGCTTCGTTCGCTTCTTGTGTGTATTCAATTAATTCTTCTGCTTCTTCATTTGATACAAATACATAGAATTTTTCATTGAAATCTTTTTTCACAAGTAAGTATTGCGGTAGATTTTCTTCAAGAGATTCTTTGACTTCTTCTTGTGCTGTTTGAACCTTTTCTTCTACAAATTGGCTTGCTTTTTCTTCATTATCTAAAGAAAAGTCTTCATCGCTATTATAAGAAGGAAATTCATTATTTGTGTTTTGCTCTTCTTCATCTTCTGGGAGGGTGAGGTCTAAGTCATTATCTTGAGTGTCGTCAATGCTATGGGTAATAGTTTCAGAGGAAGTGTATGCGATTTCTTGAGGAGTATCATCTGAAATTTTTTGTGTAAGTATGGTATTTAAGCCAAAATTTTTAAAAAGTTCTTGCTCTTTAGCGTTTATTTTCAAAAGAACTTCAATAAAGGCTTCTTTTTTTAACTCACCGTCATTAGCAAAAATTTTAAAGTATTTGTCTCTTGGGTAATCTTGCAATAAATTAATCTTAGTTGCACTTTCAACTGGATTAAATTTCCATAAAGGTAAAAGAAAATTGGTTTTTCCCGATTCGTTTATGCCTACTAAAGCAGTCCATTTGTCGGTTGAAACCCAATCTGATTCCTCAATTGAGCGAAACTTATTTACTTTAAATTTAACTAAATCCATACTTCCTCCATCTATAAATAATCAATGGTTATTATTATTTTTAAAGACCATATGCATTATTCAGAAATATTATACATGAGTTATCTTACTCGAATTTTGTAGAAAATCAAGTAAATCTTAGGCTTAAATCAAAATTTTTTTACTTTCAAAGTATAAGTATAAATGTTCATAAAGTCTTTTATATTGAATAGTTATAGTGCGTATTTGCATATGTTTGTTTTATTTCTATAAAAATTTTTTTACAAAAAAAAGGTTTATTCAATGAATAAACCTTTTTCATAAAAATAAATAAACTCTTATTTATAATCAAAAACAGGAACAAAGGCACCATTTTCAACTTTAAACATAGTCATTCCTATGCCTTTTGCATCGCCCTTAGCATCAAAGCTGATGTCACCAATAGGTGTTGTTACCATTTCACTTTGTAGAGCTTTCATAACAGCATCAGCATCAGTTGTTTTTGCTTTATTGATTGCATTTGTAAGAGCGATAGCGGCTGCATACGCATTGTCGCCAAAAACACCCATTGGAGTATTAAACTTTTCTTGGTGTGCTTTGTGCACAGCTTTTGCTGATGGCAAGTTTGATGTATCACTTGGGGCAGAAGTATATGTGCCTTCTGAGGCTTCGCCCGCTGTTTCAATGTAGGCCATATCTTTTAAGCTATCTGAGCCAATAAGCGGAATTTCAATGCCTAAATCTCTCATGTTATTTATGATTTTTGAAGCTTCTGTGTGGTAGCCACCATAAACTAAAACTTCAGCATTATTTCTTCTGAGTTTACGAACAGCAGCTGAATAGTCACTTGCGCCTACAGTTATTGTTTCAAAAATTACTACTTCTATATTTGGATAGAGTTCTTCTAATTTCTTGCGTGTCGTTTCAGCATAACCTTTACCGTATTCGCCAGCATCGTGTAAGAAAGCAACTTTCTTAGGTTTTAATTCAGAACCAATAAATTGCGCTGCTAATTCACCTTGAATATAGTCATGCCCAATTGTTCTTAAAAAGTATGGGTTATCACCTGAAAGTGTGAGGTCTGGAGTTGTTGCAGAAGGTGAGATTAATATCATATCAGCTTCTGTGAAAATAGGCACTGCTGCTTTAGTTGCGCCTGAGCAAATCATGCCAATTACGCCAATAACGTCATTCGACAAAAGACTTGTTGCCGCGTTTGGAGCAAGTTCAGGCTTGCACTGATCATCAGCTGCAACCACTTCTAACTTCTTGCCAAGAAGACCGCCATTTGCATTCACATAATCAGCAGCAAGTTCAACTGCTTTTAATGAAGGTAAACCATAAGCAGCAAGTTCGCCTGTGTGTGCACCACCAACACCAATTTTATAGGTGTCTGCGGCATGAGCAGAGAAAGGCAGAGCAAGCAAAAGAGCACATAAAGCTATGGATGATTTCTTGATTGAAAATTGTTTTTTTAACATTTGTGTATCCTCAAATAGTAATTTTTAAAAATATTTCTATATCTAGTTATAGTTATATAGTAGAGGTGGGATTTTGTCAAATTAAGATTTTTCTACTTAAATTCTTGTTGTGGCTGAAAAAGATTAAATCCATTGGGTTGAATTTTCTTAAAGCCTGTGTTTTCCATGTTGTTATTTAATAAAACGAGGCTTTCTTCTATGCATTTTGCATAATCTGGTTTTTCGGATTTATTTTCTGTATGCACGCAAGAGCGAAAGTAATAGTCAACTTGAGCTTGATAGGTAGCTAAAGCAGGGGGGAAGTGTACAATGGAATTATCTGTTTTGTATTGTAGAGCTATATAGAGTGAATTTGTGTTTGATTTTGGCAAAACAGGCGGACTTGTTGTGATATAAAAACGAAAGGGTAGACCAAAATTCTCATACAATTTATCTGCCTTTCTTTTGATAAAGATTCTATCAAAAGTAGAAAGAGTATCACTTTCGTCTAGCATTGAAGAAGATGACAAAATATTGAGTAATTTCACTTCAAAATGAAAGGAAAAAACCCCAAAAAGCATGGCATAAAAAATGACAGAGGCAATAAGCTTACCTCTGCCTTCTCTGATTACGAGTTGAGTTTCTCTTTTTTCTTTGTTTGTAAGATTACTTTTATTAAATCGTATCATATATAAAGTTTAGATATTAATTAATTTGCTGTATACCGTCTATCTTCCAATGAGCATCAGCATTTTCTCTGTAGAAGTGCCAAAGTTCAGTGATATTTTGTGCCATTGCTTGTTCTTTTTCTTCACGCATAAAGGCAGTAAAGTAAACAGAAACTCTGTCGGCATCATTTTCTTTTTCAACCTTATGAATATCAGCTGAAAGAGAGAGAATTTGTGTTGTGCCTTGCTCTGGGCTTTCTTCTGCTTGTGCTTTGATTTCAGCATACACAGTAGGCGAAGTGAAGAGCTTTATATCGTCTAGGTCGCGCTTATCCCAGGATTCTTGCATGCGTATAAAGGCAGATTTTGCGCCTTCAACAAATTCAGCCCTGTCAATGCCATTGACTTGTGCTTCTTCTTCAATATTATCTTCATAGTATTCTTGATTTGATGAACGCAAATTATCCCAAGCATTGCCTTGGCTGTTTTGCCTTGTATTTGAATAGTCTTGTCTATAATTTTGTGTATTTTCTTGGCTACTTCCTCTTTGCGTAAAGGAACGAAAAAGCCTTACACCAATAAAGACAAGCAAGCCAATAATTAAAATATCCATAAGTCCGCCGCCAGCACCAGGAGTGCCTGAAAGCATAGAGCCTATAAATGTTCCCGCTAATAATCCGCCAAATAAGCCGCCCATGCCAAAGCCACGACTTGCAGTTGCTGCACCAGCGCCTGCTGCGGCATTGTTTTGGCTAAATGTATTTGTCTGTTTATTAAAGTTTGAACCACCACTTGGTGCTTTAGGTGCTGGTGAAGAAAAAGTGGATTTGCCACCAAAAGATCTGCCACCACCAAAACGCTTTGCTTCAGCTATTTCTTCTAAAGAGAAGAGTAAAATCGCCAAGAATGCAAATACTATACTAATATACTTCATTATTAACCCTCTAAATTTGATATATTATATATTAAGGTTATTTACACAGAAAGTCAAGATAAGAAAAAGTGTGTAAAATGTGAACGAACTTTTGTGCTCAAATTCGACAAACAAGTCTTAAAGGATTTTTAAGAGTGCTCTTATTAAATCAAGACGTAAGAGCAGATAAAAAAAAGGCAGGCTATCTAAAGCCTGCCTTACTATCTAAGATAAAAAGAATTTATTCGCTTTTTGTTTCAGGACTTGCTGGAGCAACTTGTGCAGGTGGAGTTGCTTGGCTTGTAGGAAGTGTTTCTTCAAATTGTACGTCTAAGATGCTAGATTCATCATCGCTAACGCTTGTGACAATATTGTAGCCAAGTGAAGTGCAAATAAAGATAACTGCAAGGCTTGCTGTGAGCTTTGTGAGCATTGAACCTTGGGAAGAAGCGTTTGATGATGAGCTGTTACCGCCACCAAAAATAACACCCATGCCTTCACGGCCTGCTTGTAAAAGTACTAAAACAACAAGAAAAAGACATACTATAATATGTAATGCTAAGAGAGCTGTATCCACAAAAAAACTCCTAAATATAAAATAATTAATTATGCGCGTGCAATTGCGTTAAAACTTTCAGCTTGTAAGGATGCGCCACCTACCAAGACACCGTCAACATTTTCAACAGCAAGAATAGCCTTGGCATTATCTGCTTTAACGCTTCCGCCATAAAGAATGCGTGTTTCTTGCGCTTTGCTTGCTAAAATTTGTGTAAGAAGTTCGCGCACTATTGCATGAGCTTCCTTGATGTCATCAATGCTAGCCACCTTGCCTGTGCCTATAGCCCAAACAGGTTCGTAAGCTATTGCTAAATCTTCGCTTTTATAGGAAGTAGGCAGCTTTGAAAGTCCTTTTTCTAATTGGGTTTTGAGCACTTCTGTCAACTTGCCTTCTTCGCGTTCTTCAAGAGTTTCACCTATGCAAAAACAAACTTTATAACCTGCATTCAATGCAAACTCAGTTTTGTCAGCAAGAAATTCATCGCTTTCATTGAAGATCGCTCTGCGTTCAGAATGTCCAACTAAGGCCCAAGAAGCTTGCATGCCCTTGATAGCTTCAAGTGAGTTTTCACCTGTAAAAGCGCCTTCCTTTGCAGGATAGAAATTTTGTACACCATACATAAAAGGTAAGCTTTTTTCTTTGTTTGCACAAGCAAGTGTGCAAAGATTAATTGCAGGTACAAAGATAAGCACTTCTCTGTTTTCTAAGGCACTTGCGCTTAATAGTTCAGAAAAGTCTTTTGTGTAAGCACTTGCTTCTTCCGGAGTCTTAAACATCTTCCAGTTCGCAGCTATTAATTTCTTCATTCTCTATCTCCAAATATGCTCAATAACTTTCAAGCAAAAATACTCGCTTCTAAAGTGAAAAAAGTCAAGTTTTTTTATAGGAAAAATTCATTTTTTTTTGCCTTCGGCGACCAAAAGACAAACCCCCCTTTGTAACCCCAAATTTTTGAGGTGTTAACAGTAGTCAGTGGGTAAAGCAATTTTTTATTTTTTTTTTT
>CAYJHE010000026.1:0-18637 GCA_964369675.1 uncultured Desulfovibrionaceae bacterium | reverse complement strand
TTTCGTCCACAGCGTGGCGAAACGAATCTTTCCAAAGGAAAGTTTAAGATGAAAAAATCTGCACTCTCACTTTTAATTAAAAAAGACTTTGTACTTTTCTTCATGCGTGGCGGTGGTTTAGGGCAGGCACTCTTGCTTGGACTTTTGCTCATCTTTGTTTTTAGTCTTTCACAAGAAATAGGCGGTCAAATTTCCCAAAGGGCACTGGCTACACTTTTTTGGCTCTCTTCAATGTTCTCAATGGTGCTTATTTTCAATAACTTATATGCAGTTGACGAGCAAAACGGCGCAAAAAATGCCTTGCATTTAATGCCACATTCTATACATTATGTGTGTCTGGCAAAAGCTCTTTGCGGTTTATTCTTCATGCTTATTTCGCAAGTGCTTTTTTTCCTTGCATTAATGATTTTTTGCCAAGCTGTGCTTTATGGCAGCTTTGCAGAATTTTCCTTGTTCTTGATTATTGTAGACATAGGCATGGTGACTTGCGGTTCATTACTCGGCGCATTGGCAGTTGGGCAAACTGGAAAGGAATCTTTACTTTCTATCATTCTTTTTCCCCTACTCACGCCCTTGCTCCTTGCAGGTATAGACTTTTTTGCCTTGCTTTTTTCATCAGAAGCAGCAAACGCGCATGCCTTTGCTCTGCTTTTTGAAAGTGAATGGTTTATACTTGCCTTATGCTTTGATGCTGTCTTCATTGCTATGGCAATCTTTCTTTTTCCCTTTGTGTATAGTGTAGAAAATTAAAAAATAATAGGTAGATATAATGTTACAACTCGCTAGATATTCAGCTTTTATTTTTGGCATTTACTTTGCTTTTTGCCAATATCTCATCTATGTGTACGCGCCTATAGAGCAGACTATGGGGCTTGCGCAAAAGATATTTTATTATCATCTTTCTGTTGCTATGTGGGCATTTGTTGCCTTCTTTGTTAATTGCGTAGCAAGTATTTGTTATTTAAAAACAAAGAAGAGCAAGTATGATTGCGTTGCTGTTGCAAGTGGAGAAATTGGGCTTTTGTTTGCTACACTCACCCTTATCACGGGTATGCTGTGGGGCAAAAATTCATGGAATGTGTGGTGGACATGGGATCCGCGTTTGACAACAACATTAATATTATGGTTTATCTATGCAGGCTATTTGACTGTAAGAACAATGCCAACGCCAAAAGCGCCAAGCATGGCGGCTGTTGTTGGTATTATAGGATTTATTGATGTGCCCTTAGTTTTCTTTTCAGCAAGACTTTGGCGTTCAATCCACCCAAGCGTGTTCACAAGCAAGGGCATTGGTTTAGAAACTGAAATGATACACACAGTTCTTGCCTGTGTGGGTATATTTTCCTTTTTGTTTTTTGCACTACTTATTATAAGGAGTATACAAAAGATGAACGAAGAAAAGCTTGAAGAATTAACAATGAAATACTTATACGGGGAATAAAGATGGAAAGTACAACAGCACTTATGTATGTAAATATAGCTTTATGGTTTGGAATAGGCGCGTATGTTGCCTTTTTAGCAACAAGGCAAAAAGATATACAAAAGAAAATCAACCAATTAATGAATGATAAGGATACTAATATATGAATGCACGCAAATTAATTCTTCTTGTGTTCTTCCTTGCTGTATGCGGTATTGTATACAGTGTTGTGCAGTATACTGTTGAAAATAATACAAAAAAGACAGCCATGCAAAGGCAAGTTGTTGCTCCTTCTATAAATACGCAAGAGATGCCTGAAGAAATTCCGCAGGCAATGAAGGAAGCTATGGCAAAAATGGGCACAGAAGGTCAAAATGCTGAAATGGGCAATAGTTCAACTATGTCTGCTATGAATATGTCAAAACTTTTTTCAGACCCAAATGTTTCACAAGAGCTTTCGCAAAGAGCTGGCGAACTCATGATGAAGATGAAAGAAGACCCGCAAAATGTGGAAAATTTATTAGACTTAGCCATGCTTTTTTATGATGCAAAAGACCCAATAGGCACACTCAATTTTGCTCAAAGAGCAAGCGTGCTAGACCCATTAAACGCTGATGCTTCTTATCTTACAGGTCTTGCACACGCGCAATTGAACGAAGCAGATAAGGCAATTGAAGCCTTTGACCGCTCGCTTATTTCACGCGATTCAGCTCAAACAAGATACAATAAAGCCTTAGTCTACATGCACGCATTGAATGACAAAGAAAAGGCTAAGGCAGAATTGACAAAGGCGCTTACTTTGCCAGATATGTCAAGTGAGCTTAAAACAGCCATAGAGCAAGAACTTTCAGGACTTTAATATGTCAACCATAGCGGCTATAGCGACAGCCTATTCACAAACACTATCAGGCGGTATAGGCATTATCAGGATTTCAGGAGAAAAAGCCCTTGAAATTCTTAAATCTGTCTTTGTGCCAAAAAATGAAGTGCAAGAATATAGTCCGAGATACCTCTATTATGGTAGTTTTATTGACGAAAAAAAAGAAGTTTTGGACGAGGGGCTTGCAGTTTATATGCGCGCGCCCTATTCTTATACTGCCGAAGATACAGTTGAATTGCATTGTCATGGTAATCCGCACTTACTGAACGCGCTCTTGAAAGCCTGTTTTTTTCATGGTGCAGAACACGCCAAAGCTGGCGAATTTACCAAAAGAGCTTACTTGAATGGCAGAATGGACTTGAGCCAAGCAGAAGCAGTGGCGGAAATCATCACAGCTCCATCTTTTGAAAGCACAAGACTTGCAGAAGCTAAATTAAATGGCTTGCTTGGAAAAAAAATCCAAGGACTTCGCTCTTCACTTGAAAGTACAATGCAATATTTGTTGTATGAGCTTGATTTTTCAGAAGAAGAATTGCCAGATATACAGCCTTTTGCAAATAAAGTTCTTGAAATCAAAGAGCAAATTGAAAATCTTCTGCTTGCCTATGAAAGAACAGCCCCTTGGAGAGATGGTTCCTTGGTTGTGCTTGCTGGAAAAGTGAATGCAGGTAAGTCCTCGCTTTTCAACGCACTTTTAGGCAGATATAGGGCTATAGTTACAGCGCAAGCAGGAACAACAAGAGATTATATTGAAGAAGTCTTGAAGATACAAGACATTCCTATACGCTTGGTTGACACAGCAGGCATAAGAGCAAAGGAAGAAACATCTGATTCTATTGAGTTAGAGGGCATACAAAGTGCCTACAAGCTTTTTGAAGAAGCGCGTGTGATTTTGTATCTGCTTGACACAAGTTCTGATTTACAAAAAGACAGAGAACACTTTGAATTTTTAAGACAAGTCAATCCAAAAGCTTTTATTTTGCAAATTTGGAATAAGTGTGATAAAGTTCTTCTATCAGAAGAAATGAAGCAAAAACTTCCTTCTTCAAAAGAGCTTTATGAGATTTCAGCAAAGGAAGGCATAGGTATTGACGCATTGGCAAAAGCGATACATGCAAAGCTTTCTGTGGATATGCCAAGCGCAGATGAGCTTGCGCCAAATCTTAGGCAAGCGCACTTGCTTGAAAAAGCAAGAAATGAACTTGATATATTTTGTACTGTTATTGGGCAAGTTCCGCCTGACGCACTCGCCTATCATTTAGAGCAAAGTATTGCATATTTGTCTGAAATCACAGGCGAAATCATTAAGGAAGACATCGTGAATAGTATATTTGAAAACTTTTGTGTGGGAAAATAAATGTGAACGAGGGGTTTATCCCCACGCGAGCGAAGCAATTTTTGTATAGTTTGTAAGCAGATTAAGGTAAAAATATATGGCAAATCAGGTAGTTAAGATAGGTTTAGGGAATTTTGTGTTAGCACAAAGGGTAGTGGCTGTTGTCAACCCTCTATCTTCACCTATGCGAAGATTAAGAGAAGAAGCAAAGAATGAAGGAAGGTTGATAGACGCAACGCAAGGCAAGAAAACGCGTTCATTTATCATCACAGATTCAAATCATCTTATACTTTCCTCAAACTCACCTGAAACCCTTATGCAAAGATTAGACACTATTAATGAAGGAGACGAATAATGAAAGAAATGGGCTTTCCCTTGGTGATTACTGCGCCATCTGGCACAGGCAAGAGCACCTTGACAAAGAAACTTCTTCAAGAATTTCCCAATTTTGAATTTTCTATTTCGTGCACTACGCGTGAACCGCGCCAAAATGAAGTAGATGGTGTAGACTACCACTTTCTCACAAAAGATGAATTTGAAAAGAAAATCTACGAAAACTACTTTGCTGAATGGGCAGAAGTTCATGGAAACTATTACGGCACACCTTTAAAAGAAGTTGTTGACAGAATAACACAAGGTGCTGATATGCTTTTTGATATCGACATTCAAGGCGCAGCACAGCTTTCTCTTGCTCTTCCTGATGCGCACTTTGTTTTCTTGTTTCCGCCAAGCCTTTCAGAGCTTGAAGAAAGATTGAGAACAAGAGGCACAGATTCAGAAGAAGCTATTTTAAGAAGATTGAAAAATGCGCAGTCAGAAATCAAACAATCTCATTGGTTTACCTCTTGGATTATCAACGATGACCTAGAAATAGCCTATAATCAATTAAAGGCATGCATAACAACAGCAAAGCTCAATCCAAAAAGGCATGTGTATTTTTTAAATAGGCTCTTAGCAGGAAAATAAATATGAGCGAGGTTTTGTGCACGAAGTTGCCAAAACAAATCAGAAACTTAAGCAAATAAAAGGGTATTAATATGGCAGAACTTGTAGTTGCTCTTGATTATAGTGACCCACATGAAGCAATCTTGATGGCGCAAAAGCTTGAAGGAAAGGTGGACTGGGTTAAAATTGGTCTTGAACTCTTTATCACAGAAGGCCCTAGAATTATTCAGACAATGAGAAGTATGAAGTTCAAAGTTTTCTTGGATTTGAAACTTCACGACATTCCAAACACAGTGAAAGGCGCAGTGCTTGCTTCGGCAATGCATAGGGCTGACATGCTCACCTTGCATATTCCTGGTGGCGAAGAAATGGTGACAGAAGCTATTAATTGTTTAGCAAATGTTGAACACAAGCCCTTATTATTTGGTGTGACCATTTTAACCAGTATTGCTCAAGGGCAAATTCCAGGTTTTACAGGCAATTTGTCAGAAATAGCGCAAAGACTTGCTGATGAAGCCTATAACTGGGGCATGAATGGTATTGTATGTTCTGGGCATGAAGTGGAAAATATTAAAAAGCGTCACCCCAAATTGCTCACACTTTGCCCTGGTATTCGCTTACCTGACGGAGATGTAGGCGATCAGAAAAGAGTTATTACGCCATGCGAAGCAATAAAAAGAGGGGCAGACTTTATTGTTGTTGGTCGTCCAATCACAAAGGCAGAAAATCCTCTTGAAGCGGTTGAGCGTATTTATGAAAATATGCGCCAAGCGGATTGCTAGATAGTGTCGCCAAATTCATTCTTTTGCATTTTTTCTTCCTAAAAGTGAATTTTTCGCTCCAGTCATGTATTATTTTTATACACTCCATTTCGCAAAAAATCCATTTTAGTTGAAAATTCTGCAAAATCTCTGAATTTGACCATACTATCTAATTAATAATTATAAATGCTAAGGAAGTGATTCATGCAAAATGAAGAGCGTATACGCGGTGTGTTTTCCACACAAGAAGTGCGAAAAGTAGGAACAGGAACAACCACAAGAAAGACTGTTGTAAAAACCTTTTGGTATATTGACCACGATGAAGCAACAAATGAATTGTCAATGCAGTCGCTCAATAGCAACTATATTCCAATGGGCGCGAAAAAACCTGTCACGCGTGAAGAATTGATTGCGCGCTTTGAGCCTGAACCTGAGTTCTACACTTCAACTGTATATCCAAAAATCAAGGAAGTGAACGATTCTGTCAATGCAGCAGATGCACACAGAGAAAAAGGCGAAAATTTCAGTGCTGAATTTGAATACGAAAATGCTTTAAAATTAGACGAAGAAAATGTGCGTGCAAATTTTGGTATTGGTTTGACCTATTTGGCACAAGGCGACAAAGAAAAAGCAGATAATATTCTAGGGCGTATTGCAAATCTTGAAGCTTCTTTTGCTCCTGAGCACAAGCATTTATATAATGAATTTGGCATAAACTTGCGCAAGAGTAAGATGTATGATAGGGCAATTGACTATTACAAAAGAGCCATTGAAATGGGTAATGAAGACGAAAATCTTCATCTTAACATAGCAAGGGTTTATCTTGAAATGACACAATATGATGATTGCTTAAAAGAAATACAAAGCGCACTTGTTTTTGATATGAATAATGCTGTTGCTCAAAAAATGCTTGATTGGCTTTGTTCAAAGGAAATTATAAAGCAAGAAGATATTAATACTGTAAAAGAAGAAGCAGTTTTGGCGCAGAGCAAGAAAGCAGAAGAACAAGAATAGTTTGTTTCTTACAGCATATAGGCAATAAAGAAAAGTTATTTTCACTATTTCCATAAAAAATGAAACAATAAGCCATAGGGCCTGTGAAAGAGCAAAGAAGATGAAAAAAGAATGGAAGTATACAGAAAATACCGCTGTACAAAGGCACATCGAATATGTTGCCTCTTCTTTACAGCTAAGCACTGCCTTCACACAACTACTTTTTAAGCGTATGCAAAAAAAGTATTCCTACTTCAATGAGCTTATTGAAGAAAATAAGCTAAAAGAACTTACACGCTTTATCCACTATTTTATTAATCCTTCCTTGCAAAATCTTCTTTTTCCAACCTTTTTGCCTGACATGGAAAAGGCTTGTGAAATCATATGTAAATGCATAAAAAATAAAGAAAAAATTCTTATCTGGGGCGACTATGACGCCGATGGTATAACTGCTACGGCTATATGTGTGGAATTTTTTGAAATGCATGGCTATAAAGTTTTGTACCATATTCCGAACAGAAATGAAGGCTATGGCATAAATAAAGATATTTTAAAAAAATATATAGATGAAGAAGTTAAGCTTATAATTAGTGTTGATTGCGGAATTTCTGATAATGAAAGCATTGAATATGCAAGAGAGCATAATGTGAAAGTGGTTATCACAGATCACCACACACCTCCAGAAAATCTTCCCACAGCGCATGCTATAATAAATCCGCATTGCTGCTCGCATTCAGATGATTTTTACGCGCAAGATGTTGAATTAGCAGGTGTTGGTGTTGTCTTTTTTATGCTTTGTCATCTGAATAATGAGCTTCGTTCCATAAGTGGAACAAAATGCGATATGCGCGACTTTTTAGACTTAGTAGCTCTTGGCACAATTGCAGATATGGTGCCCCTTATTGGGCAAAATAGGATATTGGTTAAAAATGGCGTTTTGAAATTGTCTGAAGCAAGAAGAATTTCTTTGCAGGCGTTAAAAGATGTTGCAGGCTATCAAAATCAGGCAAAGCTCAATACAGGGAATATTTCCTTTGCTCTTGCACCGCGGATTAACGCTGCTGGCAGAATGGGCAATCCTCTTATTGCCCTTGAACTCTTGCTTTGCAAAGATTATGATAAGGCCCATGCTCTTGCCAAAGAATTAGATGAATATAATACACAAAGAAAGCAAGAAGAAGATTTAATTGTAGAAGAAGCTATGGAGCAAGCAAAATTATACGAAGACAAGCTCAGCCTTGTTTTGTATAATCCTGAGTGGAATCAGGGTATTGTGGGGATAGCCGCTTCACGCATGGTGGAAAAATTTAATAAGCCTGCTTTCATTCTTACAAATGGTTCACAAGAGCTATGCAAAGGTTCAGGGCGTTCAATTTCTGAAATAAACCTCAATAAGGCACTTGAAGCGTGTTCAGAACATCTTTTGACCTATGGTGGGCATAAGTATGCAGCTGGTCTGAAATTGGAACAAGATAAGCTTGAGCAATTTAGACAAGCTTTTGAAGAATATGTTGTTTCTATTGTAGGAAATAAGCCGATTAAGCCAAGTTTGCACATAGATGAAGAAATGTCTTTTTCTGATGTTTCGCTTTATTCATTTTTAAAAGAGCTTGAAATGCTTGAACCTTTTGGACTTGGGAATGCAGAGCCTATTTTTTCTTCTTCTGATATTGAAATAAAAAATACGCAGAGTATTGGCTTTGCAAAAAAACATTTAAAGCTTGAATTGCGTGAAAAATCATCAGGTTGTTCACTTTATGCAAAATTATGGAATACACAAGAAATAGAAAGTAAAAGCTCAAATCTTTCCTTTGCTTATAATATAGGACTTGAAAGCTATAATGGCATTAGACAAGTGAGTTTGAGGGTAAGGGATTTTAAAGAAGACTAGGTTTTTTCTTTACTTTGACTTGGAAAAATGCTATAAAAATTGTTCTATTTTTTGAAAGCCATGCACAAAATATCGTGTGAAGGCCTTTTTTATATGAAAAAAGACGAAATACATTTTATAAAAAAGTGTTGAAGGGAATATATTATGACAGTTGAATACACAAAACAAAAAATAGAAGTCGAACCGTATTTTGACTTCTTTTCGCTTTTAAGCTTGCTTGATGAAAAAAGATTAGGCGGCGAAATTATTGATGAATTAGGCGAAACTTGGGATAGATGGCTCAAGCATTTGCATGTATATACATTGAAAGTAGGCAAGATAGGTTATCTTGTAACATGGTTAGATGAAGAAGTGGAAAAAGAAATTGATGAAAAGTGGGGCGATAGTCCTTCTGATTCTTTTCGTTTCAACTGCTTAGCACAAAATCTTATCATGTCTACAGTGCAATATGTATTGCCAGAAGTAGAGGAAGCGGGTTGCGCGCCTGCACCAAAACCTACAGATTCTTTGATTGAAGTGCTTGAAGAAATAGGCATTCCTTATAATCAAAATGCAAGTGCGCTTTCAAGAATTTTTGCAACAATTACGCATAATCCTTTTAGAGGAGCGTGTGAAATTTGCTATTTACAAGAAGATTGCCCAAAAGCAAAAGGCAAGGCTGACTCCTTCTATTCTGTAGAGCTTGGGAGTCAATAAGGGTGTATATAGTTGATTTCTTACAAGATAGTGCAATTCAAACCGCTCTTGTTATTGAAGAGCAGGCGGGAAAACTTCGTCTTTTAATGCCAAATAGACGTGAGACCTCTTTGCAACAAAATAGGGCACTACCTTGGGTTGGACCACATATTAAAGATGTGGATTCAAAAGAAGAAATGCTTAAAATACTCAATACACATCTTGAAAAAAGAAATGCCTTGGCAAAAGAAGTGCGAACACATGACATATGGGAGATGACACAATCAGAAGTAGAAAAAGCCGATATACATTGGCTTACAGAACTTTTGTATTCCGATGCCGACCAAGACACTCTTTCTGCTGTTGCAAGAGCCTTATTTCATGACAAGGCTCACTTTCGTTTTTCGCCGCCTGAATTTGAAATATTTCCTCAATCTGTTGTTGAAGCAAGGCTTGAAGCCGAAGAAATGCAAAGAAACAGAGAAAGATTTGTTGAAGGTGGTATGGCTTGGTTCAAGGTTTTGCATGATTGTAGGGTTAATAATAAGCCTCTTCCCTCTTGCCCACTTGATGATGAAGTGCAAGAAAGAATCAAGAAACTTTTACTTTTACGCATAGCAGACCTCGACTTTGAAAATAAAGATGACGAACTTTTGTGGCGAAATATTATTAAAGCTATTCCAGAAGATGCTTTTGCCCCTTTATTGCTTGCAACGGCATGGAAGATTGTGCCTGAGCATTATAATTATTGGCTAGACAGGGCGCAATATAGGGTTGATGAGCATTGGTATAAGGAATATGAAGACGAGGTGAATGCGCTTATTGCAAAGGCTGAAAGCGATTCAAGTCCGCTTCTTGACAAGCCTTTTGTGAGCATTGACGGAGAAACAACAAAAGATATTGACGATGCTTTTTATCTTGAAAAAAATGAGCAAGGCTACAAGCTTACCTTTGCTTTTGCTTGCCCAGCTGCTTTTTGGGATTTTTCTTCTGCCTTCAATAAGGCCATCAGCCAAAGAGCAACTTCGCTTTATTTGCCAGAGGCAACCTATCATATGCTACCTGAAGTGCTTGGGACTGGCGCGTATTCACTTTTTGAACAAATTATATGCCCTGCCTTAATCGTTGAATGCGAGCTTGATATTAATGCAAATGTGCTTTCTGTTAGGCCTATGCGTGCGCGCGTGAAGGTTGAGAAGAATCTTACCTATGCGCAAGTAGAAAATGTGCTTGAAGGAAGTTGTGCAGAAAACAGTCTTGCGCAGTATGAGCAAATGCTCAAAGATGGTTATGACTTAGCACAATTATTGCTCAAAAAAAGGATAGAAAATAATGCCGTTATTTTCGATAAGCCTGAACCACAATTAACTATAGAATTTAAAGATAATTTGCCTGCATATTATGAACATGTTGAAGTTTCACTTGCGCATGTAGTACAATCTACAAAGGCGCAATTGCTTGTTTCTGAATATATGGTATTAGCAAATTCTTCTATGGCAGAATGGGCAAACGACAAGGAAATTCCACTGCTTTTTAGAACGCAGGACGTGGTTATTCCGCCTGAATATGCAGGCATTTGGTCAAGGCCAGAAGACATTGCGCGCATAGCTCGTTCTATGTCTGCTGCTAGCCTCGAACTACAAGCGCGTCCGCATGCTGGTATGGGTTTGCATCTTTACGCGCCTATGACTTCGCCACTTCGCCGTTATTCAGATTTAGTGAATGAAGCACAGGTTCTTTCTTATTTAGAAAAAGGCAGTGCGCACTTTTCAAAAGACGAACTTGCGCAAGTTTTACTGCATTTAAATATCCACTTAGACACAGTTTCGCAAGTTCAAAGAATGCGTCCACGTTATTGGAAATTGCTTTATTGTAAACAGCAAAGCAGAAAAGCATTAGAAAGTGGTGACGGTAACGACTATATTTGGAATGCAGTCATAACAGAAGAAAACAACCATTTTGTTTCTCTTGCTTTTCCAAGTGAACAGCTCTTTATGCGCGCAAAAACTTCTTTCTTTTCAGGCGATGTTTTTGTAGGGCAAGAAATTCGTGTTCGCTTAGGCAAGATAAATCCACTCAAGAACGAAATCCAAGTCATAGGTGTTGAAGAATAATTTTTTTTAAAGCACTTTCTCGCTTTATTGTGTATTCTTCGCCTAAGCTCGTAGTCTAGCCCCTTGCATTGTAGGTTAAACTTTGAGGTCTGCCTATATTGAGCTTTGTTGCTTTGTCAAAGAAGTGTAGGTGGTCTTGCTGTATTTCAAGATAGATTTTGTCTTCTGATAAGTTTTTCAAGTCATGTCTTAAAGCAACAAAGGTCTGTTCGCCTATCTTCACATAAACAGCGTAATTTGCGCCTAAGTTTTCTACATGCGAAACTGTTCCACTTAGCGAACACTTCTCGTTCATTTCATTGTGTAATGTGACATATTCAGGACGTATACCCATGGTATATTTCTTATGCGCTTCTATATAGTTGTGCCATCTTTCATCTAATTTAAAACTTTGATTTGCATAATAGGCGTGAAATTCGCTCACAAGAGTATCCTTAAAAAGGTTCATTGGAGGACTTCCTATAAACTTTGCTGTAAAAGTATTTCTAGGATAGTGATAAACATTATAAGGAGTGTCGTGCATTTGAATTTCACCTTGCTTGAGCAAGATAACCTTTGTTCCAAAGGTCATGGCTTCAATTTGATCGTGCGTGACATAGACCATAGTTTGCCCAAAAGCCTTATGTATATCAAGCATAGACTGCCTTGCACTCACGCGTAATTGCACATCTAAATTTGAAAGAGGTTCATCAAGCAAGAAAGCCTTAGACCTTTTCACAGTTGCACGAGCAAGGGCAACCCTTTGTCTTTGTCCGCCTGAAAGAGCGTGTGGTTTTCTTTGTTGGTATTTCTTTAATTCTAAGGCTTCAAGCGCAAATTCAAGTCTTTCTTTTATCTCGGCCTTTGGTACTTTATTTACTTTAAGCGCATAGGTGATGTTTTCTTCAACTGTCATGTGTGGATAGAGTGCGTAGTTTTGGAAAACCATTGCAACATCTCTTTGCGCAGGGGAAAAATGTGTTACATCATTTTCGCCCATAAAGAGCTTGCCACCTGTTATGCTTTCAAGGCCTGCAACCATGCGCAAGAGTGTAGACTTGCCACAGCCAGAAGGCCCTAAGAAAACAAGGCGTTCACCTGCATCTATCTTGAAATCGATATTTGGAATAACTTTTGTACTACCGTAAGATTTTTCTACATTTTCAAAACGAATATCAATCATAATAAGTCCTATTTAATACCTGCTGAAGTGAAGGTTTCTATAATATATTTTTGGAAGAATAAATAAAGTGCCATTGGTAAGAGCATAGTCACAACACTCATAGCCATTACAGAAGTAAAGCCCTGACCTCCCTCGCCACTTGTAAACATTTGTAATGCAAGAGAAAGAGTGTAGTTTTCTGTTTCTTTCAAAATAAGCCTTGGCCATATATATTCATTCCATGTTCCTGTGAAAAACCACACACCAGTTGCTATCATTTGTGGTTTTACAAGGGGAAGGATAATATCTTTCATAATATGGTAGTCAGAAATTCTGTCTAATTGAGCAACCTCAATAAGAGAGCGCGGAATAGAACGCATATTTTGACAAAGCATGAAAATGCCTGTTGCTGAGAAAAATTGGGGAATCATTGCGCCCCAGATATTATCCACTAAACCAAGCTTTGCAAGCATAAGATAGTTTGGAATCATCATCACAGTAAAGGGCATAAATAAGGTGAGATAGACAAGAGCAAGATAAAGTTTCTTTCCTTTGAAATCGTAGTAAATAAGAGCGTAAGCTGCTAAAAATGCAAGGCTTAAGCGAACAATAGTGACCACAGCTGAAATAAGAAAGGTGTTTGAAATAATGCGTAAAAGAGGTAAGGCAGAAAAAAGATTTGTGTAATTTTCAAACCTAAAAATATCTGGAATAAGAGAAGTTATTGTTTTAAAGGCTTCAATATCGGTTTTTAGTGAATTTGATAAGGCAAAAATCAGAGGATAAATAACAATAAAAACAAATAAGAGAAAAAGAGCTTGCCAAAGAATTTCGTAACTTGATTTAGTTTGCATAATACACTCTCTTTCCAACAATTTTATTCATAAAGAAAACAATAATAGAAAAAACAAACATGGTTATTATAGATAAGGCGGCTGATTCGCCAGTTTCAAAAACAGTAAAGGCTTTAATATAGGCTTCGTAGATGAGATTTGTTGAACCATAATCAGGCCCGCCCTTTGTGAGCACGTCAATAGGCCCAAAAACATTGCCTAAGGCTTGCATCATTGTCATGATAAGAACATAATAGCCAGACGCGCCTGAAACAGGGATAACTATTTTATAGAAAATCTTATGTGTGGGAATATTATCAAGTCTTGCTGCTTCAATAATTTCTTGTGGAACAGAACCAACTGCCGCAAGAAGGGTGATGAAATTATAACCAAAACAACCCCAAGCCGTGATAAGTGAAATCACAACAACTACAAGACCTTGCGTTGTCGACCATATAGGCATTTCAAGCCCAAAAATGTCGAGTAAGGCTGAAAGAGGGCCTGTGAGGGGATTTAATATCCACACAAAGAGCATGGAAGCAACAACAAGAGAAATAAAACCGGGCAAAAAGAGGGCAACCTTATAAAATGATTGCATTTTTGTGAGCACAAACTTACACACAAAGGCAAAAATATAGGGAATAACAAAGTTTGCTATTGCAATAATGAAGATGTAAAGAAAGGTATTAGAGAGAATTTTTGTGAAATTCTTGTCTGTCAGAATCTTTATATAGTTAGAAATACCAACATATTTCATCTTTGGGCTTATCATATTCCAGTCAAAAAAACTCAAATACACAGTGTAAAACATAGGCACTATCACAAAGGCCAGAAAGAAAAGACTTGCTGGAATAATAAGTAGATAGGGCTTATACTTTGTCAAATACATCTTCATTATAGCTATTCCTATTTTAAGCTAGGGTGTATTCTCAATTCAAAGATTTTGTGAATTTTACAACGAAAATGGATTTTTTGTGGAACGGAGTGTATAAACTAATACTAGCCTTGCACAAAAAAGACACTTTGCGGCAGTAAAAACGCAAAAGAATGAATTGAGAACATACCCTAGTTGTAAAGCGCGTTAATTTCTTCTTCCATTGCCTTCACAGCAGATGGCACGTCAATGTTTCCGCCAAGGATTTTATCTCTGTAAGAAACAAGAATTTTTTCAGCATTCAAGCCTTCGCTTCCTGGGAAGCAATACCAAGGCACAGTGCTTTCAAGTATAGATGCGCTAAGAGCTACATTTTTGTGTAACTTACTTTGATCAACACCTTTTACATGCGGAATATAGCCAACGCCGCTTGTCCATGTTATCATGGATTCTGCTGATAATAAGAATTGCACAAATTCAAATGCCGCTTGTTGCTGTGCACTGTCTTCACTTGTGACTGCAAGGAAGTTTCCACCAACTGGAGCTGCACGCTTCTTGCCTTCCCAAATAGGGCAAGCAACGGCTAAAACATCTTCGCCTAAGGTGCCAGTAACAATCATGTTATCTGAAACAGGTGTGTAAAACATAGCAACTTCACCATTCAAGAAAGCTTGTCTACCTTCATCATAAATAGCGTGCAAGGCTGTTTTGTCTTCTAAAACCATGTCTGCATAAAGCTGGAAAGCTTCAATTGTTTCAGGAGTATTGAGAGCTGCTTTTCCGTTTTCAATGAATTTTCCTCCATTGCTTTCAACTATTTGCTGTACTTCCCAAAGGCTGTTCCACTCAGCAATATAAAGACCGTATTTGCCTGTTTTTTCGCTTATTGTTTTTGAGCTTTTTCTTATACCTTCCCATGATTGCAAATCATCAATAGTAAGCCCTGCTGCTTCAAGAAGTTTTGGGTTCACAAAGAGCATAGCATTTGAAATGCCGTAAGGAAAACCAACTGTTTCTCCTTCTTCGTTTGAGGTGAGCTTTAGTATTGAATCAACAAAGGTTTCGCTTAAGTAATTTGGCTTTTCTGGTGTGAAATTTTTAACCAAATCTTGCGGTGTAGTATAGTTGAAGTTGTTCGAGAAATATTCCAAGTAAGGCCAGCCGATTTGTACTACATCAGGCACTGTGTCTGTAACCGCAGCAGCCTGCATTTCTTGCATGATGCCCACATATGAAGCTGGAACAAATTTTTCTCTCACAATGATATTTGGATGAGTTTCGTTAAATTGTTTCACTAATTCAGCAACTTTTGGACCACCAAAGGTTTCAGAATTGATATGCCAATAGTTGATAGTAATAGGTTCATTGCTTGCCTTGTTTTGCGCGCTTGTTTTGCTATCGTCATTACATGCTGTGAGCGTGAGTAATAAAGAAAGCGAAAGTCCTGTAGTGACACACTTTTTGAAAAAATTTCCAATTTTCATACTAAAATCCTTATTTATTTGTTAATATATGAATAGAGTTCTGTAATGTTCATTTCTTCAATGATTTCAGAACTTTTTTCCTTGTTGATGAACAGGGCAAAGGTGTTCATTCTGTCGCATGTGTGCGGGGCATAGCCATGCGTTGCGCCATTAATGTGTGAACCTGCATATTCTTTTGTGACATAGCCCTCTACAAAAGAAACTTGATAGTCAGGTTTTCTGTGTAAATTTTCTTCTCTTTCAAGCTTTTCTATGTGTGAAATACAATCAAGCGAAGATAAAAAGTTTTCTAATTCAGAACTTTTACTGAGGTCTTTGAGATAGAAATGTAAAGCACCGCCATCGTCAGTATAGTCAACAAAATCTTTGAGCTGAGCTTGTTTGAGTGCATGCTCTATGTCCCATGTATGCGTGATGTCAGAAAGACCGTGATCAGAAAAAATAAGTAATTCAATGTCTTCCCAAAGGTTTTCTGATTTAAGACAAGCAATAAGTTTTGCAATAAGATTGTCTACATAACGCATGGCAAATATTTTTTCAGCTGAAAAGCAGCCATAATAATGTGAAAAAGTGTCAATAAGTAAATAATGCCCAAGCAAGAGGTCTACATTCTTATTTTTTATGATGTATTCCATTATGTTTTGTGTTAAATCGTCTTGCAAAGCGCCAAGTTCAGGAGTCTTTGACCATTCACCGTATCTGTGCATGGCAAAACCTGCTTCTTTTAATTCTGTAAAGAAATCCTGACTGCAATGATTGTCAAACTCTTCTTGTGTATAAAATTCAGGAATATTATAATCTATGTTTTTCGCGCCTTGTGTGAGCGGAAAGCACACAGAAGCAATTGTTTTATTTTGTTTTTTTAATGTGTCGTATAAAGTGTCAATCGCGATGGTTTCGTCTTTATTGACCTGTGCATTCCAATAGTGAAGCACTTCTTTTTCTTTGTTCAAAAAGGTATTGCCAAAAACTTTGTGCTCATGACGACTTTTGCCAGTGAGAAAGCATGTGTGTAAATGCCAAGTTACACTCGGAAAATGGACACGCAATTTCTTGCAATAGATATTTTCTTCGGCAATGCTTTTAAGTGTGGGCATATATTCCCAATCTAAATCTTTGTAGCTTAAACCGTCTATGGATAAAATTACTTTCACGAAAACCTCAAAAAAGAGCATGTTCTGTTTTGTAAATTTGATGCCGTGCTCTTAAAAAAAGAACTAGAAAAAAAATGAAAACTTGTCAAGTAATTTTTTTATATTTGAAATAAATTTCCTTAAAATTTATATAAAACTAGGAATTTTATTTTACGTTAAATTTATTAATATATTGTTTTTATGTACTAAATTATTTTTTACATAAAATAAAATTAATTTTATTGAAAAATATTTCTTGATTTTTTGGAATTTTATTTCTATAATACTTCTTGTAACATAAATGTAACAAAGGCAGATTTTTGTAACTCTTTTGTAACAAAAATGCATTTCTTGTAACAAAGAACATGTTTCAACAATATTCTAAATGAGCACTTAATAGGTCGCGTATGCAAAGTAAGAAAAAGAAATATTTCATGATTGATTTAGACGGAACAATCTATCACCGTTCAACTGCACTCCCTTTTGCAAAGGAATTTATTACAACTTTAAAGTTAAAAAAATACCCCTTTGTTTTTTTTACAAATAGTCCTGAATTTTCAAAAAAAGAATTAATGCAAAAGCTTAGAAATATGGGTATTGCATGCACAAAGAAGCATTTTTTGAGTGCAGGCGATGTGAGTTTGGCGTATTTAAAAGAAGAAAGAAAGCATTGCATTGAGCAGACAAAGGTTTTTATTCTTGGTTCAAAGGCTTTTAAAAGAATGTTTAAAAAAGCAGGTTTTCAAATTCTTGAAAATACAGAACAAAGCGCAGACTATGTCATTATTGGTTATGATAAGAAAATAGACCTTTGCCAATGTGAATATGCTTGCACGCATATATTTAACGGCGCGCAGCCAATTCTCACAAATAGAGACCATTCAATACCCACAGAAAAAGGCTTTGTTCCACACACAGGGGCTATAAATGCCTTGATTGAATTTACCACAAAGACAAAGGCTCTTGATATGGGTAAGCCTGATTTATTTGCCTTAAATGCAGTATTAAAAAAACTCAAGTGTACAAAGCAGGAGCTTTATATTGTAGGTGATAACCTGGAAACAGATATAGCACTTGGTGAAAAATTCAATATTTCAAGTTGTTTATTGCTAACTGGACTTACAAGCAGAGAAATGTTAGTTTCTTATAAAGCTAAAGATTTTTTACACATATTTGATAATCTTGAAGAACTTTGTCAGACTATATAAAGGACGTATTTATGCTTGGAGCAAATGTACTTATCATTATCAGCAATGCATTGCCAAAATTAGATGGAAATAACAAGAAGATTGCCGAATATATACTTGCGCATGTTGAAGATATAGCGCATAGCACTATTGCGCAAATAGCGCAGGCAATAAATGTTTCTGAATCAAGTATTATACGCTTTTGTAAGCATATAGGATTCAAGGGTTTTCCTGAATTGAAGATGAATATTTTGCAACAAGCAGCAACAAGTGGTTCTTCGCATTTTGAAGATATGAAGCTTGATTTGAATACCAAAGATCCTTATAAAATCACAAACAAGGTTTTTGATAATATCATTCAGCATATTCTTATCACAAAAAGAATGTTGGTTGCCGAAGATATTACAAAGGTAATGAACAAGCTTGCGACATGTGATAAAGCACTTTTCTTTGCAGTAGGTTCTTCCTCATTTATCACAAATGATGCTGCCTACAGATTTATGCGTGTTGGTTTTCCTGCAAGTAGTGTCACAGACCCGCATTCTATGCTCTTAGAGGCAAATTCCTTGACAGAAAATTCTCTCGCATTTGCCATTTCGCATACAGGCAGAAGTAAGGAAACACTCGAAGCTGTAAAGCTTGCAAAATCAAGGAAGGCTCTCACCGTTGGCGTGACAAATGTGCGCACTTCTCCCTTAACAAAGTTGTGTGATATTAGCCTTGTAGCTTCTGATATTTCGCAAAACTTTTTCAAAGAAGCTATGACTTCACGTCTTGCCCTTATCGCACTTTTAGACTCTCTTTTTACTTCGCTTATGATTTGCTATTATGAAGACTATCAGGATAAAATAAAAACAATGCACGAAACCCTGCAAAAAGCACGCGTGTAATAAATTTTCTTTATTCTTTTTTTGTCTCCGACGGCCAAAGGGGCACGCCCCCTTTGGAAACCCGAACATTGCGCGGTATA
>CAYJHE010000025.1:5843-18860 GCA_964369675.1 uncultured Desulfovibrionaceae bacterium | reverse complement strand
AGGCGTACAAGTAAATATCTTGCTTGTTCAAGGAACTATTGTTACACTATTAGCAATTATGTTTGTGCTCTTGCCTTCAGTGCAAGCTGCCTACCAGATTTTATCAGCTCTCACTATAACCATGTATCTTATTATGTATATGCTTATGTTTGCGGCCTACATCAAGTTGCGCATTTCACAGCCTCAGGTAGAGAGATATTTTAAAGTTCCTATGGGTACTTTTGGGGCTTATCTCTTTGGAACAATTGGCTTTTTAGCTTCATTACTCGCTTTTTTCTTTGGTTTCTTTCCGCCTTCACAAATTTCAGTAGGTTCGCCGCAAATGTGGGTAGGGCTTTTGATTGTTGGAAATTGTATAGCCCTTGCTATTCCACTTTATATTTATAAATCAAGGAAAGCAGAATGGAAGGTAGATGCTGAAGGCTTTGCGCCTTTTAGCTATGAAGTATAGGTGAAAAATAGTAGAAAACATTAAAAGGAAGTAAAAATGGAAAAATCAACACTATTAGACGATGTTTTTGCAAGAGTAGAACTATCAAAATCCTTACCTAAAAATGCAATCCCTATGCATGAATCTTCGGCAAAAGTTGTCTATCAGGCAATACATGACGAGTTGATGCTTGATGGCAATGCTAGGCAAAACCTTGCTACTTTCTGCCAGACTTGGCTTGATGATGAAATCCATACGCTTATGGACGAATGCATAGACAAGAACATGATAGATAAAGACGAATATCCGCAAACAGCTGAAATAGAACTTCGTTGTGTGCGCATGTTAGCAGACTTATGGCACTCGCCAGAGCCAAGTAGCACGGTTGGCTGTTCTACTACAGGTTCAAGTGAAGCTGCTATGCTTGGAGGTATGGCTCTGAAGTGGCGCTGGCGTGACAAAAGAAAGGCAGAAGGAAAAGATGTTTCCAAGCCCAATTTAGTCACAGGACCTGTGCAGATTTGCTGGCATAAGTTCTGTAAATACTGGGACATAGAGCACAGAGAAATACCGATGGATAAGAATAGGCTTATCATGAGTCCAGAAGAAATGCTAAAATATGTTGATGAAAACACTATTGGTCTTGTGCCAACGCTTGGCGTGACCTATACAGGGCAGTACGAACCAGTAGAAGCTGTAGCAAAAGCTCTTGACGACTACCAAGAAAAAACAGGTATAGATATTCCCATACATGTAGATGGCGCGTCAGGCGGTTTTTTAGCTCCCTTCATTCATCCTGACTTGAAGTGGGATTTCAGATTAAAAAGGGTAAAATCTATTAATGCGTCAGGGCATAAATACGGTCTTGCGCCTCTTGGAGTGGGCTGGGTAGTGTGGCGTGAAGATGCTGATTTAGCAGAGGATTTACGCTTTAATGTCAATTATTTGGGTGGTTCTTTGCCCACACTTGCATTAAACTTTTCGCGCCCAGCTGGGCAAGTGATAGCGCAATATTATAATTTCTTACGTTTAGGAAAAGAAGGGTATAGAAAAGTTCAGCAAGCATCATATGATGTTGCACGCTATATAGCCGATGAAATAAAGAAAATTGAGGTCTTTGACGTGCTTTATGACGGGCATGACGGCATTCCTGCTATGCTTTTTACACTCAAAGAAGGTGATTATGACTTTAATCTCTACTCGCTTTCAGAGCATATGCGCGCACGCGGCTGGCTTATTCCAGCTTATTCCATGCCAAAGCATTGCACAGACTTAGTTGTCATGCGTGTGATGGTAAAGCATGGCTTTAGCCTTGATATGGCAGCTCTTATGATAGAGGACTTGAAAAGAGCAGTAAAGCTTGTGCACCACAAATCCGACCACTTTAAAGCGGCTAATCATTCGGGAAGGTAAGGTGTATTATTTATACTTTTTTGCCTTCGGCATGCAAGAGGATTATCCTCACGCTCTATCGCTCTTTGGAAACCCGCGTATTGAGTGGTTAAGCAAAATACATGGCTAAAGAGAGAGTTTATTTTTTGTTTGCGGAAGAGTATTTAAGCTTTGCTTAAATACTCTTCCTCTTTAAAATTGGGGGATTATTTTTATAGAAAGTCAAGCTATGAATAAAGAGCAAGATGCATGTTCATTGCGTTCACATGTGTTTTTTTGTTAAATCTATTCGCTTTAGAGCAGCTTCAACTATTATTGAGACTGCTCTAATCAATTTCTATTTGCTATTTTATCGCTTTCTTGCTACAAGAAATAAAAGAAGATTGCTTTTTAGAATATAATTATAAATAGTTATGGAGCTGATATGTACAAAAAAACACTATATATTTCTTTTCTTGTTTTTCTCTTTACTTTTGTACTCGCTTTTGATGCGCATGCTGGCTATCTTGACCCAGGTTCAGGAAGTTCCTTTGTACAAGGGCTCATCTCTATATTTGCTTTTTTTGGGCGTATAATAGATAAAATCAAAAGGATTTTAGGCTTAAAGAAAGATTAATTTTCATTTCAAAGACATGTGAAAAATAGAGGAGAGAGTCGTGTTTTCAAAGATTGAAGCTTCCTTTCGTGACCCAAGTGGGCAGGTTTTTCGAAAAAATAACAAGATTTTACGCACAATTAACTCTTCCTATAAGGAAGATTGGCAATACGCGCAATCTTCTGGCTTGTTGACTGCTTTGCTCGAGCAAAAGCTTCTTGTTAATTTTAAAGAAAGTGAAGAAAATTTTGAAGAAGAAGTCTTTAAACAAGCGTATAAAGTTCTTGAAGTTGAAAAACTTCCTTTTATTTCGTATCCTTATGAGTGGTCTTTTCCGCAACTTAAAGATGCTGCATTGCTTACACTAAAAATACAGAAAAAGGCCTTAGAATGCGGCATGGTTTTGAAAGATGCGACAGCCTATAATGTGCAATTTTTAAATGGAAAGCCCCTTTTTATCGACTTACTATCCTTTGAAATATATAAGGAAAATACACCTTGGCAAGCCTATAGGCAGTTTTGCATGCACTTTCTTGCTCCATTAGCCTTGCAATCCTACGATTATAGATTATCACGCCTTGCTTGTGTATGGATTGACGGCATTCCTCTTGATGTTGCATGGAGAATGTTGCCGACAAAGGCCGCTTTATCAGGCGGTTTGCAATTGCATCTACATATGCATTCAAAGGCAGAAAAGAAATACGAAGACGGCAATGTTGCAGTGCAAAATATGCACAAAAATACGCTATCAAAATCAAAACTTATTGAATTAATTGACTCTCTTATACGCACAGTAGAAGCTCTTCCTATGCCAAAGGAAGTGGGCGAGTGGGCTGAATATTACGATAACACCAATTATACTTCTCTTTCTCAAAAGCAAAAGGAAGAGATAGTCATACAAACAGCAAAGAATGCAAGCAATGTTCTTGCTATGGATTTAGGCGCAAATACTGGAAAATACAGCACAATATTGGCAGATTATTTCCAATGCGTTATTGCGGCAGACATCGATGCAACTGCGGTTGCACGCTATTACAAAAATCTACCTCAAGAAAAAAATATTCTTCCTCTTGTGCTTGATTTAGCGAATCCATCGCCTGCAATAGGCTGGGCTTGTAATGAACGCATGGCTATAACACAAAGGGATAAGGCGCATTTGATAACAGCTCTTGCTCTTACGCATCATCTATTCTTTACTGCTGGTATTCCTTGGTATGAGCAAGCACAGTTTTTTGCAACACTTCTTGCTGAGAATGCCTGCTTATTAGTTGAATTTGTTGCAAAAGAAGACAGCCAAGTGCAACACATGCTTTCAACGCGTGACGACATTTTTACAGACTATACAATTGAAGCATTTCAAGAGAAGTATTTGTTATTCTTTGAAGAAGTGTCTGCACATAAGATAGAAGATTCACACAGAACACTTTTTGTCTATAGGAAAAAATAAAAACATTTTAAAGCACGCTTGATAAAGGCTTTGTATGGCAATATTTTCAACAGTACTTTCTTTTTTAGCGTCACCTCAAGTGACAATACTCTTGGCTGTGTTTATTCCAAGCCTGCAATTTATCTCTTTAAATCAAAAGTTTTACTCAAGCAAACAAATAAAGATTTCCTTAATCTTGAGCTTTATTGTAGGATTAATTCTCTCAGTTTTTTCTTGCTTTCTTTTTTCCTTTTTAAACGCGCTTTCTTTAAGTGAAGTATTAAAAAACTACCACATACATATATCAAATACGCTTGGAACGCTCTTTGCCTTGTTTTTTTTCTTTCTTTTGGCGGAGCGATTTTTTGATGAAATTTTTGGAAATAAAGTAAAGGAGCAGAGAGCGAAAATTGCGATTTCACTCTTTTTCTTGGCTGTTGCTACTTTTTATTCATGCGCTTTATTAAATATTGTTCTTTTTATACTTTTGACTACTTCCTTTC
Source organism: uncultured Desulfovibrionaceae bacterium (assembly GCA_964369675.1). GTDB lineage: Bacteria > Desulfobacterota > Desulfovibrionia > Desulfovibrionales > Desulfovibrionaceae > CAYJAZ01. The sequence continues at coordinate 14,514 of CAYJHE010000025.1, read as the reverse complement.
TCGATGCAAGAAAAAAAGCAAGTGAAGTGAAGGAAATCTTATTTGACGAAAGGATAGAACAACTGTATTCTACTGACTATACTCCAAGAAATGTGAAACTCACACACAAGCCTCATATCTATTTATTACTTTTAGAATCCTACCATTCAGCAAGGGCATTGAAAGAACTTTACGGTATTGACGACAGCCAAACAGATATTTTCCTGCAAGAACAGGGTTTTACAGACTATGAAAATGTTTTTAGTAATGCACACATCACCTTTCCTTCTATAGCAAATCTCTTACACGCAAAGCTTCACCAAGACACGCGAAGGGGCTCAGCCTTTGCTCTTGATGTTTTGAGGGAAAATGGCTATAAATGCGAGTTTTTCGATAGTCAATTCTATGTTTTTGGCGAATACATGCAAGAAAAAGATTTTGCTTCCTTTGCAATTTCAGAGCGCGACAGAAAGCTTTATCTTTATTTTGCCCCTCTTTTAGGGCAATCAAAATATCTGCGTGCACTTGTAAAAGATGTAGACCCATTTAAAACAGAAATTACTTTTGATAAATTATACCAAGATTTTAAGGATAGGCTTTCACTCAAGCACACATCTCCTACTTTTTATGCGTTAAGATTTGGCGCAGACCATGTCAATGTGCAGGCAACATGGAATACAGATGCAGAAAATTTCAAAAATAAGCTCTATCCTTTCTTTGTGGCGCGCGCCCAAGAACAAATTCGCATAGTAGTGACTTCTATTGTCGAGCATGACCCAAGTGCACTTATTCTTGCTATTGGCGACCACGGCGGTCTGCAACATATCAATATTGCACCAAAAAGAAAGGACTTACAAAAAACACTCAAGAATAATCTAGTGACAAATGCAGAATTTGCTCTTGATATGTTTAGTGTGCGTTGTGCGATAAAGTGGCCTTATCCGCATAAAACAAAGAATAAAGTGCTTTCGCATGTGAATATTTTTCGTTATATTTTTGAGGCTCTTGGCGCAGATGAAGAAGTGCTCAAAGGGCTTTTGCCAAACCTATCTATTTATAATAAAACCAATGATATAGTTGTGAGAGAGGGGAAAATTTTAGAAGAGGTTGAAGCCTATTTTACCCCTGAACTTATTGCTGAAATTAAGAAAAACTTCGATGAAGGTAAGGCAAGTGAAGAAGACTGCCTACTTCTGGCAAGTCGTTCAAAAAGAAGAGAAAGGCTTGAAATACTTGAATGGGCTATAAAGGCCTATGCGCAAGAAGAAATAGCGCTTGCTTATGTAAATGCACTTTATGATAATGGGAAAAGTGTAGAAGCTCTTGAAATTGCAAAGAAAAGTATGAAAACATATAAAAGCCTCTCTACGCGCTATTACCAAATTTTGAGTGAAGTCTTACCTCAACAATGTATAGAAGAAATTGATTCTCAAAAAAATAACAAAAGTATGATTGATGCATACACAAAATATAGTTTAGTAATAGATGCTTTCATTCGCCTTGATAAAAAAGAAGATGCGCTTGCACACATTGATGAAATGATGCTTGCATTTGCAAGTAACCAGAATGCTACAGCTTTTATGGCAAACAGATGTATTGTTCTCAATGAAGCACAAAAAGCCCTTTTACTTCTTATAAAGGTTGAAAATCCTTCATCTTATTATGAATTTTGGAAGTATTGCACTCTTGTTTGTATGAGTGCTAAGCAATACGAAACAGCAGAAGAAGCCGCGCAGATTCTTGTGCAAATGCATCCAACTGAAACATGGTCTTGGCTTTTATATGCCTATATTTTACAAAAATTAGGCAAAGTGCAAGAAGCAATCACACTTTTAATCGAAGCCCAAAGAAAGGTTGCCTATCCTGCTGCATTAAGAGAACTTCTTGGGCATATAGTTATAAAACATGGAATACAAGAAGGAAAGCTTCAATTATATAAAACATTTGCAGAAAAACATATGCAAAAATGCCTTGAGATCTTTGTTGCGCATAAAGCCCTTGATAAGGATTACTATATAAAGCAAAAGCCTAGTTTAAAAAGCGCGGCATTAGCGCATATGGACTATATAAGCGAAGGTGTGTTTGAAGGAATGAATCCAAGTACATGGTTTAATTCTTTTTATTATTTGCTCAATAATCAAGATGTATGGCTTAAAGGATTAAATCCTTTTATGCATTTTTATGAAGAGGGTATGATGCAATTGCGCGCGCCCTCTGTGAAGCATAATATACGCGAAATATTTGCAGAAAATCAAAGTATTACAGATGATAAGCAAGAGCTTTTTGAAGCAATAGTAGCCAAGTGGGGCAGAAAGTAAAAAATGTAGCCCTTATAAAAGTGTGCAAGATTGATGGTAGAAAAATAAGCTCAAAGCAGTCAGAGTGCCTATGAAGAAGGCTTTTGCATTGTCTTTGAAGTAGCTTACAAAGGAATGTATACAGCTGTAAATATTCCTTTTTTTCTTGAGTTCTTTTTCAAATTGCACAAGGGGATTATGCATATATAAAAAAGGGTAGATAATGATATTTGCAAGTATGCTAAATAAAAGAAAAGCAAGAATAAGAGTGAGCAGATTTTCTATTGTTGAGCGCTCGTATTTCGCGAGTGAAATCATATACATGGCAGTAAAAAGAGCGGCAAAAAATGAGGGTAAAAAGCTGTAGAGTATTTTATAAGACACTCTTTTGTAGCTCACAAGCGACTCAATTTTTTCTTCATAATCATTCATGAATTTCGCATACTTGTCTTTGTCTTGTATACTTATGTTTGATTCCAAGGTGTGCGGGTCGATAAAGGGGAATATTTTCTTTTTTGGATTATTAAAGGCAAGGCTGATAATTTCTTCGTCTTTTGTGTAAGCTCTGATTGTAAAGCCATCTAATTTGTTTTTTCTCTTGCTTTTTTCATGAAGAAAGTCATCAAAATTTCTATAAATTTGAACTTCTTTTTGATGAAAGTTTTGAGTTTCTATGAGGCAAGTATCTGCATAATTTAAGACAAAGTCGTAAGCTGTTTTTATCTTGCTATTTGTGAGTAAATAGGGGTCTGTGTGAACTTTTGTCTTTGTGTAAATCATGATTTGTAAATTTAGTTTTGAAGAGTTTTATTGTGGAAATAGACATCTAAGTCTTCTAGTTGATCCTCTGAGTCAAAGCTTGCAAAAATATCGTGCTTGATTTCTCCTCTATCCGTTTGTATGCGCGAAGCAGCAAGGTTTTGCGCTGTAAGGCGGTAGTGTTCAAGCATGTCAAGATTTTCGTGTGCAAGGTCGACAAGGTCTGCATCAAGAGCGTGATTTTTTGCCATATCTGCAATAATTCCAAAGGCTTTGTCAAGTGGCATTCCTTTACGATAGGGGCGGTCTTCGGTGAGTGCAGTAAGTATGTCTGCAATGGCGATAACACGCGCTTGTAAGGGAAGGTCTTCTTCGCTCAGTCTGCTTGGATAGCCTTTTCCGTCAAGGCGTTCGTGATGTGAAGCAGCCCAAAGCCCCATTTTTTCAAAACCAGGAATGGGCACAAGAATATGCTTAGAAATGCTTGCGTGTTCTTGCACTGTAACAAATTCGTCATTAGTCAGCTTACCTTGTTTTTCAATAAGCGAAACAGGCACGCCAAGCTTGCCAATATCATGTAAAAGCCCTGCAACATAGAGGTCGTTCACTTCTTCTTTGCTGGCATTTGTGAGTTCGTATAGTTTGCGCGTTTGCTCTGCAACTCCTACAGTGTGTGTTGCAGTACTTGGACTTCTTGAGTCTATAACATAGGAAAAAATTGAAGAAAAAGTGATGATTTCTTGCGTGTCCAAAATTCTGGATTCAAAGGGCTTCATTGGTTTTGGAAAACCGTGTTTGAAGTAATTCATAAAGTCTTTTTGGGCAAAGGTATCTTTTAAACATTCTATATCTTCAGGCATGAAAACATCTGTGGAAATATTTTTTAAAAGCTTTATTGCTTCGTCTATATTTTGATTGTTTCTCAAAAGCATATCCACAGTATCCGCAAGACCTATAAGCGCGCCGCAACGAGCATCAAATTGTTTTTCTTTTGGAAGCTTAGCATGTTGTGAGCGAGGCGTGTGATGGTACAAAACAATGTCAGCTATAGGTGCAAGTACTTGTGAATGCTTGAGTAAACTCCAACCTGCCACAGCGTGTTGATACATGTTTTTTTCAATATCCTTAGAACTTATGTCACGCCTAAGGAGTAAAGCGCCTACATCGTGAAGCAAGGCAGCATTTCTTATGTGACGACATTTAATAGAATCAAAGTTTTGCAATTCTGCAATTCTTAATGCAATGATGGCAGTGCGCCTGTGGTGGTTTGCCAAATCTGTTGTCATGGAATCAAGGGCTCTTGAAATTCCTTCAACTAAATCAATTATTTGTACTTGTAACACTTTTATACCTCTTTAAAACAGAAGTAAGGGTATCAAACTTTCATAAAAGAGTCAAAGCTTAGACTATTGTTTGTTAAGGCATTTTTTTGCTTTTCACGTTAGCCCAATTTATGACTTTATTGAAAAAAAGCCAAGTTAATGCAAGACACACTAACTTGGCTTTTTTAGTTCTAGTGTATTAGATTTTGCCTGAACGTAGATTTTCTATAACAGCTGAAAGGCCTTTCGCGCTTTCTAGGAGGTCATTCACTGCTTTTTCTGCGCGTTCTTCACCGTCTGATAGTTCTCTTGTGGCTTCGCTCATTTGTTCGATATTTTGTTTGATTTCTTGCGAGCTTGCTGCTTGCTCTTCACTTGCAGAAGCTATTGAGCGCACTTCGCCTGCTGTGCTGTCAGCAAGTTCTTCAATATTTGAAAGAGATATAGAAGCCTTGTCGACAACCTCAGAGGATTTGCCAATAAAGTCGGCTGCTTCACGCATAGCAGCCATATTTGTTTGTGTGCTTTCTTGAATGCTTGTGATAGCAATATTTACTTGTTTTGTTGCTTCCATGGTTTTTTCCGCAAGCTTTCTTACTTCATCTGCAACAACAGCAAAGCCGCGTCCTGCATCGCCTGCTCTGGCTGCTTCGATAGCGGCGTTAAGAGCAAGAAGATTAGTTTGGTCTGCTATGTCACTAATAACATTCATAATAACATCAATAGATTCAGCCTGACCGCCTAAAGCTTCTAAACCTTCACGCATAGACAAGCTTTGCTCTTCAATTTTTTGCATATTTGAAATTACATCAGCCATAAGTTTACGCCCTTGTTGAGCTTCACTAAAGGTGTTTTCGGCTAGTGTTGCTGACTTTGCAGTGCTTGAAGCAACCTCGGTGACAACTGTATTCATTTCATGTATAGAAGTCGTGATGTGTTCTACGCGTACATTTTGCGAGCTTGTGAGCTTTTCTGAAATTTCAACTTCGTCTATCAAGGCTTGAGTTGCATCATTTAATCTTACAACTACTTGGCTGATTTGTTCGGCAGCCTGCAAAATTCCCTCACGCTTTGCATTTTCGCCTAATTGTTTAGCTTTTTCAGCTTCTTCAAAGGCTAAACGTGATTGAGATAGGGCATTTTCTGCTTCATTTATTTTGTCGTTTGCAGTGGAAATAAGTTCTGAGAGTTTTGCTACCATTTCAAGCAAAGATTTTTGTAATAAGGCAAGTTCGCCCTTGAAGAGTGAGGCATTTTTAGGAATAGCATCTAAATTGCCTTGGGCAACTTCTTGTGATGCATTTGCCAGCATTTCAACAGGTTTTGCTATTGTGCGAGAAAGAATATAGGCTAAGATTGCCATAATAACAATAATTGCTATGCCTGTGAGTAATATGCTTATTGTTATGCCCATTGCATCAGCAAAGACTTCTGCTTCTTCTTGTAGCATAGCATAAGTCCAGCCTGCTTCGTCTTTATAGACATCTAAAAGCCATTTCTTATTGTCTAGTTCTATACTTTCAAAATCAGCTTCATGCTTGCTTGAATGAAGTGCATTTTGTAGTTCTGCAACAACACTTTGCGGTAAGTCGGCAAAGGTTTTGCCTATCCAGCTATCAGTGCCTGCAACACTTCTTGCGCTGATAATTTGGTCAAAAGGATTCACCAAGATCATATAGCCTGTTTTCCCAATAGTTGCCGCACTTACCTGATTGTGCAAGGTATCAAGGCTAATATCAAGAGCAGCTGCGCCTATCATTTCATTATTGCGAAAAACAGGGGTGACAACCGTTGTCACCGTGCTTCCATCGTCAGAAAGATAAGCGTCTGTAGTGATAGTTTTTCTTGCGGCTTTTGCGTCAATATACCAAGGTCTTTTGCTTGGGTTAAAACCTTCTGATAAGAAATCATCAGGTGCTTGAGTTATGCCGCCTTTATGATTTGAAACATAGACAAGTAGATAGTCTGGAAAGTTCTTGTTCATATTTTGTAATTCATTAAAAAGAACACGCTCTTTTTCTGGTAAGCTTGCGCCATTGGTTTTAATGCCGCCCTTTATATCTACATAGACAGAAAGATCGTCAATGACATCATTAAATGCTTGAGAACTAGTGATAGATTCTGCATTTGATTCGGCAGTGTCTAAGAAAAGTTCAACAAAAGCACTCATTTGTGATAGTTGTGAAGTGGCAGAAGTTCTAAATTGATTTGTGAGAGCATTCTTTACTTCATAGTTTACCATCACAGTAATACCAGCTACTGTGACAATAACAGCAAAAATAATAGCCAGTGTGATTTTTGTACCAATACGCATATAGACCTCGTTAGTGTTGATTCTCTTGTATGACTAGCATTTTTACATAATTAAACAAGTAAAATTTAAATATTTATAATATAACAATTAAAAAAATAGTAGAATAAAATTAAATCTACTTAATATGTTACGGCAACTTTTTTGAAAAAAATAGGTTTTTATTGAAAAAAGTGCAAAAAAATACTCTGAACAATAAATTGCACAGAGTATTTTGTTCAATAAGAGCATTAAAGCTTGTTAGCTCATTTTAAATTATAAAGCCCATAACTGTGTAGAGTATTATAGAAATTATTGCAAAAACTGAAACATAAGGTAATTGAGTTTTTACATGGTCAATAACATTACAGCCAGTTGTTGCGCAAGACATAATAGTTGTGTCTGAAATAGGGGAGGCATGGTCACCAAAGATAGCCCCACCAAAGATAGCACCTGCAACAAGAGGAATATGCATATTCATTTCAAGTGCCATTGGCAAAGAAATAACTGAAACTATAGCCATTGTTCCCATTGATGTGCCTGTTGAGAAGGAAAGAATCATCGCAAGAATAAAGGTCAAGACAGGCAAGAGGGCTGGTGTGAGGAATTGTTCAAAGTAAGAAGAAAGGTATATGCCTGTTTGTAGCGATTTCACCAAGCTTCCCATAGTGAGACCAAAGAGTAAAACAGCCGCAATAGGAAGCATGGTTGACATGCCTTTCATAAGTTCAGAAGTGAGCTTATCAAGGGTGAAAACTCTTTGCACAAGGCTCATAAAGGAAATAGTGAAAAGTGAGAGGCTACAACCCCAAAGAAGCGATTGCATGCCATTGCCCTTTGTAGGGTTTCCATTTCCTGTGTATGCGAGTACAGCTAATATGGTGATAATCATAACAAGCATAGGAATAAACATATTTTTTGCTCGTGGTGTGATGTCAGTTTCTTCCATAACAGCAGGTTGCGGAGCTTTTGCAAGTGTTTCAGGGTCGTCTAATTCGCCTGTTGCGTCAGCGCGCATTTCAGCTTTTTTCATTGAGCCAAAGTCTAGCGGGAAAAGAGCAACTAAGAGCGCAAAAACAACTGCCAAAATACAATAGAAATTGTAGGGAATAGATTGAAATAAAATGCTCACAGATTCTTCTTCTGGAACACCTCCTGATGCAATATATCCAGCCATAGAAGCCAGCCAGCCACTGAGGGGGAAGAGCACGCACCAAGGTGTTGAAGTTGTGTGTACTAAGAAAGCAGCTTTTTCGTGCGGAACTTTCATGCTGTCGTTGAGCGGTCTTGCAACAGAGCCTGTCACCATACAACTTAGTGAACCTGAAGTAAAAACAAAGATACCTAAAAGCCATGTAAAGATTTTTGAAGAACGCTTTGACTTGATGATACCACGCTGTTTTACCATAACATCAACAAAGCCTACAATGCCCCCTGTGCGCTCTATCATATAAATCAAGGCACCAATTAAGAACATACATAAAAGCACAATAGTGTTTCCATTGCTTTCAAAAGTGCGCACAATGCTATAAAGCATGTCGTTTATGCCTGTGAAGAGGTTGAAATCTGCCAAAATAAAGGTGGAAAGAAATATCCCTATCAAAAGCGCGATAAAGACGTTTTTGAGCAAAAGCGCCAAAATAATTGTGACAAGTGGTGGTATTACCGATAAAAAACTAACTTCCATAAAAAAATCACTCCTTAATCTATTTTTAAGTTTATAATAAACTTAATTCCTTATTGACCTACCAAGATTGTTTTTCACTATCTTGCCTTGTTTTAAAGCCACTTCGCCATTGATAAGAACATAGTCAATGCCGTCAGGGGGAAGGGTTGGTTGTTCAAAAGTAGCATTATCGCAAATGCGTGCAGGGTCAAAAATAACAATGTCTGCATCTGCGCCCACATTTAGGCAACCTTTGTTTGCAAGAGCGAGCTTTTCTGCGGGGGCTTGTGTCATCATGGCTATAGCATCGTATAAAGAAAGCTTGTTCTTCATTTCTGGTTTTTTGGGGTCAGTTTTT
>CAYJHE010000025.1:0-5743 GCA_964369675.1 uncultured Desulfovibrionaceae bacterium | reverse complement strand
GGGTCAGTTTTTGGGAGGGCAAATTTTGATATAAGCCTTGCAAAAGAACCGCTACTTCGTGGGTGACCTTGCCCCTTATTCATTAAGCCGTCACTGCCAAGCATGACATTTGGATGGCGAAGCGCCATGTCGATTTGCTCTTCTTGCATGACATAGGCAACAGTAATGCAAGTTGGGTGTTCACGCCTTACTTCCTCGAAAATTTCTTTTGTACAACGCTGGCCTTTATACTTGCCTTCGCAAAGTTCAAGGGCGCTATAGTCGCAATTATATCTCTCAAGCCAGCCCTCATCATAGGTAGTAGAGCCGATTGAAGTGGAAAAAGCGTAATAAGGATAGCAATCGCACGCAATCTTTGCATTATTCATATTATAAGAATCTATCATTGCCAAAAAGTCTTGCATCTGCCCAAAGCCAGCCATAGAGCCTATGTGTGAAATTTGTGTTGAAATATTAAGCTCATTGCCAATATCAATAAATTCCTTTGCAGCTTTAAAAATTTGTTTTGCATCGTCTCGCAAATGCGCTGAAATAACTTTATCTGTGTTTTGGCAATGCTTTGCTGTTTCACGCATTTCTTTTTCATTCAAGCCGGGCACATAGCGTATTCCATAAGAAACACCAAGACAGCCCTTGGCCAAGGCTTCTTTTATCGCATTTGAAATGTCTTGTAATTCTTTGTCAGTCACTGGCGAATATTTGTCTGCCTTGCTATAAAGCTCACGATAATAGGCATGTGCAGCAAACATAGCCACATTGACGCTTGCGCCAAATTTATCAACAATATCAAGATATTTTATGGGGTCGTATGTGCTTATGCCGCATTGACCTCCAATAACTGTAGTCACTCCTGTGCGAAGTTCGCAATTAAATATAGCTTTTTCTTCATCAGCATAAATTCTGCCGTCTTCTTCAACAGGGTCTTCATGCATGTGTATGTCAATAAAACCTGGGCAGACAATCTTCTTGTTTGCATCTATGACGATGTCAGCTTCTGTTTCTTCATTTGGACATGGCTTTATAACTTGCGCGACTTTTCCAGCTTCAATGAGCAAATCTACATACGAGTGTACTTTATTTTTTGGGTCTATCAAGAGACCATTTTTGATGAGCGTTTTAATGATGAGTACCTCTTTTGCAGAAACTTTGTGATAATCACCAGTAAATTTATAAGAAATTGAAAGGCTTGTCAAACATGAAAGATTGCAATTGAAGGCAGTTCTTTCATTCTAACTTCTTTAAAAGCACTTTTAGAAAACACATGTGAACGAAGTGAACATGCCGCTTTCTCTTCCTTCTTAGTTTGAACTTGTTATAAGGAAATCCCCACTTTTAAAGCGAAACAGTATTTAAGCGAAGCTTAAAACTTTTTCGCAAATAAAAAAATAAATGTTCTTCTTTAGCCATACATTTTCGCTGGACCGCTCATGTTCGGGTTTTTTTGGTCGCCGAAGGCAAAAGAAAAAATTATTATTTGAACGTAAAATAAAGCAAAGAAAAAGAACTTGACAAAAATTTGGTATATTTCTAGCCTATTTTATAAGAAAAAGGAAGAAATTATGATAGGAACATATGCCAATGTGGCAGCTATTATTGTAGGCACTGTTGTTGGGTGCACGCTTAAAAAAGGCTTGAGCGAAAAGCAAAATACTATTCTTATGCAGGCAATGGGGCTTGCTGCAACGGCAGTTGGCGTGACAGGTTTAGTAAACAATATGAATAAGAGCACTTTGCCAGTGCTTTTTATTGTTGCCCTTGCTATTGGCGGTTTTATTGGTCAGACATTGAGATTTGACGAAAGAATAGATGCCCTTGGCGGGCGATTTAAAAAACTAGGTAATTTAGAGGGTTTAGTGACTGCCGTGCTCATTTTTTGTATAGGGACATTGTCTATCTTAGGCCCTATAGAAAGCGCGCTCAATGCAAATCATACCTTGCTTTTTACTAATGCAACCCTAGACTTGGTGACTTCAATGGTGCTTGCCTCGAGCTTTGGCTTTTCTATTTTGTATTCGGCAATTATCTTGTTTTTTTGGCAGGGAGCTATCTATCTTGGCGCGTCCTTTTTAGAGCCATTTATCACTCCTGAACTTATGGCAGAAATAGGCTTAGTTGGCGGTATCTTGATTTTGTGCACAGGGCTTAGTATCTTACAGGCAGTGAAGATAAAAACAATAAACTTCTTGCCTGCACTGCTTGTTCCTCCTTTGTATTTTCTTGTGAGTTCATTTTTTAAATAGCCATTGCCATTAAATGTATAAAAAAAGAGGTTTAAATATGAGAGAATTAGTGAATTTTCCCGAAGGAATACAAGGAGATGAATCCTATTCTGAAGCTCTAAGAGTAGGTGACTTTATCTATATTTCTGGGCAGGTATGTTATAATTACGAAAGTGAAGAGCTTGAACGTGAAAGTATCACTGCGCAAACAAAGCAAATAATGTTAAATATCAAAATGCTTGCAGAATTTGCAGGCTGTTCAATGGATGATGTGATAAATTGTAAAGTCTATCTATCTGATATGAAATACTTTAACGAATTTGATGCTGAATACCGTAAACACTTTAAAAAGCCCTACCCAACAAGGGCTACTGTAGCTGTTGCTGGTATGTATGCTGAACTTGATGTTGAAATTGAAGCTGTGCTGTACGCGCCTTTGAAAATAAAGTCTTAAATTTAAAATTATTTTTTGAATTTGCTTCTTTGCACTTCCTTAAGCTTTGTATTATTCACAGGAACTGTTGGCATAAAAACTCTTTAGAGTTTGTTATCATACCTTGACAATCACACTAATTATTTCTATACTTATATTAATTCTGGTACCATTGGAAACGATACATTCAACTAGAATGACTAACGAACAACACGGAATCTCTATTTTTTTATAGGAGGTTTTGTCGTGCTCAAATTTTGTTTCAATTTTTTGTGCTACCATAAAAAGTATTAAATTTCTCTGTATTATTTTGCATGTAATTTGCTTTTCATAAGCTTTACACTTCGCTTTATATCAAATGTATTACATGTTTGTATGACTTTTTAAACAATCCTAAGAGGAGGAATTTAAATGAAAATTATTGATTTAATAGGTAGAAATGGTGTTTTGGTTGGCGCAAGTGCTCAATCTAAAGAGGATATTATAGATCAAGCCATTGAAATAATGCATAAAAAAGGCAATATTTCTGATGTTGCAGCTTATAAAAAAGCTATTTTAGCCAGAGAGGAAGAAGGAACAACGGGCGTGGGAATGGCTGTTGCTATTCCGCATGGTAAGGGTGATTTTGTTGCTTCTGCAGGTCTAGTTGCAATGACAATTCCAGATGGCGTTGATTTTGATTCGCTTGATGGTGAACCTGTAAAGCTTCTTTTTATGATTGCCGCTCCAAACACAAAAGATAATGTTCATCTTGATGTGCTTGCAAAGCTTTCAGGTTTTTTAGTTGATGACGAACTTATTGAAATTCTCATTAATGCAAAAAACAGTGAGGAATTTTTATCTATACTAGATTCAAAAGATGTTGAAGAAGAAAGTGTTGAAAGCCCAATTATATCAAGCAACGAAAGCACTGAAAAAACAAAGCTTCTTGCAGTAACTTCTTGTCCAACCGGAATTGCACACACCTATATGGCGGCAGAAGCTTTAACAAAAGCTGCTGAAAAGTATAATTGTACAATTAAAGTTGAAACTCGCGGTTCAAGCGGAACAAAGAATGAAGTAAGCGCACAAGAAATTGCAGAAGCAAAAGCTATTATTATTGCCGCTGATTCAAAAGTTCCTATGGATAGGTTTAACGGCAAGCATATCATTGAATGTAAAGTATCAGATGGCATACACAAAGCAGAAGAATTAGTTCAGCGTGCAAAAAATCAAGATGCGCCAATCTTTAGCTCTGCAAATCAAGTAAAAACAGAAACTATACAAAATGCAAGTTTTGGCCGCCAAATCTATACACAATTGATGAATGGTGTATCACACATGCTTCCATTTGTTGTTGGTGGTGGTTTGCTTATTGCTTTAGCCTTCCTTATTGATGGCTTAAGTGTTGATTTAAATTCACTTTCAGAATCTGAAAGAGGCAATTTTGGTAGTATAACACCTTTAGCAGCACTCCTAAAAACAATAGGCGGAACAGCTTTTGCTTTTATGCTTCCTGTCTTAGCTGGTTTTATTGCGCAATCAATAGGAGATAGGCCTGCTCTTGCTCCTGGTTTTGTTGGTGGCATGATTGCGGCAAGTGGTAAAAGTGGTTTCTTAGGCGCTTTAGTTGCTGGTTTTTTAGCAGGTTATATTATCCGCGCACTTATGAAAGGAACTTTGTCGCTGCCTGAAACTTTAGAAAAAATTGCGCCTGTGCTTATCTATCCATTATTTGGTATTCTATTTATTGGCGTGGGTATGATTTATATTGTTGAACCTGTTATGGGAACTATCAATACTGGATTAAACTCAGCTCTAGCAAGTATGGGAAGCACAAGTAAGGTCGTTTTAGGCTTTGTTGTCGCTGCAATGATGGCTATTGATATGGGAGGACCATTCAATAAGGCAGCCTATGTTTTTGGAACAGCGTCAATTGTTTCTGGCAATTATGATATTATGGCAGCCGTTATGATTGGTGGTATGACACCGCCCTGTGCTATAGCACTTTCAGCTTGGATGAGTAAAAATAAATACACAAAAGCAGAACGCGATTCAGCTCCAATGAGCTTTATTATGGGTTTAGCTTTTATTACAGAAGGTGCAATTCCCTATGCTGCGGCTGACCCAATCCGCGTTTTACCATCATGTATGCTAGGTTCTGGTGTGGCTGGAGCTCTTTCAATGTTCTTTGGGGCTAAACTTATGGCACCGCATGGCGGAATTTTTGTTTTCCCAGTAGTGGAACAAGGTCTTATGTATCTTTTAGCTCTTGTTGTAGGAATAGTAGTAAGTGCATTGATGTTAGGATTTTTGAAAAAACCAATAGAAGAATAAAGTAAATTTAAAATAATAAAGGCAGACTTTCAGTGAGGTCTGCCTTTTACTTTATTAAAGAAATCTTAAAACCACCATGAAATGACCGTTTTGTGACGGCTTTAAGGTTTCTTTAATCGCTTTAAACAAGGGTAGATTATTTAGCTTTTTAAACTTTTAGCTTCATAATTTTTGATTTCCTTATATTCTAAGATTTTATACTCCCATTCAGTTTTAATTCTTTGCTTTTTTTCAAAAAGTTCAACAATAAAATAGCTGAAATCATTTTTATTAGAGATTTTTCCTCTTAAATCCAATTCAACAACATCTATCCATTTATTTTCTGTACTGATGGAAGAGCATATAACTCTTGTAATAAAACAGCAGCTAGGTATCATTTTAAGCGTCATTTTTCATAAAAATGTCTGCATAAGCTTCTCTCACGCAAAAGTTAGAACTGATAGTGTCTAGACAAACCCTAAGGGCTTGCGTGGAGCATTTATGGAGCAAGTAAGTCTTTATTTACTTCTCACTATAGGAATATTCTATAATGCATTTTAAATAGATGGCAAGTCAACAACCTCAAGCTCAGAAAAAACAATATTAATAAGCTCTTCCAAAATATCTTGTGGAACTTTTTCAATAACTTTAATAGTTCTTTAAAGCAGTCAATAAAAGATTGTAAGTCAGTTATAAATTTTGAAAGATGAAATCCATCACAGACAGCATGGTTTACTTGTGCAGCTATAGGCAATAAAGTTTTGTTCTCAGAAATAAAGTATTTACCTATTGTAAA
>CAYJHE010000024.1:16322-19064 GCA_964369675.1 uncultured Desulfovibrionaceae bacterium | reverse complement strand
CGCACTATATGCGAATCTATAGCATCGAAATTGAAATTATCGCCTGCAATTTCTTTGTCTATGCTTTCTTGATGCGTCCAGAAGTATTTTGCAGACATATCCAAAGCCCACTCTGTATTGATATTCCAAACATAACCTGCGCCTATGTGGAGACCATAATACATAGAATTTGTTTCATAATTCACATTTGAGCCTGTTGTGATGTTTCTAATGTCGTCTGAATCAAAGTCGGTATTGAGAGAACCTAGACGTGCAGAAGCTTCAATGTAGGGCAAGCCATTTTTAGTATACCAATCATAACGCGCGAACAATCCACCGCCAAAATAACTGAGACTACCGTCAGAGTCGATGGAATTACCCGATGAATTAACCGTTGAATTATAAGAGCCTAAGCCTGTTTCTATAAATGCACCGACTAAGAGCTCGCTTGCGTTGAAATAGGATTTATGCGCAAGTCCGCCAACAAAGGAAATAGAAGTGACTTCGGTATCAATACCGCTATCAAAGGAAGAATAACCGCCTTGAACAACAGCAAAAGGTGCGAATGAATTGTATTGTGATGAGGCTGAACCTGCGCTCATGCCCATATTTTCAAGACTTGCTCTTTGGTTTGAAGCATTCCTTGTTGCCATTTGCGAAGCAGGAATAGCCGCTGTCACTATAGTACTTGCCGAACTTGATAAAATAGCTGTAGTTGCATTTGTGTGTGTTTCTACAAGTGTTCCTGCCAATGAGCCACTTGGTGTTGGCGTTAACTTTTCCTCAACATATGTAGCTGTGATATCGTTATTTATATTGTCTTGATTGATTTGCCATAGCTGCTCAGTAAAGGTGCTCACATCGCTTGTCACTGTTGCGCCATCATTGGCAAGAGTGCCAGATAGATTTACTGCATCAATAAGAATAACAGTTGAATTTAAAGGTAAATTATGCCCATCTTCAATGCTTACAGAGGCAATTTGAGCAAATTTTGTGGAGGGCATAAGAAAAGCATTTCCCAAGTGTAAATGGGTAACTTTCAAGACGGGAACACCTGCTACTGTGCTAGAGGGCAAGATGAAATTATACTTTTCAAAATTGCCCATGCTCGTAATTGTGCCCGTACCGCTATACTTATTCACATGTAAAGTATTGCCATTAAAGGTATTGGCATTTGAAGCAAAAACCGGCTCGGGCGTATAACCTGTAGATAGAGTAGATGATGGGTTGCCAGTATTCATTGCCGCGCCCCAAATATGTGTATTTGCTAAATTTGGCGCATTTGCGAGAGTGATTTCATTAGACTCTGCTCTAGCACTATTACCAAAAACAAGTCCGCCTATGATATTAGCTGTAATGGTGCCGCTATTGATAAAAATTTTATTCGAGCTTGCACTGGCTTGCCCTGCTGTTCCTCGAATAGTATTAGTGCTATTAAGACCACCATAATTTAAAGCAATTCCGCCGTATACACTTTCTAGGCTTTGCACATTTTCCACAGTGACAATATTCAATCTTGCTTCTGTAAGTTCAGAAGAGCCATTGCCACCATTTGCGTTATCACTCTTTCCCCCAAGACTCATTGCCTGACCGCCCACAGCAAGCTTTATAGTACTTCCTGTGCTTTCAATAAGCACATTATTCTCAACTACACTTGCCTTTCCTCCTTCTTGTCCATCTTGTCCTGCACCTTGAGATTCACCTGCTAAAGAACGTGCGTATCCGCCATAAATAAAATCAATATCTCCGCCTTCAACTTTAATCGTATTTTCCTGTGCAAGAGCAGTTCCGCCCTTACCGCCTTTATTGCCAAAACCGCCACTTGTCAGTGCAAAAGCGCCTGTAAATATAGTGTTATTACTATTTATTCTTACTGTGTTCGAAGATGCGTAAACAGTGCCACCATCACCGCCATTTCCTCCACCATAGGCATTACCGCCATTTGCCTGTGCTTGACCGCCAAAACCATTTGCATTTGTATTGCCATTTGCTATTGCAGTGCCGCCACCACCGCCACCGCCACCTAGAAATCCAGCCTCATCATTACCAGCACCGCCATCTGCAAAGGCTTCACCGCCGTCACTAGCTCCTCTTACTTCAGCAAGACCGCCACCGCCGCCGCCACCGCCGCTTGTGCTTGTGCCTGCGCCACCGCCTAAAGCTCCGCCATAACCAGTACCACCACTTCCGCCAGAAGCGGCAGAAGCGGCAGAGCCGACAGAACCGTCATTGCCGTTAAATGACTCCACGCCGTTTGTATTTGTCTTCCCTTCACCGTCTGAACCGCCGTTTGTAGCTCCGCCTTTTCCACCATCTGCATTAACAATAGTCACTGCAAAAGCATTTTCAGCCATTACTGGCGAGAGCAATAAGGCTGTTGCGACAGCAAGCGAACCAAATATATTCATTAAATGGCATTTTTTTAGCACCGCTTTATAGCGATTTATCAAATTACCTATTGCGTTTTTAGATTGCATAGAAGCTCCTTATAATGTATGACTTAGCAGATTAATCATGTTTTCAGCAAGTATTAAGCTATTATTTCAATGTTTAGCATAGTATAAAAAGGGAAAAATGTCAACTTTTCAAGAAATTCTTGGGGGTTGCTAATAGTCTATATGCATCATTGCGAGTGAGCTTTTTCTCGTAGGGGAAATCATTGTTTCCCTGTTTGCCAAGGTTAACTGGCGAGCACTGCTCGCCCCTACGAAAGGCCAATGAAAAGCCCTTGTTTGCTATAAACAAGGGCTTTTCAGACTGCTG
>CAYJHE010000024.1:0-16222 GCA_964369675.1 uncultured Desulfovibrionaceae bacterium | reverse complement strand
GAAAGGCCAATGAAAAGCCCTTGTTTGCTATAAACAAGGGCTTTTCAGACTGCTGCTGACTTTTTCTCGTAGGGGAAAGCATTGCTTTCCCGCTTTCCATAATTAACTGGCGAGCACTGCTCGCCCTTACGAAAGCATTGTGCTTACAATTTTTTTAAAAAAGGACTAGACTCCACGACTTTAAAGTCTAGGGGCTTTGCCCTTACTCTAAGTGACAAAAATATAGGCGCGTAACTTATTATATTAACAATAAATTACGCGCCTATATCATTTGTTTATGGGTCAGAGGACGACTGACCCTTTTTATAAAACTATTTTGCTAATGCTTCTTTAAGTAACTTTATAAATTCCTTTCGTGAAATTTCTTTTGCTCCCAATGAAAGCATATGCGAGGTTGTTTGTTGACAGTCAACAAGAGTAAAGCCCTCGCTTAGCAAATGCTTTGCTAAGGATACAAAGGCAATTTTTGAAGCATTTGGCTCTGTGTGGAACATGGATTCACCAAAAAAAGCACCACCAAGCGCAACACCGTATAGCCCTCCGACAAGTTTATCGCCAAGCCAAGCTTCAACAGAATGCGCATAACCAATCTTATGCAATTCATAATAAGCATCTATCATTTCAGGTTGTAGCCAAGTGCCATCTTGACCAGGACGAGCAGTGCTTGCGCAATAACTTATCACGTCAAGAAAGGCTTTATTTTGTGTAATGCTGTATCTTTTTTTATTGATAGCCCTTTGCAAAGAACGTGAAATTCTTAGCTCAGAGGGTATCAAGACACAGCGAGGGTCAGGCGACCACCACATAACAGGGCAACCTTGCCCATACCAAGGAAAAATTCCCTTTGTATAAGCTTCAATCAAGCGACTAGCAGAAAGATCGCCGCCAACAGCAAGCAAGCCTGAACTTTTTGCTTGCTCAACTGGGGGAAAAATATCTTCACCTGATTCAAGTAAGTGTACTGTTCTATCACGCATAATCAAACCCATAGTAAAAAAATTATCAACTCTTATTTTTGTTAACGGTTTTAAAATAAAAAACTTAAGCTTTAAAAATTAATTATTTAACCACTCGCAATCTTCTTGTACGGCTGTGTAGGCATCGCATAAATCGTGTTCACAAGCCAACTTGTAGGCCTGACACATTTGTGCATTTAGTCCTTTCATCTGCGCTAATGAGCCTTTTACAACAATGAAATAGGGGTAGAGGTCATTGTGTGTTTCTATATGATTTAAGACCTTTTTCAAATCTAATTCAGCAAGGCCTATTTCTCCCCTTCGCATAGCTATAATTATGTTTAAATAGTGAGAAAAATAGCTTTGTATATTTTTAATTTCTTTTAATGTATCAAGCGCGGCTTGTGGCCTGTCTAAGAAGAGATAGTATTCAGCAAGGGCGTTTGAAAAAGAAAGTGTATGCTTGCCGTATTTCTTCATATATTCTAATTCCACTTGCTTTGACTTTGAAAAGTCCATATCAAAGATAAGTTCTTGTAAATATTCATCTAAATAATTAAAGACTTGCAGTGTTTTTATTTCATTTTCTAAGGCAAAGAGAGAAAATTCTGGTTTTTGTGATACATTTAATTCTTCAAGAACTTTTTTTATTGCCCTTAAGCTAAGCACTCTGTCTTTTTCAACTTCTTCTAAGCGCACAAGCAAGTAGACATTTTTCGCTTTTTCTGTGAGCTCTTCAATTAAGGCTTCTTTGTTTTTAATTTTCACAGACTGCCTGTAATAATAAACATTTTTCACTCTTCCCTTTGTGCTTACTATGGCATCTGAAAATTCCAAATCAAGTATGAGTGAAAGAAGTGCTCTTATTTTATTGTCGTTAAAATTACGCGCAGAAAAAAACTTCACTATATCTCTATCTCTATAGAGTAAACTTATGGCTTCTTCTTTGAGCAAGGATTGCAAAAGGGTTTTTGTGAGATTTGATTCTAAGAGTGTGTTTATTTGTACTTCTAAGTGTATAGTATTATTTGCTTTTTGCTCAAGCTCATAGGAGGCATGGGCTTGTTGCCAAGAACACATACTTATAAAACAGAGAACAAAAACAATAATGCGCATACTTTTCCTTGCACTCATTACTTCGCGCTTGTGCCTACTGAATCTTTTTCAAGACAACTTTATCTATACTGCTTGATTGAAGTTTTGCTGTAGGCGGTAATTTAAAGCGTAATATCACAGTTTCTTCTAATGCCCCTGTTGGCACAACATAAGCACTAAGACCTTCAATAAACTTTTCATCACGAATTAAATGGTCTGGCATAAGTACATTGAGTGTGACCTTTTCTTCGGACAAAGTGTATTTTGCATTATTGTCATTTGTGACTATCTTTACAGGAACAATATAGTTCACAGTCACCAAGCCGCTTTTTATTTCATAATTTACACGAACAAGGGGAGGGCTTGCTTCAACTTGCTCTTTGATTGTAACAGCAAGGCTTTCTGTATATTTGCCGGCTGCATTTTCTGTATTAGGTGAAAAAGGCAAGGTAATAGCATTTATTTTGCTCACTTCACTTTCAGGACCTTTGATTCGTATTTGCGAAGGGTCAACCTGCGGTTTACCAATAATTCTATTGGCATTTTTTACACTGCTTGCAATGTAGACATCAATTTTCACGTCTTTTTCAGCAAGATTATCGCTTACAAGCAAGAGTTTTGCAGGTTCGAGTGAAATAATTTCATAATTTCTTCTATTAAATAGTTCTTCTAATTCCAGATTAATAACATTTGCGCCCTTTTGCATACCTGAAAGGTCTACTTCAAAGGTGAGGTTTTCATTTTTAAGCGCGTCATGCCAGCTTGCAGTAGACTTTATGCGCACATGTACGCTTTCTTGTAAGCCTTCTGTTATAATGAGCTCTTTAGGAAGTCCATTATATTCAAGGAGCACAGTGTATGCTACTTCCATATCCTCTCTATCGGCAACAGAGAACCACAGCAAAAATGCCACAGCAAAGGAAATTAAAAAATAGCCTATATGTAAACTTGCTGGAAGATACTTTTTTCTAGGCAAAGGGATTTCATAAAATAAATGTTTCCAATTTTTTTTTGAAATCTGTGTCTTCGTCTGCTCAGCATTATTCACTTTAGCTTGCTTTTCTTGTGTTGAACTTTCTTGTGAATTATTTGATAACATTTTTTAGCTCCTTATCAAATTCTTCTTGATTAAGTACTTTAGAGACATTTCCCTTTGCCATGCCTTGACTAACCAAGCGCACTTGACCTCTTTCTTCTGACACAACAATAATAACAGCATCACAAAGCTCGCTCAAACCAAGTGCTGCTCTGTGCCTTGTGCCAAACTCTGAATTGTTAACACTTTCTGCTAAGGGAAGTATGCAAGAAGCTGCCTTTATTCTGCCGTTTCTGTCGATAATAACAGCGCCATCATGTAGGGCTGTTTTTGGAAAGAATAAGGTTGTGAGTAATTCTTTTGATAAGTTTGCATCAAGCTTCACACCGCTTTGTGCAAAATCATCAAGCTTTTCGCTTTGCTCTATAACTATGAGTGCGCCAATATTTTTTCTCGACATTTCATACACAGCTAGGGAAATGCTTGAGGCTAAAGAATCGCTGTATTTTTTAGATTTTAGAAAAAAGGAGCGTAAGGAAATACTTGCAAGTGCTGAACGAATGTCATCGCTAAATAATATGACAACAACTAAGAAAATCGAAGAAAAGAGGTTTTCAAAAATCCACACTAAGGATTGCAATCCGACAAATTGAGCAATAACATAGATAATAAGCAGAACAAAAAGACCGCCTAAGGCTGTGCTCACGCGCGTTCCACGCACATAGAGTATGATACTATATATAACTATGGTTACAAGAAAAATATCTATTGCGTCTAACCATGAAAAGTTTAATACTGTCACGCCTTTACCCTCTACTATTTAAAGCTTCTTCTACTATAAAAGCTTGTCTTGTTATAGCTACATTATGCAA
This sequence comes from uncultured Desulfovibrionaceae bacterium, assembly GCA_964369675.1. Taxonomy (GTDB): domain Bacteria; phylum Desulfobacterota; class Desulfovibrionia; order Desulfovibrionales; family Desulfovibrionaceae; genus CAYJAZ01. Next base: position 12,263 of record CAYJHE010000024.1, on the reverse strand, counting down.
TCTATGATGCTTAAATCCATGCTTATTAAGTGAAAGACTTGCTATTGATGTAAGCCTATCTAATACCTTTCTTTGTCCTTTTATTTGGGAACTTTCTACTGCTTTTTTAAGTGAAAAAAGCTCTCTTAACCACGATTTACGCGAAACCGCCGCCATAAGAGGGCAGCCTAATTGAGCAAAGCGTGCACCTGCATTCATTAAAGCAAGATTTTGTTCTAAATTTTTCCCAAAACCTATGCCTGGGTCAAGGAGGATTTTTTCTTTTGGAAAGCCTCGCTTCTCCAAAAGCTCTAATTTGTGTGCAAAAAAAGCATAGACATCTTCAACAATATTTTCACTTTGCGCTGGAATGTGTATGTCTTCTGCCTTACCTGTGCAATGCATAAGTACATAATAAGGCTTATAGTGCACAAGCACATCTAAAAGCCCCTCATCCCATGAAAAAGCTGAAATGTCATTTATACAAAAAATATTTTTTTCCAAAGCCTTTTGTGCAATATCTGCGCGCCATGTATCTATAGAAAGGCAAGAATAAAGGTCTTTGTCTCTTAGGTCAATTTGCTCAAACAAGGGTTCAAGTCTTTGCCATTCTTCCTCTGCTGAAATAAAATCATTATTTGGACGAGAAGAAAAAGCGCCTATGTCTATATAGTGCGCGCCCTCATTTTTTAAATGATAGATTTGCTCAAGGGCATTTTTTGCAGAATAAAAAAGACCACCGTCAGAAAATGAGTCGGGCGTTATATTGACAATGCCCCAAAAAATTGGGGCATTGATAGTTATATTGTTATTCTTTTCTATTGTCATCTTGTGAGTTTTGTTCGTCACTTTCAAAGACAAAATCGTCTTCGTCATCTGTATTGTTGACTTCTGTTTGGTTTACATCGTTGTTAGGCTTTTCTTCACTTATCACAAAAGGAGCGAGTTCTTCACCGCGCATGATGATGTCAATATCTTCACCTGAAATGGTTTCACGTTCAAGCAAAGCATTTGCAATGGCATGAAGGTGAACGAGATTTTCTGATAAAAGTTTATGACAAAGTTCATGAGCTTCTGAAATAACTCTTTTGACTTCGCCGTCAACAATGCGCGCTGTTTCTTCACTGACAGAACGGCTTGAAGTAAGCTCTCTGCCAAGGAAAGGTTCGTTATTTTGTTCACCAATGGCTTGTGGCCCTATGACATCAGACATACCCCATTCGCACACCATCTTACGAGCAAGTTTTGAAGCTCTTTCAATGTCGTTGCCTGCGCCTGTTGTGATGTCTTCCATAATAAGTTCTTCAGCAACGCGGCCTGCCATAAGTACGGCAATATTGCCTTGCAAGAAGTTTCTTGAATAGCCATGTCTGTCTTCTTCAGGCAATTGCATGGTAACACCAAGTGCTCTTCCGCGTGGAATAATGCTTACCTTGTGCACAGGATCTGCCTTTGGTAAAAGCTTTGCAATAAGTGCGTGGCCAGCTTCGTGGTAGGCAGTGATTTTCTTTTCTTCATCTGACAAGATAAGCGAACGGCGCTCACGTCCCATGAGGATTTTATCTTTTGCGTATTCAAAGTCACGCATATTTAATTCATTTTTATTGAGCTTTGCTGCTTGTAATGCGGCTTCGTTGACCAAGTTTTCTAAGTCTGCACCTGAAAAACCAGGAGTTCCCTTTGCAAGAACTTCTGTATCAACATCTTTAGCAAGTGGAGTTTTTCTTGCGTGTACGTTAATAATGTGTTGTCTGCCCTTAAGGTCAGGAGTTGGCACAATAACTTGCCTGTCAAATCTGCCCGGACGAAGAAGAGCTGGGTCAAGCACGTCAGGTCTGTTTGTTGCGGCAATAAGGATAACGCCTTCGTTTGATTCAAAGCCGTCCATTTCAACTAAGAGCTGGTTTAATGTTTGCTCTCTTTCGTCATGACCGCCGCCAATGCCAACACCACGTTGGCGACCAACTGCGTCAATTTCATCTATAAAGATAAGGCAAGGCGCGTTCTTCTTTCCTTGCACAAATAAATCACGCACACGAGAAGCACCAACACCAACAAACATTTCAACAAAGTCAGAACCTGAAATTGAGAAGAAAGGTACACCAGCTTCGCCTGCAACAGCACGCGCAAGAAGAGTCTTACCCGTACCCGGAGGGCCTACTAAGAGCACGCCTTTTGGAATTCGTCCGCCTAAACGTGTGAATTTTTTTGGATTAGAAAGAAATTGTACAACTTCAACTAATTCGTCCTTTGCTTCGTCAACACCAGCAACATCAGAAAAGGTCACTCTGCCTTGTTCTTGATTGAGCATTCTTGCCTTGGATTTGCCAAAGCTCATTGCTCCTCCCTTGCCGCCAACGCCTCCATTCATTTGTCGCATGAAGAAAATCCATACGCCTATGAGAAGTATCATAGGGAACCATGAAATAAGTAAGGAAATAAGGAAAGGTGATTCTTCAGGTGGTTGAGCGTTTACAATAACATTATTGTTTAAAAGATCAGCCACAAGGCCTGGATCATCAGGCATATAGGTTTGGAAAGTTTGTCCAGTAGTGGTTCTTCCCTTGATTATTTTTTCAACAATAGAAACTTCGGCAACATTGCCTGAATCCACCATACCGATAAATTCGCTGTAAGGCATGTCTGTGCTTTGCTCTACTTGCCTTCCAACAGTATTAAAGATGAGCAATACTGCAAAGGCAATCAAGAGCCAAAGCAGTGTGTTTTTAGAAAATTGATTCAATGTGGCCTCCTTCGGCGACATAGTTTGTAGACTATTTTTATTATAAGATTTATAGTAATACCACTTTAACCGTTTGGCAAGTTTTTCTGAGCACTTTTTTTTAATGCAATTTATTATTTTTTTTTATATAGTGTTGAAACACAATTTAAACACTTTTGGCATACATTGTGCTATGTAGTTACTATAAAAAGTAAATAAGCTATTTTTAACTCTATAATGTATAAAAGCTATACAGATAGCAAAGAAAGTTGTATACTTTTTTTACAATTTTGAAAATGGGTGTTTGGAAGAGAAAAAAATATGAAAAAAAATAAATGGCAATGTGCTCTTTTATTTGCGTGTTCCATAGCGATGTCAGCTTGCGCAAACTTGATGACTACCTATGAACCTGAACACATTCCCCTGCCAGATAATTTTCTTGCAGAGGGGGGAAGTGCGAGTATAGACAATGCAAAGTGGTGGCAAAGTTTTAACAGTGCAGAATTAAATTCTATTCAAGAGCTTGCTCTTACTTCACTTGATAATGAAAACAAAAGGCAAGGCAATTACGATTTGCAAATTGCTTTCACAAGATTAAATCAAAGTAGAGCCTTGCGATCACAAAGTCGTTCTGTCTTTTTTCCTAGTATAAGCTATAGAGGCAGTACCGATTATGTGAATAATTCAAACGACAGTCAGTCAAGTAAAGCCTATGAAGAAACAGACTATACAGCAAATTTTTCTCTTTCCTATGAATTAGACTTATGGGGAAAGTTTACAGCACAAGCACAAGCTATCGATTATGACTATCAAGCTTCTTATGAAGATGTGCTCACAACGGTGCTCTCCATTTCTTCTTCCATTACAGATGATTATATCGATCTTCTTTCAACAAGAAAGGAACTTGCCATACTACAAGAACAAGTGAAACTAAATGAAGCCATGGTAAAAATACAAGAAGTGCGCTATCTCAATGGGCAATCTTCAAGCTTAGATGTATTACAGCAAAAAGAGCAATATTTACAATCTAAAGCAGACGAGCCATTACTCATTGAAAGGCAAAGAGCACTTTTAGCAAGTCTTGCTCTTCTTACAGGCAATCTTCCTACTTATGAACTCGAAGTGAATGAAAAAGAATTGCCTATTCTCCCTCCTCTTCCAAAAACAGGCCTGCCTGCCGACCTTTTACACAACAGACCAGACATACGCGCGGCAAAATTACGCTTACAAGCAGAGGACAAAAACCTTTCTGCTGCAAAGCTTGCTTACTTTCCTTCTATCACATTAAGCGTGACAGAATTAGCAAATTCAATGGACATCACCACTCTACTTGATGATTGGATTGCTACTGTAGTTGGCACAGTGAGCGGTGTTTTGTTTGACGGCGGTGCAAAATCAGCAGAAGCACAAAGGCAAGATGCTGTAGCGCAAGAAGCAGCAATAAACTATGTTAAAACAGTTTCTGTAGCCTTAGACGAAGTAAATACAGCCCTTATGGCAGAAGATGCACAAAAGAAATATTTAGCCATACTTAAAGAACAATTTGTTTACGAAACAGCAGCCTTGCAAGAAGCAGAAACAAGCTATCTTTTTGGCGCAGGTGACTTTTTGAGATATATTACCCAATTACAAAATCTTCAAACTCTTGAGAGAACATTAATAAGAGAAGAAGCAGAATTGTTAAAATTAAGAGTTGATTTATATAAATCTTTAGGAATTAAAATATGAGTACGTTAAAAAATATCAAAAATATTAAAAATTTTAAAAAACTGCCTTCTTTAAGAGAGATTGACTATAAAAATCTTATAAAGAAATACATGCCTGTTTTTATTTTGCTTATAGCTGCTTTAGGCGCACTTATCTTTCTTGCAACAAAGCCTACTGCGCAAAGAACACCTCCTCCAAAAATTATTCCGCAAATAGAAGCTTTTGCTATTTCAAAGGGCACAATACCTATCACTATTGAAACAGTGGGTACTTTAGTTCCTTCACAGCAAGTTTCGCTTAAAAGCCAAATTGTAGGCACGGTTGAAAATATTTTACCAGACTTTGAACCTGGTGCTGTTGTAAAAAAAGACACTTTGCTTCTTGCTTTAGAACAAAGAGATTATGCAAATGAGCTCAAAAAAAATGAAGCAAGCCTTGCAAAGGCTAAGGCAAGTTATCAGCTTGAACAAGGACAACAAGCCATAGCAAGAACAGAACTTGAACAATTAAAAAACTTCATGCAAAACTCTGAAAGCCAAACAAGGGCGCAACAAAATCTCACCTTAAGAAAACCACAACTAGAGCAAGCTAAAGCAGATGTTGCTATAGCGCAAGCTAATGTGGACATAGCAAAGCTCAACTTTGAAAGAACACAAATCAAAGCTCCTTTTGACGCGCTTATTGTTGAGCGTAATGCTTCAAGAGGGCAAAATATTTCCACAAGTGAAGCCATAGCAGAATTAGTAGCTATTGACGAATATTGGGCTGATGTTGCTATTCCTGTTGACACTCTTTATAATAATGAACTTCTTTCAGGCCCAGTGAAAGAAATACCAGTGCAAGTATTTTCAAACTTTGGTGAAGAATGGCAGGGCGAAGTTATTCAGATAGTAGGCGCGCTTTCTTCTGCTTCAAGAATGGGCAAGATGCTTGTGCGCATAAAAGACCCACTCGCGCTTGATACAGAAAATAATCGCACTCCTTTACTTATGGGTGACCAAGTGAATATTGTTATAGAAGCAGGTGTTTATGATGATGTGTTAGCAGTGCCAAGGGGCGCGGTTATCAATAATACTACACTTTGGATTGTTGATGAAAATGAGGTGCTTGTGCCTGTTGAGGTGAACATGGTTTGGAGAGATGGTTCAACTGCCTATATCAAAGACCCTGGCCTTGCAAATGGAACACTTATCTATGTTGCAGGCCTTTCTACTCCTGTTGTAAATCTTCAAGTAAATCCCATAGTTTCAAACGCACCTGAAACAGCAGTAGTGGAAGCTGAAGTTGAAGTGATTGCTGATGAACAAGACGATATGCCTAAGAAAAGAAGACAAAAACCACAGAGCTAAATTTATTCTTTAAAATCTTTGAATTTAGGAAAATTCCTTCTTTCTTATATTTTAATTTTTATATAAACACATGTGAACGAAGTGAATATGCCTCTTGCTCTTTCTTGCTAGCTTGAACTTACTATAAAGAAAGCCCCCTATTTTTAAAGCGAAACAGTATTTAAGCGAATCTGAGAGCGAGGGGATTATCCCCCGCGAACAAAGCTTTAGCGAGCGAAATGAAAACCACGTTTTCACAAGCGAGGTTTCGTCCACAAGGTGGCGAAACAAATAGTTTAAAGTCACTTTTTCGCAAATAAAAAAATAAAATATTCTTCTTTAGCCATACATGTTCTCTTAACCGCTCAATGCTCGGGTTTCCAAAGGGGGCGTGCCCCTTTGGTCGCCGAAGGCAAAAGAAAAACACTAAAGGTATATCTATAATGAACGAAGATAAAAATTACTCACAACATTCTGAACAAAGGGTTTCAAAGGAAAAAATCTGGCAAGGCCCTATTGCTTGGATGGTACAAAATAATGTTGCAGCCAACCTTTTAATGTGGGCAATGCTTATAGGCGGCTTTTTGTTCTTGACGAATATGAAACAAGAAGTTTTTCCGCCATTTGAGATAGACCAAGTCACCATAACTCTTGAACTTTCAGGTGCTACACCTGAAGAAATAGAGCAAGGCATGGTTATCACTGTTGAAGATGTTGTTCGCAATGTCGAAAACATAGACGAAGTTACGGCTTTCGTGCGTTCAAATGGCACAGCAACAGTTTATGCTGATGCCGTTGAAGGAGCAGATAGAGACAGATTTTTACAAGATGTACAAAATGAAGTCAGCCGAATCCGTACTTTTCCCGAAGCAGCTGAAACGCCTATTGTTACACTAAACAAACGTGTTGTTGAAGTTATGACCATTATTCTTGCTGGTTCTGATGACTTACTTTTCTTGCGTGAATGGGCGGATATTGTAAAAGATGAACTCTTGCTACAGCCAAATATTTCTTCAGTTGAGCTTGATAATACGCTTGATAGAGAAATTCAAATCGAAGTTCCGCAAGCAACATTAAGAAAGTACGACCTCACCTTAGAAGAAATTGCTTCCGCCATACAAGCAGCTTCAATTGAGCAAGGCGCGGGCACAATGGAAACAAAGAATGGCGATATTTCTATTGTTGTAGATGACAGACGTGACTATGCGCACGAATTTGGGCAGATTTCCATTCTTTCTCTTGAAGACGGTTCGAGGCTTTTGCTTGAAGATATTGCAATTATCAAAGAAACCTTTGAAGATACAAAGAGCTTTGCGCATTTTAATAATAAACCAGCTGTCTTGATTGATGTTTATGCCATAGGCGAGCAAACTCCAGGCGTTCTTGCAGAAGAAGCTTTTGAAGTTATTGAAAGGCTTAACCAAACTCTGCCAGCTGGACTTTCGCTCAATATCCGAAAGGATTTTGCAGAAGTGTTTACAGATAGAGCAGATTTGCTTGTTGGCAATGCGATGACAGGTATTGTTCTTGTTTTCTTATGCCTTGCCCTCTTTTTAGAGCCAAAGCTTGCTGTTTGGGTGAGTATTGGTATTCCTATTGCTATCATGGGTGCTTTCCTCTTTTTGAATCCCTATGGCACAAGTATAAACATGATGTCGATGTTTGCCTTTATTCTCACGCTTGGTATTGTTGTTGATGATGCTATTGTTGTGGGTGAAAACGTGCATATATGGCGGCGAAAGGGCTATTCACGACCCGAAGCGGCTGTACTTGGCACAAAGGAAATCAACGCTCCTATTGTCTTTTCCGTTTTGACAAACATAGTTGCTTTCTTGCCTATACTCTTTATTCCTGGCTTTTTAGGCATGATGTTCGCGCCTATTGTGCCTGTTGTTTCAGCTGTATTTTTGTGTTCGCTTATAGAAAGTCTTTATGTTCTGCCTTGCCACTTAGCGCACGACAGCAAGCCACGTCCAGGCTCTATTACTTTTAAAATAAGTGCTTATCAGCGCAAGTTTAGCCATGCTTTTACAAAATGGGTAGAAAATGTCTATGGCCCACGCTTAGACAAGATTTTAGACTTTAAATACTCTGTTGTTGCTTTTTGTGTTGGCTTGCTGATTTTATCAGGCGCGTTTATTGCATCGGGTAGGCTTGGCATTGAGCTTATGCCTAAAACTGAATCTGACTTTGCCTATGTTGAAATTTCTATGCCAACAGACGTTTCAGAAGACGATTTAGTAAGATTAGAAAAAAGACTTTACGAAGCTGCTACAAAAGTAGCTGAAGAAAATGGCGGAGACGCGCTTTCAGAGGGTGTCTATATTAACTTCTATGGCTCTACTATGCGTGGTTATCTCTATTTAGTAGATGCAGACATTCGTCCTCTCACAACAGAAGAAGTCACCAATCTTTGGCAAAAGGAAGTTGGGCATGTGTCTGGTGTTGAAAGTATTTCCTTCCAATCTGACAGAGGCGGCCCAGGCTCAGGTAAAGCTTTAACAGTGCGCCTAGCTCACAGAGACACAGAGATTTTAGATACAGCTATTGAATTACTTGCTGAAAGAATAAGACCTTACAAAGGTGTTTCTGATGTTGATACAGGCACATCTGATAAATCAAAGGAATATGTTGTAAAAATAACTCCTTTAGGCGAAAAATTAGGCTTCACCTCCACTATGATAAGCTCTCAATTGCGTTCAGCCTTTGAGGGTGTGACTGTCTTGCGCCAGCAAAGGGGCAGAGACGAAGTGACTGTGCGCCTTCGTCTACCAGAAGAAGAAAGGGCTGATGAATCTACCTTTATGAGTCTTATTGTACGCTCTCCGGCAGGTGAAGAGGTGTATTTGCGTGATGTTGTGACCATTCAAGAAGATTTAGCCCCTGTTATTATTAGGCGAAGTGAAGGGCAGAGAATTTTAGAAGTTTCAGCAAATGTCACTCCGCGTTCAGAAGCTTCACGCATTCTAGCCGACATTAACTCAACAATTATTCCTGACTTGCAAGCGCAATTCCCAGGTTTATCTACAGTGCAAGCAGGCATGCAAAAAGATATTGACGACAGCATGGCTTCTTTATATTCAGGTTTAGCTTTTGTTATTCTTGCTATATATGTATTGCTTGCTATTCCTTTTAAATCGTATACACAGCCCTTTATTATTATGATTGCCATTCCTTTTGGTATTGTTGGCGCGATTGCAGGGCATGTTATTATGGGTTATAGCCTTGGTGTTATTTCTGTTATGGGCGTGCTTGCCTTAGCTGGTCTTGTTGTGAACGATTCGCTTGTGCTTATTGACTTTGCAAACAATGCCATGCGTGCAGGAGCGAGCGCAAGACAAGCAGTTTACTTTGCTGCTATCAGACGTTTCAGACCTATTCTTCTTACTACATTGACTACTGCTATTGGTCTAGGTCCTATGATTTTTGAAACCTCAAGGCAAGCAAAGATGCTTATTCCTGTTGCTATTTCGCTTGGCTTTGGTGTTTTATTTGCTACTGTTATCACGCTTGCCTTAGTGCCTGCGCTCTACCTTATTTTAGATGAGAATTTGAATAAGTATTTCCCAAAAAAACATATTAAATAATTCTCTAATAAGTTTGAACACTTAGAAAGGGTAATTTCTGTTGACATAAGCCTTATTTCCTATACTATGAACTTTCACACTCTTTATAGGAATAAGGCTTTTTTATGTCTCAAACTACACAAAATTCAATTAAAATCCCTACTTTTTGGCAAGAAGCAAAAACAATGATTAAGCTTGCCCTCCCTGTTTGTCTTGGGCAAATTGCAGGTCTTTCCATGACCTTTGTTGACACAGTGATGTCTGGCAGAGCAGGGGCAGTGCACATGGCAGCTGTTGCTGTTGCTTCTTCTATTTGGCTTCCAGTCACACTTTTTGGGCAAGGGCTACTTATGCCCCTTATTCCTATGGTGGCAGAAAAAATTTCTTCTTCTGCGCCTAGTAAGAGACTAAAAAATATAACAACCTTACTTGCACAAGGCTATTGGCTTGCAACCCTAGTTGCTATTTTTAATATAGCAGTGCTTGTGGCTCTTATACAGCTTTTGCAGTCTATGACCTTTGACCCTGAACTCTTAGAACTTGCTTCAGACTACTTACTTGTCATGCTTACAGGTGTTTTTCCGCTCATGTTTTATTTTGTTGAGCGTTATTATTTAGAAGGGCAGGGCTTCACAAGGCCTACTATGTTTATAGGTTTTCTTTCTCTAGCTGTGAATATTCCTTTAAACTATATCTTTATCTTTGGTAAGTTTGGCATGCCTGCTCTTGGTGCTGTTGGCTGTGCTGTTGCATCAGCTGTTGTGTGTTTTGTTATGTGGATAGGCATGTTCTTCTTTGTATTACGCAAAAATCCGCGAGCTTATAAGTTACAAGTGCCTGACTTTAAACTTATCAAGAAAATATTCTTTATTGCTTTGCCAAACGCTGTTGCCTTACTTTTAGAAATTTCTATTTTTTCTTTAGTGGCTTTATTGATTGCGCCTTTTGGAAGAGACATAGTAGCAGGGCATCAAGTGGCTTTGAATGTGAGCTCTATGTTCTTTATGCTTCCTCTTGCGCTTTCTGCTGTCACCTCTATGCGAACAGGAAGCTATTTAGGCTATTCAAGTATAGAGGGTACAAAGCTCGTGCGTAAAATAGCTCTTATGCTATCGCTTTGTATTGGCTTTTTCAATTGCTTTTCTATCTTTTTATTTCGTGAACCGATTGCAAGCCTTTATACAAATGATATTGAAGTGCATACTCTTGCAATTTCCTTTATGCTCTTTGCGGCTGTCTATCAAATTGTTGACTGCATACAAATAGTGAGCACAGGCCTTCTTCGTGGCTATAACGACACAAGAGCGCTTTTACTGCTTGCTCTCACAGCTTATTGGCTTATCGCTTTTCCAACTGGCTATATGCTTTGCTTCTATGGGCTTCCCTTTATAGAACCTATTGGCTCTTACGGCTTTTGGGTTGGCATGGTGATTGGCCTTGGCTTTGCTTCTGTGCTCTTCACATGGAGAGCTATCAAGTTAGAGAAAAAGCCTTTGGAAGAAATTATGAAAAATTTTGTGGGTTGATGTAAAAAATTGAAAGAAACATTTCCCTCGTAGGGGAAAGCATTGCTTTCCCGCTTTCTTTGATTAACTGGCGAGCAATGCTCGCCCCTACGAAAGCACTGATTTAAAAAAGGACTAGACTCTACCTCGCTCACTTCTTTCGCTCCTCTGAGCGACTTTTATATATTTAGTCATTCAGGGAAAGCCGAAGGCTTGACGTAGGAATCTGGTCCTTAAATAAGCACAAAAAAAAAGGGCGCATAAAGCGCCCCTCACTATTTTCAAGGATAGTATAAAAACTATGCTGATTCGTATAAACGAGTCATAACAAATTCACGGTGTCCAAGAACTTCCGCAGCTGTGTTACGGCCGTTAGCTGTGCGAACTAAGCATTCAAGAAGCTTGTCGCCTGCTTGGTCTAAGGTAAGTTCTTTGCGAAGAATACCTGAAACGTCAACGTCGAAGTGTTCTTCCATTGTACGGAGTGTACGTGGGTTTGAGCAAAGCTTAATAACTGGAACAATTGGGTTACCAACTACGTTACCTTGACCTGTAGGGAAGAAGTGAACAACAGCACCACCAGCAGCCATCAATGTAACACATTCAGCAGCAGCAGATGAAGAGTCCATGAACCAAAGTCCTTTACCAGCAGGCATTTCAGCCATACCAAGGATACCTTGTACTTGACATTCTTTACCGATTTTTTGGATGTTACCAAGAGCTTTTTCTTCGATAGTTGTTAAGCCACCTTCGATATTACCCTTTGTAGGTTGTGAATCAGAAAGATCTGAAGTTTTGTGATCGTCAATCATCTTTGCATAACGATCGAAAGTTTTTTGGAAAGTTTCAGCAACTGTGTCGTTGATACAACGAGCTTTAACAAGGTGTTCGCCACCTGTTAATTCAGATGTTTCACCAAAGAATAATGTGTTGCCATTTTTCCATAATTTGTCAAAAGCATTACCAACAGTTGGGTTAGTTGCAATACCAGAAGTTGTATCTGATTCACCACATTTTGTTGAAACCCAAAGTTCGCTCAAATCACATTCTTCACGTTGTAATTCAGTTGCCCAGTGAACAAATTCTTTTGCTTTGCGTGAAGCAGCACAAATTGTGTTGAAATCGCCGTTTTGTTCGATACCAAAGCCAGCAACTGGTTTACCAGTTTTAGCAATAGCTTCAACAATCTTGTTTGTCCAGCCTGATTCAATACCGATAACAACAACAGCTGCTACGTTTGGATTGCAACCTGCACCAATAAGTGTGCGGAAGTGTAATTCTAAATCTTCACCAAATTGAAGACGGCCATATGGGTGTTCAATGCAAAGTGTGCCTTTTACATTGTTTTCAACACTTTTGCATGAAGCAAGGGAAATATCATCTAAAGGAAGAATAATAACATGGTTACGAACACCAACGCGTCCGTTTTCACGTCTGTAAGCCATAACTTTATTTT
>CAYJHE010000023.1:17208-19297 GCA_964369675.1 uncultured Desulfovibrionaceae bacterium | reverse complement strand
GTATCGAGAATAGCGCAAATACTATGCACAATTTGCATATTTGTTCTTTCGTTATTACCACCTACATTATAGGTTTCACCGCTTCTGCCTTCGTGATAAACAAGGTCAATAGCCTTGCAATGGTCTAAAACATAAAGCCAGTCACGCACATTTTGCCCATTACCATAAATAGGAATAGCTTCGCTTGCAAGACATTTGCGCATTATGGTTGGAATAAGTTTTTCTGAATGCTGCTTTGGCCCGTAATTATTAGAACAATTTGAAGTAGTTACATCCATACCATAGGTATGATGATAGGAACGCACTAAAAAGTCTGAACCAGCTTTTGAAGCAGAATAAGGTGAATTTGGCGCATAAGGTGTTGTTTCTAAAAATAAACCAGTGTCGCCTAATGTGCCATAGACTTCGTCTGTAGAAATATGGTGAAATCTACAGCCTTCATAGCCCTGCTTATAGACATTTGGTTTTTCCATCCAGTGCACGCGTGCTGCATCTAAGAGGTTGAAAGTGCCTACAAAATTTGTATAAATAAAATCCTTTGGTCCTGAAATGGAATTATCTACATGACTTTCAGCGGCAAAGTGCACAACACCCCTTACATCATATTCTTCAAAAATATTTCTGATAAGTTTTTCATCGCAAATATCGCCTTGAATAAAGACATAATTATCCATCACCTTGCATTCTTTGAGATTTTCCAAATCACCTGCATAGGTCAATTTATCGAGATTTATTACTGTATAATTCGGATATTTTTCGCAAAAATAAGGAACAAAATTTGCACCAATAAAACCAGCACCGCCTGTCACTAAGATAGATTTCTTCATATGTTCTCTCGTCTACTTATAGGGAATTATTTCATTAAATGTTTTAAGTACAAGGTCTTTTTCTGAAACGCATATATCTTCTTTTGGAAGTTTCCAATCGATATTGAGTTCCATGTCGTCATAACGCACACCTATTTCGGCTTCTTTACAATATAAATTATCGCATTTATAGCTAAATATCGCGCTATCACTCAAAACAGCAAAAGCATGCAAAAAACCACGCGGAATAAAGAGCTGCTTTTGATTTTCACTTGATAATTCAACGCTTACATGCTTACCGTATGTAGGTGAATTTTCTCTTATATCAACCACTACGTCTAAAACCTTGCCGTCTAAAACACGCACAAGTTTTGCTTGCGCATGCGCGCCTTTTTGCCCGTGTAAACCACGAAGCACGCCATAAGAAGACTTAGACTGATTGTCTTGCACAAAGTTATTTGTAATGCCATTATCGTAAAAATTTTTTTGATTATAAGACTCAAAGAAATAGCCTCTTGAATCAGCAAAAACCTTTGGTTCTATGATAAAAACCCCATCAATTTGAGTTTTAATAAAGTTCATGAAATTCTCCAATTACCTTTTCTAAATACTTCTTATAGTCACAGTCTTTTTGTTCATTTATCAAGACTTGCATTTGCGCTTCATCTATAAAGCCCTTTCTATAGGCAATTTCTTCTATGCACGAAATTTTCAAACCTTGACGTTTTTCTGTGATTTGCACAAAGAGTGAAGATTCCATAAGACTATCTGGTGTGCCTGCATCAAGCCATGCATTTCCTCTTTTCATCGGCACAACATTCATCTTGTTTTCTTGCAGATACATATTATTTAAATCAGTTATTTCAAGCTCTCCGCGTGCAGAGGGTTTGAGAGACTGCGCCTTTTGTACCACATCTGGCGGATAAAAATACAAACCAACAGAAACGTAATTTGATTTTGGCTTAGCAGGTTTTTCTTCAATGGAAATAGCTTTCAAATTCTCATCAAATTCCACTACGCCAAACCTTTCGGGGTCTGTAACGTGGTAGGCAAAAATTGTTGCATTTCTTCCCTTATTTTTTTCCACTTCGTCTTTAAAGCCCTTAATCTGGCCGCCCATATAGAAGATATTATCGCCCAAGATAAGACAAACATCTTCATTATTTACGAAATCTGCGCCAATAATAAAGGCTTCGGCAATACCCTTTGGTTCATTTTGTATAGCGTAAGAAATGTCTAAACCAAGTTTTTTTCCATTTCCAAAAAGTTTTTCAATATTTGGC
>CAYJHE010000023.1:0-17198 GCA_964369675.1 uncultured Desulfovibrionaceae bacterium | reverse complement strand
CGGAGTTGAAATAATAAGAATTTCTCTGATTCCAAAAAGCATAAGAGTGGATAAAGGATAGTAAATCATAGGCTTATCATACACAGGAAGAAGCTGTTTTGATGTCGTTTTTGTAAGAGGATACAGCCTACTACCTGACCCACCTGCTAAAATAATCCCTTTCATACTTCCTCCTTTACTATTGGAATAATAAGCGATTAGTGCAGTTAACTGTCTTTTTATAGCCCGAACATTAAAAAAAGTAAAGTCACAACTAAAAGCAATTCACCATATGATAAAACCTTGCTAGAAAAAGATTTTAAGCTTATATATAAGTTATGAACTCACCTTATAAAAGGATTAAGCTATGAACAAAAAAATTCTTTCCTTTGCTTTTATTATTGTTTTAAGCCTTTCTTTGCTTTTTACTTTTTACACACAAGAACAAGCCCCTCTTCTTGAAGTTGAGCAAGAAAATACAATCCAAGACACTGATTTAAAAGAACAAAAAAACTTAGGAAATAAAATTGTTCTTCTACATACAAATGATGTGCATGTTGCTATAGACGATTTTATTGGTTATGCAGGTCTAAAAGCCTATAAAAATCAAGTAGAAAAAGAATATGGCGCGCAAAATGTTGTGCTTATTGATGCAGGCGATATCCTTCAAGGTTCTGTTGTAGGCTCGCTCACAAAGGGCGAAGCAGCTATAAAACTCATGAATGCTGTAGCTTATGATTACTTTATTCCTGGAAATCATGACTTTGATTATGGCTTACCTCGCTTACTTGAACTTGTTAATAAACTAGAAGCAAAAACAATTTCTTCAAATATTTCAAAAGATAATGAAGCTCTCTTCACTGCCTATGACATGCAAAGATACAATGACACAGACATTGCCTATATAGGAATCACCACTCCTGAAACTCTTTATAAATCAGACCCCACCTTCTTTCAGGATAAAGAGGGAAACTATATCTATTCCTTTGCAGAAGGCAATAATGGACAAGATTTGTATGAAAATGTGCAAGAAGTCATAGATAAAACAATCTTAGAGGGCGCAGAATATATTGTAGCCATAGGACATTTAGGAACAGATGCGGTTTCTGCTCCGTGGCGTTCTACTGATTTGATTGCAAATACTGAAGGAATAGATATACTTATAGACGCACACTCGCATTCTATTATTGAAGGTGAAGTGTATAAAAACAAGTTAGGCGAAGATGTTCTTCTTACACAAGCCCATGAAAAACTAAAGCGTATAGGGCAAATTATCATCGACCCAAGCACTGATACTATCACGATCAGCCACATAGGCGCGCAAAGTCCCTACACGCAAAAAGATGAAAAAGTGCAGACCATGGTCGATACTATAAACATGCAAGTCAAACCGCTTACAGAAAAAATTATTGCTACAAGCGACTTTGACCTTGTTCGTAATGGGGAAAGTGGCATACTCATTTATAGGCAAGAGACTAATCTTACAAATCTCATTGCAGATGCCTACCGCGAAGTATTAGACAGCGACATAGCCATTGTCAATGCAGGCGCCATTCGTGAAGACATAGACATGGGCGAAATCTCTTTTAAAGAAGTCTTGAATGTTCAACCATTTGGGAACTATATTATGTCGATTGAAGTAACAGGTGAAATGCTCAAAAATGCCCTCGAACATGGCGCAAGAAATGCGCCTAACGAAGAATCTTCCCTCTTACATGTTTCAGGGCTAAGCTATGAAATCGACACAGCTTTGCCTTCTTCAGTAAAACTTGACGACAAAGGAAACTTTATTGACGTTTTAGGAGAATACAGAGTCAAAAACATCAAAATTGGTGCAGAAGCTCTTGATTTAAATAAGAAATATGTTTTGGCAAGCAATAATTATATGCTTATTAATGCTGGCGATGGCATGACCATGTTTAAAAATGCAAAAATAATCAAAAATAACTTTATGTTAGATAGCGATTTACTGGCAAAATATTTCAAAGAAAACCTTGAGGGCAAGATACCAAGCAAGTATGCAAATAGTGAAGGCAGACTTGTCATATTTGACTAGCTCTGTTTCTCAATTCATTCTTTTGCCTTTTTTCTGCCTCAAGGTGAATTTTGGAGAAATTCACAAAATCTTTGAATGTCGCAAAACATCTCAGCTAAACATAAATTTTCAAATCAATTCAATGTCTTATAAAAGGGGAGATAGTATGGACATACAAAAAGTGCGTGCTCAGGCAAAGGAAAAATTTAAATCTTCATGCCGTGTATGCAGAATCTGCGACGGAAAAGTGTGTGCAGGCGAAACACCTGGCATGGGTGGTTGTGGAACAGGTAGTTCTTTTCATAACAATTTCAATGCATTGAAAAACATTCGCCTCAACATGCGCCTTATTCACAAGGTAAGAGAGCCAGATCTCAGTGCAACTATTCTTGGTGTAAAGTACGATTTACCTGTCTTTGTTGCTCCTATTGGCGGAATGGCGCACAATATGGCAGATGCCATAAGCGAAAAAAAGTACATTACTGCTATTATTGACGGCGCAAAAGAAGCTGGAATAATGGGAACTGGCGGTGATGGTGTGGCAGATTATATGTATCAAGCAACTTTTAATGCGATTAAAAAAGCAAATGGGCACGGTATTCCTTTTATAAAGCCTTGGGATACTAAGGAACTTGATAGAAAATTGAACGAAGCATTTGAAACTAATTGCCCTTGCATAGGTATGGATATTGATGCCGCGGGCTTGATTACTTTGGCTTTGCAAGGAAGACCTGTTGCGCCAAAATCAACAAAGGAAATTGCTCAAATAGTAAAAAAAGTGCACGCACAAAATAAGAAGTTCATTCTCAAAGGTATTATGACAGCAAAAGATGCGATCAAGGCGCATGAAGCTGGCTGTGATGCTATTGTCGTGTCAAACCACGGCGGACGTGCGCTTGACCACACGCCAGGAACAGCAGAAGTCTTGCCTCTCATAGCAAAAAAGGTAAAAAATAAGATGACCATCTTTGTTGACGGCGCAGTGCGAGACGGTTTTGATGTCCTCAAAATGCTCGCACTCGGTGCTGATGCCGTGATGATAGGCAGGCCCTATTCTATAGCAGCAGTTGGTGCTGAAAAAGAAGGCGTTGTTTTATACACGCAAGCTCTCAAGTATCAACTCACGCAAGCAATGGTACTCACAGGCTGTGCAAAGATTTCTGACATCAATAACAAAGTTATTTCAATAGCATAGCTATTCTTTATTTTCCGTACTTGCGCAAACTTCTTGCGCATGTTTGACCTTCACTAGAGCAGAGATAAGGATTTTTCCTTTTATCTGCTCTACTTTTATATTCAATTGGTCTGTATCGACCTCAATACTTGTGTTGTCTTGAGGAATAGAGCCGTGCATGCCTAAAACATAGCCTGTAAATGTTTGATACTTATCAATAGGAAGCTTCACTTTGAGTTTTTGTGAAACACGCTCAAGCGAAGCAGTGCCTTGTATGCGCCATTCATCGCCAAGGCAAACAATATCGTGCGCATCGCCTAAATCTTCATCATCTAAGTCGCCCACAAGCTCTTCTAATAAGTCATTTATCGTCACAATTCCATACACTCCGCCATATTCATCAATAACAACAGCTAGTTGTTGCTTTTCTATCTTCATCTGCCTAAAAACAACATCTGCATGCACGCTTTTCAAAACAAAATAAGGCGGCTTAACAATATTTAACAAGACATTATCCTTTGATTTATCTTCTAAGTAAAAGTAATTTCTTGTTTTTAACACGCCTATCACATTATCAATAGAATCATCACAAATAATATATCGCGCGTGCCTGCTTTTGCACATTTCCTCTTGCCATGTTTCGATGCTATCAGCAAGCCAAAGCACATCGACCTTTGTTCTGTGCGTGGTCACTTTTGATATATCTAAATCATCAAAATCAAAAACATTTTGTATAATATCCTTTTCATCTTTGTCGATAAAGCCTTTTTGCAAGCCAACATCTACCATCATGATAATTTCTTCTTCGCTCACATTATCTTCATCAGAATCAGGATTGATTCCAAGCAGATAGAGAGTTGCGTTTGTCGACTTTGTCAAAAGCCAAACAAGAGGTGAGGTAAGACGGGCAACAAAAGAAATAAGCGAAGCAAGCGCAAGTGCGAGAGATTCTGCTTTTTTCATTGCTATTCTTTTTGGCACAAGTTCGCCAAAAACAAGAGTGATATAGGATAAAATAAAGGTAATAATAATAACAGCAACAGCGTCTAGCATGCGCACATCTGCTTCAATTCCCATATCCAAAAAGACTTGAACAAGACCGTCAGAAAAGTTATCTGCAGCAAAGGCAGAGGCTAAAAATCCTGAAAAAGTGATAGCAACTTGAATTGTTGCCAAAAATTTTGCAGGCTGCTCAGTAAGATTAACTAAAGTGCGTGCTCTTTTATTGCCTTGCTCTGCAAGTCGCTTTAATTTATGATCATTAAAAGATATAACCGCAATTTCAGCACAAGCAAAAAGTGCATTACTTATAATAAGAAACAGTTGCAAAGCAAGCTGTGAAAAAAGTTGGCTATCCACTCTATTCTCCCCTAGGTAGTGTTTAATATACTTCTTTGTTTCATGTATCGAGGCTTTAAAATTAATTTACATTATTTCGCCTATCTTTTCCTTTATAATTGTTTCAACACATAAAAAATCATATATATCATCAATTTCGTAACATTGCCACCTTTCAAGCATGAAATAATCCATATCATCTATATAAAAGCTTCTATTTTTCATAAAAATATCTTTATTTATAAAGTAAATATAGCCATAAGAAAAATACACTTTTTCTGCAGCTTGCCTTTGTGTGACTTGTGTGTTTGTCTGTGTATAAGGCTCTAACTTATTATCTTTATTTATTCTTTTCATAAAAAGAGGATGCGCTGAATGCACCTCGCCTAAAGAAATAAGAGCTTCTTTCTTTGTTTTATCAAGCACTTGCTCAATCGCTCTTGATAAATCATCTTTCTTACGCAGTGGCGAAGTTGGCTGCAATAAAAGTATATAATCATAGATTTCGCCTTTATTTTCAAGCTCTTGCACAACATATTCTATCACATCAACTGAAGGTGTTGTGTCTTTTGCTAAATGCTTGGGTCTTAGTTCAGGCACAGACACTTGATATTCTTCACAAATATCTGCAATTTCTTGCGAATCTGTTGAGACAATAATTTTATCAATATATGAGCAATTCTTAGCACTCTCTAAGGTCCACGCAATAAGGGGCTTATTTAAGAGCATCTTTATATTTTTCTTTGCTAAGCCTTTTGAATCGCCTCTTGCTGTAACAATGGCTAAGATTTTCTTTGTTTTATACATGCTTTGCTCTAGAAATTTATATGTTTAATATCTTGCTGTGCTTTGCTGTAATGCGCTTTATTGCCAATGTCTAACCAATAATCAAGTATGGAAAAGTTTGTCACTTTTTCTTTGTTTTGCAGTAAAAGTTTAATAAAATCAGTTGCATCAAAAAAACTTTCTTGCGGAATACTATGTATGCATTCTTGTTTTAATAAATATATGCCTGCATTTGAAGGATAGGAAAAAGAAGGTTTTTCAATAATATCAAGAACTTCTTCGTTCTTTGCTTCTAACACGCCATAAGGAATATCAACTTTCACCTCAAATGTGGCAATAGATAAAGCCGCATCATGTTTTTTGAAAGAAAGATAAAATTCTTCAAAATCAATATTAGTTAAAATATCTGCATTGATAACAAGTATTTCCTTAGATTCAAAGCTTTTAACAAGCGATAAAGAGCCTAATGTGCCAAGAGGTTCTTCTTCTTCAATAAATTGAATTTTAATCAGGGAATTCTTGTAATTTTTATTGATATATTCAATAATTTGATCTTTGAGATAGTAAACAGATATAAAGAAATTGCGCACTCCAAACTTGATTAATCTGTCAATATTGTGTACTAATATTGCTTTTCCCTCTAATTCTAAGAGTGGTTTTGGGCAAGAGTTTGTGTATTCTTGCATGCGCAAACCTCTTCCACCAGCCAAGATAAAAGCATCTAAAGGCAAAAAAGCCTTATAGTTTTCTACTTCAATAAAGTCAATTATTTCTTTATCTTCTGTGAGATATGGTATTATCTTATAGTTATTTTTTTTGAGTTTTTTTATGTCAATATAGTTGCCAAAAGAAGTGATGTAAAAAAAATCAGTATTCATCACCTCTTTCACAGAAGAATCCAGTGTTTTTCCCTCAAGCAAAGCCCTTCGTACATCACCATCGCTCACAGAGCCAAGCAACTTTTGCCCTCTATCAAGAACAAAAAGGATAAAAGATTTCTCATAGTTAAATGTATTTAATCTTGCAATAACATCGCGAACAGAGCTTGACTCATCAATGGTATTTTGCTCAATCATCCTATGCATTTTCAATCCTCAGAGTGTATAAAATTCCTTTATACGCTCTTGTGAGCTAGTGTTTTGCAAAAAATCAAGAAGGCTTTTGATAATGTTTTGCTTTGTGTCTTTTTTTTCATAAGGATTCACAATATCTTTTAATTTATCCTTTTTTGGCAAACTTTGCAAGACTTTTGCTATCTCCTTTTTTGAGCCAGAACATTGTATAACACTTTTGGCTTGTATTCGCCCTTTTTGCCTGTTTCCGATATTGAGAGTAGGCACTTTAAATGAGGGTGCTTCTAAAATTCCGCTTGAAGAATTACCCACAACACAAGCGCAATGTTTCATCATAGACATATATTTATGTATGCCTAAACTTTCAACAATTATCATCTTATCGCTATGCTTGCTTGCATACTTTTCTACGAGGGCATTGAGCTTGCTTGCATTTGTGTCTGCATTAGACTTTGTAAACAAAGTAAAATACCTATCTTGTTCAACAAGAGCGTCTAAGAGATTTATTATTTGTTCTTCTTGGCTTTGAACTTCATTTGTGACTGGGTGAAAGGTGGCAAGCAAAGTGCGTGCGCAATCTATGCCGTATTCTTCGTCCAATGCTTTTTTTGAAAGCAAGCTTAAATCTTGAATGTTTTCAACACTTAACGAACCCACACAAAAAACACGTTTAGGATGTTCACCAAGTTGTATTACCCTATTTTTGTATTCTTCGCATGAAGTAAAGTGCAAGGTGCTCATCTTCGTTATTGAGTGGCGAAAAATTTCGTCAAATGCTCCATAACTAAGTTCGCCGCCGTATAAATGCGCAATAGGTATGCCTAGAATCACGCAAGCACTTGCAATGGCATGTATTTCATATCTATCGCCCAAAAGAACAACTATATCGGGTGATAATTCTTTGAGCTTTTGCCCCACTTGTAGCAAAGCATTTGACATTGTTTGTAAAATTCCAAGTTCTGTATCATTATGAATAATTTCAATGCACGCATCAGCTTTTATGCCGTCTTTATGTATTTCTTCTATGGTAAAGCCGTAGTTCTTATCAAGATGTGAACCTGTCACAAGAAACTGTAATTGCACATTTTTTTCTTTAAGCAATGAAAGAATTAATGGCTTTAAAATACCATAGTCAGCTCTTGTTGAACTTACGACACATATTTTATGCATATTAGGCCTCATTTTTTGAAGAAATTTCTATATATTCGTCTTCATTATAGTCTTTGTGAGCTTTTTGCCCTATAATGCTATCCCACAACATAGGTGAAAGCCCCTTTGCAGGCCTTTTTGCAGTGATATTTTCTTCTGTAAAAATTTCTCCTTGCTTAATAAAGCGATGCGCAACAATAGAACGCCTTGCAACTTCTTTATTCTTTATTTCGCTCTTACTCGCCCTTTTCTGCGCACTTCCCAATGCCTTTTCTATATTCCGTATAGAAGTAACCATTTGCTTTAATTCATGTATTTCAACACTTGCCCTATGGTCTGGCCCTTGCATATCTTTATCAAGTGTGATGTGTTTTTCGATAGTTTGCGCCCCTAATGCAACAGCGGCTATGGCTACTTCAATACCCTCAGTGTGGTCAGAATAGCCAACAGGCACGCAAAAATATTCTTGCATATACTGCATTGCCTTCAAGTTGACTTCATCATAAGGGCAGGGATATTCTGTAGTGCATTGTAATAATTGAATATCACAGTCTTTCAACACAATTAGGGCTGCTTGAATTTCTTCAAGTTCTGACATACCTGTAGATAAAATCACCTTTTTTTTCAAAGAGTTAATCTTTCTCAAATAAGGTAAATTTGTTATTTCCCCTGAAGGAACTTTAAAAAAGGGCATATTTAAAGTGTTCAGAAAATCAATACTTTCCAAATCAAAAGCAGTAGAAAGAAAGAATATTTTTTTTTCACGGCAATACAGCTCTAGTGCGAGAAAGTCATCAAAAGAAAGAGTAAGACTTTCTAGCATATCATACTGATTTTCTTCACTGTTTCCTGATTTTTTTTGGTATTCTGCTTTATTTGCCTGCACACTGGCAACACTTTTTGCTGAAGTAAAGGTTTGAAATTTCACACAATCGCATCTTGCCTCAACAGCCATATCAACAAGTTTCTTGGCTAATTCAAGTGAACCATTGTGATTCACACCGGCTTCGGCTATGATAAAAACCTTATTTTTGCTTTTCTTTTTATCCATACATATATAATAGCAAGCTTTTTTTTTGTCGTCAATTGAAGCTATGAGAAATAAACTTAGCCAAGAAATCCACTTTATAAAAGCTTGACTTTCAAAGAGGATAGCAGTTAACTTATATATATTTTATCACAGTTTTTCCATAAGGATTCATCTATGCTCTTAGAAAATAAGAATATTTTAATCACAGGTGCAGACGGTTTTATTGGCTCACATCTATGTGAAGCTCTACTCAAGCATGGCTGTCACATAAAAAATATCAAAGCCTTAGTGCAGTATAATTCTTTCAATAATTGGGGCTGGTTAGAAGATGTTGAAGAAAAAAACGATATAGAAGTATTAAGTGGAGATATACGAGACTTGCAGTATATGAAAAATATCTGCAAAAATGTAGATGTCGTTTTTCATCTTGCTGCACTTATTGCTATTCCCTATTCTTACACAGCGCCCGAAAGCTATGTTGAAACAAATATCAAGGGCACACTTAATGTGTGTCAGGCGGCTTTGGAAAATAATGTTGAAAAAGTGCTTATAACCTCTACAAGCGAGGTTTACGGAAGCGCTCTTTATGTACCCATTGATGAAAAGCATGCTCTACAAGCGCAATCTCCCTATAGTGCAACAAAAATCAGTGCAGATGCCATTGCGCAAAGCTTTTATAATTCCTTTAATCTTCCACTCACTATAGTTCGCCCCTTCAACACCTACGGGCCAAGACAGTCGGCAAGAGCTGTTATACCAACGATTATCACACAAATATGCGCAGGGAAAAAGCAAATAGAATTGGGCGACACAAGCCCAACTCGCGACTTTAACTATGTAAAAGATATTTGCAAAGCCTTTATTATGCTTGCGCAAGCTGACAATGTTCAGGGCGAAGTAATAAATGTGGGTTCAAATTTTGAAATAAGCGTGAAAGAGACACTTGAACTTATTAAAAACATCATGCAAAGCGATGTTGAATTTGTTACAGATAGCAAACGCTTAAGACCTGAAAAATCTGAAGTGCAACGCCTTTGGTGTGATAATACAAAGATTAAAGAGCTCATAAATTATACACCAAGCTACACTCTTGAACAAGGCCTAAAAGAAACAGTAGAATGGTTTAGCAAAAAAGAAAATCTTCTAAAATATAAGGTAGATATATATAATGTCTAAGTATATTCCTTTATCTGTTCCCAGCTTTAATGCAAATGAAAAGAAATATGTCCTTGAGTGCGTTGAAAGTACTTGGGTTTCGACATCAGGC
The DNA here is from genome assembly GCA_964369675.1 of uncultured Desulfovibrionaceae bacterium. GTDB lineage: Bacteria > Desulfobacterota > Desulfovibrionia > Desulfovibrionales > Desulfovibrionaceae > CAYJAZ01. Next base: position 7,367 of record CAYJHE010000023.1, on the reverse strand, counting down.
TCTATGATTGAAACATTTGAAAAAAGCCTTGCAGAAAAACTAAATGCTGAAGATGTGTGCGCCTTGCAAAGCGGAACAGCTGCCTTACATCTTGCCCTTTTGCTTTCAGAAGTAGGCATGAATGACGAAGTTCTTGTTCCAACCCTCACCTTTATCGCAGGCGTAAATCCTATAAAGTATCTGCATGCTGAGCCCATTTTTATGGATTGTACTGACAATCTTTGCTTAGATCTTGATAAAGTTGAAGAATTTCTTGAAAACGAATGCCAATGGAAGGAAGATCGACTTTTCAATAAAAAGACAAAAAATCAGATAAAGGCTATTATTGCAACACATATTTTTGGAAATATGGTTGATATGCCAAGACTTATGGCAATAGCAAAAAAGTTTAAGTTAAAGGTCATTGAAGATTCAACAGAAGCATTAGGAACATACACACTAGATAGCGGACAATACGCTGGAACTTTTGGAGATTTTGGCATTTATTCCTTTAACGGCAATAAAATAATTACCTCTGGCGGTGGTGGCGCCCTTACGGCAAAAAAAAGAGAAGACGTGCAAAAAGCGCGCTATCTATCAAATCAAGCCAAGGACAATGCAGTGTATTTCATACACAATGAGATTGGCTATAATTATAGAATGACAAATATACAAGCCGCTCTTGGGCTTGCGCAATTAGAACAATTAGATGACTTTATTAACAAAAAAAAGCAACACTATCAGCAGTATATAGAAAAAGGTCTTATTCTTTTGCCTTTCGATAAAAACATAAGGGCAAACTATTGGTTTTATTCGCTATTAACAGACAACAGAGATGAATTATTACAATACCTTGAAGAAAAAAACATACAGACGCGCCCTCTTTGGAAGTTGATTCATACATTAAAACCCTATGAAAACTCACTTTCTTACAAAATTGAACAAGCCTCTGTCTATGAAAAAAAACTTCTCAATATTCCTTGCAGTGTTGGACTAAAGGAAGAGGATGTAGAAAGAGTGGTTGCAGAAATTCAGGCATTTCACAATTAAACTTTGCTTGACATGAACTTTATATTTAAATAGTCTTTTTATATGAATATACTTATAGCAGCCATAAATCCCATTTTCTTACCACAGAACATTAAATACATGTTAAACTCATGGGTTAATGCGCTCAAACACGCACAAGACATTGAAATTGCATGCTTAGTTTCAGAAAACCTTGTTCAAATGGATAAGAACTCTTTTCACCTTAAAGAGTTAAACTGTATACCCTTCATCTATGATGAGTATGCTCTTGAAACCATTCAACTTTTAACAGAAGAAAAGCTCATAACTGCATCAAAGCTCAAAAGCCCTTTATGGCGCATGTCTAAAAACGCCTTATCAAGCCTTGAAGAAGCTAACTTTGGCTCTATTCTTAAAAAAAAGACAAAGGACTTTATTCCTGATATTATTATTTCCTACCATTCAGGTGAAGAACTTTTAAAACAAGTTTTTCCGCAGGCACTTCTTTTATTTATGGAAAACGGCATTTTTTCTCGCGCTCCTTTTCCTCACACACTTTATTTAAATCCCTATTCTTCTGTGTGGCATGCCTATATCACAAAATATAAGGAAGAAATCAATACACTTAATGTGAATACGCAAGAAATACAAAAACTTATTCAAACAAAAAAAGAAATAGTTGACTGTATTGAAAGCTATTCGCCTATTAAAGAAGAGATGCGCGCTTTAAAAAAGAACTTTCGTAAGCTCATACTTCTTCCCCTTGCTTCGGGCGGAGCGCATGTGCGCAGTTCTTTTTCTAGTGAGCTGGAATTATTGAACTATGTCCTAGAAAAAACACCAAAAGACATGGCAATTATTCTTACAAAGCACGATTCTTTCAAGGGTGAACCTAGTCCTGAATATTTAAAAAAATTGCAAGAAAAGCATGCAAATCTCATCTTTTTTGACTATTTAAATAGTTTAAATTTTGCTTCTTCTTCCCTCTTTTTTATGCGACACATTGACGCTGTAATTGGCTTGCATTCGGGCGTTGCACTGATGTCATTAATTTGGGATGTACCAATTTTATCCATGATAGAGGGCATGCACGATGCCTATAAAGAAGAAGGAGGCTTTGAAGATATTGAAAACTTTTTCACTCGCCCTTATCTGCCTAAAAACACTTTCCTTTATTGGTATCTCACGCATTACGCGCTCTTTATGGAAAGATTGAATGATAGTGCGTGGAACTCAAGTTATTTTCACAATAAACTCAAGTATTTCAATGAACATGGAGCAGATTTCAACTACTATTCAAAGCAAGAAGATATTTTTGAAATTTGCGACTATTTATCCGAATATGTACGCGAATACTATATTCAATGCGCCCATAGAGACGAAATTCTTATAAAAAGCTCTTTGATAAAGACAAAGTCCCCCTCAAATTAAGCTTGCACACACAAATGGACTAACAATGCTCACAAAAGAAGATAAAGAAAATATAGAAAAGGCATGGACAGAGGTTAAAAAGCACAAAGGCACTGACCCTGGCGAACATCCTGCTATACAGAGACGAATTTGCAAAAGAATATGCGGCAGAGATGTTGACGACAATAATTTTGGTAAAGCTATGCTCCTTGCTTTAAAAAGAAAGTTTAATAATGCTATTTCAATTGGTTGTGGCAATGCTGCAAAAGAAATGCGCATGATAGAAGCAGGAATAGTTGAACATTTTGATTTTTTTGAACTTTCAAAAGAACGCATAGAACAAGGCATAACTCTAGCTAAAGAAAAAGGGATAGAAGAAAAAGTACGTTTTCATCATACAGACTTTTTTTCATCAAAGTATAATATTTCAAAATCTTACGACTTAGTATTTTGGTCTTCAGCCCTGCATCACATGATGAATACAAGGCTAGCAGTGATGACCTCTTACGATATTTTAAAAGACGATGGCTATTTTTATATGGACGACTATGTTGGCAAGTCTCGCTTTCAGTATTCTGATTTAGAACTATTTATAGTCAATGCTGTGCGCGAAGCTCTGCCAGATGAGTGCTTCAAAAATCCTTATAATAAAGAGCAAGATTTTTTTCGCCATGTGCGCAGAATTTCACTAGAAAAAATTATGCAAATGGATATTTCCGAAGCAGCAGATTCTGAAAATATCATACCCTCTATAGAAAGATTTTTTCCCCATGCAAAAATCATTCACTACGGAGGACTTATTTTTCACCTTGTTTTAAGAAATATCATTGTAAATATACCTGATAATTCAGAAATATTAGACTATCTTCTCGACTTAGAAGACGACACAATCAAACACAACTTTTGGCATTACGCATTTTGCCTATGCCCTAAACACCCATAATAAATGAGGTATTATATATGATAAAGAAAAGATATATTTTTTTAATTCTTCTCATCGCTCTTGTTGGCTTTGTGTACCTAGAACTTCACCACGAAAGGTTTGGAGCAAATCCAAGCGGCGAAAGACTTGCACGCATTGAAGGCATGCCTAATTATAATGAAAATGGGTTTCATAATATAGAAGCGAACCCAACAAATTTGATAAGAGATAATTATTTTGTCAATCTTTATAAGATACATTTTGACAAAAGCAGTCAGAGAACTCCCTCTCAGCCTTTGCCAAACATAAAAACAGACCTCAAGGCTCTTGCCTTAGATAAAAGCAAAGATGCGCTTATTCCGCTTGGGCATTCATCTTACTATATGCAGTTAAATGGCATAAATATGCTCATTGACCCTGTTTTTACTCCCTATGCCGCGCCTTTTTCATTTCTCAACAAAGCCTTTGATGGAACAAATGTTTTTAATGTCGAAGACTTACCGCATATCGACTATATCTTCATTTCGCACGATCACTACGACCATCTCGATTACGACACTATGAAGAAGATGCAAACAAAGGTAGAAAAAGTGATTGCCCCTCTTGGCATTGGCGCACATTTAGAATTATGGGGCTATACACCTGAACAAATTTGGGAAGGATATTGGTATGATAGCATAGAATTAAAGAATAATATAAGTGTGCATATTATGCCAGCAAGGCATTATTCAAGCCGCCTTTTTGACAGAAATAAAACACTTTGGGCTGGCTTTGCCTTTATTACAAATGATATAAAGATTTTTTATTCAGGTGACACAGGATATGGAAAACATTTTCAAGAAGTAGCGCAAAAATTTGGCGAATTTGATTTAGCTATACTAGATATTGGGCAATTTAATGAAAAAGGCTGGCCACATATACATTTGCTTCCAAAACACGCAGCAATCGCAGCAGAAGAATTGGGTGCAAAAAGACTTTTACCCGCACATAATAGCAAATTTGCCATTGCCTTGCACGATTGGAAAGACCCACTTGATATGATAGCAGAAGAGAGCAAGAATAAGGATTATATCTTACTCACGCCTAAAATTGGCGAGGAAATAGACCTCAATAATAACAGCCAGAAATTTTCAGAATGGTGGAAGCAGGTACAATAAAGAAAAAAGGGTCAAAGCTAAAAACTTTGACCCTTTTTCTAAACTCTTGTTATATATGCATCATCATGCCAATTTCGTCACATTTATAAAATTTAGGGCAATTAGAGCAAGCATTCCACACAACAGGCGGCAACTTTTCTCTTGCCACTTCATGAAAGCCCATAGCAGCAAAAAAGTCAGGTCTAAGAGTAAAAGCAAAAAGTCGGTTAATGCCTATACTTTTTGCTTCTTTTTTGAGAAAATCCACTAAAACTCTGCCATAACCCATACGTTTTAATTGTGGATGAACAGCAAGCGAACGAACTTCTGCTAAATCTTCCCATAAAATATGTAGGCTCACACACGCAATAACAAGGTCATCGCTCTCGCCAAGAGGGCCTATCAACTTTTGCGGAGAAGGAACTTTAACCACATAATATTCTTGAAGGTTTTGATAAAGATATTGTGGGCCACGAGCAAGCATGACGCCGTCAATTGCGTATTCATTAATCAAGACAGAAACAGCGTGTACGTCTTTGACATTTGCAGGTTCAGGAGTCAAGCCTTTTGGAATCATGCTTTCATCAATTGAAGGAAGAAAGATATTTGTAGGATCGTAGTTGACAGGGAAAAAGGAAGTAGGAAATTCGTTCATGTATTTTCTCCAAAAAATGGTATGTGCTTTATAGAATATTTTTTTTATTTAATCAAGTGTTTTATTTTTCATATAAAAACAATAATATCAACATAATATACATCATATCTGCCAAATTCAAAGTCTATTTTCCGCTTTTATTTAAAATAGAATAAATTTAGCTTGACATTTTTTTAAATGGTACTACTCTTTTTACAGAATAAGTTGCGTTTTTTTTGCAATAAACCTGTGAGCATTTTGAAATATTGCCAGGATTGAAATTACGAAGAATCTAATTTAGACACGTTTTTTCATAAAGCCTTGATAGTTTGATACTTAGGGCTTGCTTTTATAAAGCCTTAATTTTTTAAAACTTTAGGCTTTGTTTTTCAACAATAAATACTTTTTTATTAAAGCACAATAAGGCTTTTCATTTAACTCACAATTAATTAAGGATAGAACATGTCTACATTAAACATCTCTGCACCACAAGCAAATGAAACTCGTATAATTAATCTTGAAAGCACAAATAATCAAATAAACTTTAATTTTGACACAAGCGATGCCATTTTTGAAAAAGTTGATGATAGTTTAGAAATCTACTTTAGCGAAAGCGATTCAACAATTGTACTATCAGATTTTTATCTCACCTATACAAGCGAAAATATGCCAGACTTTCTTTTGTCAAATGAGCTCATTTCAAGCAAGGATTTTTTTGCTGCTCTTGATGCAAGCTTGATGCCGGCTGCCAGCAACATTGAAGACCCAGCAGCAGAAACTCGCCGCAACTCTACTGACAATGCTGTTTTAGCAACAGGTATTACTTCTTTAGGCCACCTTGAAGGCGGCTCTGAACAAGGGCGAGCACTTTTAAATGAAGGCATTTTTACTACGAATAACGACAATGAAAGAAGTTCAGATGAACAAAGTTTCGACACAGATTTTCAAAACAATATAGACCATTCGCTTGACCTTGAGCAAGCCCTTTCTAGTGTAGAAAAAGAAGAAAGTTCACATTCAGGCAAGGTGAGTGTTGATGTTGAACTTGATGAAGGTGTTGAACCTGGCGATAAAGTTGTTATTAAAGACCAAGATGGAAACACTCTTTTTGACGATGTTGTCACAGAAGATATGATAGAAAACGGCGTGAATGTTGAAGTTAGTCCACCAGAAGACGAAGAAGAAGTTGAACTTGATGTGACTGTCACAGATAAAGAAAACAACACAACAACTTCGTCTAAATTTGTTGATGTCACTCCACCTGAAGTTGAAATCACTGTAAATCCTATCACAAAGGATAATATCATCAATGCTGTTGAATCAAATTCAAGCATCACTGTTACAGGTAAGGTTACAGGTGAATTTAATGTAAACGACACTGTAACAATTACTGTAAACAATCAAACATATACAGGCACAGTGAATGCTGATGGCTCTTATTCTATAGATGTAAAAGGTTCTGACCTTGCTGCTGATAGCAATATTTCTGTTTCTATCACAACAAAGGACGATGCAGGCAATGAAGGTTCAGCCCAAATTTCTAAAGACTTTGAAGTTGATACACAGATTAATGCTGAAATTTTTATTAATGATATCACAGCAGACAACACAATAAATATACAAGAATCTCAACAAGATGTTACTGTTACTGGCTATGTTACAGGCGATTTTAAAGCTGGTGACAAGGTTACAATTACAGTAAATGAAGTTGAATACGAAACAAGCGTAAATGCTGACGGTTCATATTCTGCTGAGGTAAAAGGTTCTGATATAGAGGCTGCAAACGGCAACATTTCTGCTTCTATAGACGTGAAAGATGCCGCTGGCAACGAGCTTACTGCAAATACTTCACACAATGCATCAATTGACACACAAATCAATGCTGAAATTGTATTTAACACTGTTGCAGGCGATGACATCTTGAATGCAGCAGAAGCTGGTGCAAATGTCATGCTTTCAGGTCGTGTTATAGGCGATTATAAAGCTGGCGACATACTTACTATCAATATAAATGGCACTGAATACAAGGCTATGATAGGAACTGACGGCGCTTATTATGCCAGCGTAAAAGGAAGCGACTTAGCAGAAGCAAATGGCGAAATATCTGCTTCAATAGACGTGAAAGATGCAGCAGGCAATGAATTTACTGCAAGTGGCTCGCATAATGTCACAGTTGACACTTCTGACTTAAATTCTGAGGGCATTTCATTAAAAATCGAAACAGGCGATAATGACAATCTCAACAATACAGAAATCAAAGAAGACGGCACTTTTGATG
>CAYJHE010000022.1:10492-20087 GCA_964369675.1 uncultured Desulfovibrionaceae bacterium | reverse complement strand
CACGATATTGCTAAGATGTGCGATTTAGTTCTATCTATGTACAGCATTTCATTGTCTTTTGCAAGTTTAAATATTATTTTTAAAATCAATTATATCAATGTTTTAGATTGATAATGTTTTATTTTTTTCTCTAGCTATCTTTTTTTGCCTATTTTCTGTACTTTTTTCCTTATTCTTGCTATGTATAGTGAAAGTTATTTGAGGTTAATTATGCAAACATTATTACCCATTGCAAGCGCTAAACAAATGCAAGAAATGGATAAGGCATGCATGTCTTCTTCTGGCATTTCTTCTATTGAACTTATGCATCAAGCAGCTTTTGCTTTTTATTCAAAACTTGTCCAAGACAAGATTTTTGAAAATGTTTCTTCCCTGCTTATTTTATGTGGCAAAGGAAATAATGGCGGTGATGGTTATTGTCTTGCTCCTTTGTTTGCCAAAATGGGAATAAGAGTTTTTGTCTTTTCTGTTGAAGATGAAAAAGCTAAGTCAGCTGATACAAAACATTATTACAAGCTCTGCAAGCAAAATCCTTCAATAGAAATTTTTTCCTCTATAGAGAACTTGAAGCAAATTTTACCCTCTTGCGATATGCTGATTGATGCAGTCTACGGTACGCAATTTCGTGATGTGTTCACAAAAAAAGTGGAAGATCTTTTTCGCATAATTTCAGAAAGGTCTATGAAAAAAGTTGCTGTCGACATACCTTCTGGGCTTTGTGCTGATTCAGCCACACTTTGCCCCTATGCTTTTAAAGCAGACCTCACCATAACTTTTGAATTTCTCAAACCTGCTCTTGTTTCCTACCCTGCGTGTTCACATGCAGGTCGTGTTGAAGTGGTTGACATCGGTTTTTCAAGAGAAATTAAATCCACACAAACTTTTGCAAATTATATCATTTCTGATCCTCTTCTTACTTTGCGTGAAGAAAACACACATAAGGGAAATTTTGGCAAACTTCTTCTTGCCTGCGGTTCTAAAACAATGACTGGTGCGGGGTTTTTTGCTGCAATAGGCGCTTTACGTTTTGGAGTGGGTTTATTATATTATTCATGCTCAAAAAAAATTATGCCACTTATGCAGATGAAGATTAACGAAGCTGTTTTTCTTCCCTACAGCAAAAAAAATAGCACTTCCTTTTTACAAGTATTTGAAAACTTAAATATTTATTCAGCCATTGTTCACGGTTGCGGATTTGGAACAAGTAAAAAATCCCAAGAAGTGACAAAGTTTTTGCTAAAGAATGCTTCAATTCCTTTAATCTTAGATGCAGATGCTTTAACTACTATTTCACAGAATACTGACCTTCTTCTAAGCGCAAAAGCTCCTCTTATTCTCACTCCTCACGAACAAGAAATGGCACGACTGACAGGCACAAATTCTGAAACAGTCAAGAATAATCGTATAACATATGCTAAAGATTTTGCAAAAAAATTCAATTGCTATCTCATATTAAAGGGCGCGCGAACAATTATATCTTGTCCAGACGGAGAAATTTTCATCAATTCAAGCGGGAATGCCGGCATGGCAAGAGGCGGCAGTGGTGACATTCTTGCTGGCATGATTGGTGCTGCAATTGCAAATATCTACAAAAAAGAAAGTGCAAAAGAAAGCTATCATACTTCCATTAAAAAAGCTCTTTGTTCAGCTGTTTATAATCACGGACTAGCTGGAGACAAATGCGCAAAAGTAAAAGGACAAAGAGCAATGACACCAACTGATATGCTTGAATATATTTCTTAACGTGCTTTTTACTACGCTCGCGTGAAGAAATCACCAAAACCTTTGTTCACTGCCTTCGTTTCTTTCACTACGCTTATTTTACGTTTGACCAAATCTTTCTTCAAAGTTTCGCGCTTCGCTTAGAGAGAATTGGCACATGCCTTTTGTCGGCGCAGATGTTATTACTTCTTTAGCAAGAGCGACTTGCCAAGTGCCTATTTTTGAACGAAGTGAAAAAAAGGTACTTAAGGCATCGCTTTAAGACAAGCCGACTTTGTGCCAATTCTAGCGGGTGGCGGGAGTTTCCAAAGAGGGTACGAGGGTGCAACCCTAGCACCCTCCTTTGGCCCCGCGCGGGGAGCGCAACCAGTAAAAAACGAAGAAAAATAAACCTGTTAATAATATATATCACGCACGCAGACTAGAGCTAAAAATGAATAAAAAAAGACATGGGGAGGGAAACCATGTCTTTTTTATATTTTTTGTTCATGTGGGGACTAAGCCCCACATTCACATATTAATAACTATATACTATTCACTATCTCTTCATGTTGATGACTTCACCAAGGAGAGTATCAACAGTAGTGACAACTTTTGAGTTACCTTGGAAGCCACGTTGCGTAGTAATCATAAGAACAAATTCAGTTGCTAAGTCTACGTTTGATTGTTCGATTGAGTTAGAAGAAATTGAACCTAATCCTGCTACATTCGGAGGACCTGATTTTGGGTCACCTGAGTCAAGAGTTTGTGAATAGACATTACCGCCCTCACGTCTCAAGTTTTGAGGTGAAGTAAAATCGTATAATACTATTTGATAAAGTGGCATGGTGATACCATTATCATAAACACCTGATAACACGCCCTTTTCGTCAACATAATAGGTTGATAAGTTACCAAATGGATAACCGTTTTGAGAGCCCTTATAGGTTGCAGATGAACCAGCTTGTGATTGCACTGCTGAGTCTTCTATGATTACAGGCTTTGTGAAGTTTGCTAAATCAGTTGCATTAGAAGGTGTTGCCGCTTCAAATATAGAACGGTCGACATTTTGTCCGCTATTATCTGTATTATAGATATAGGCTATTTGCTGTGCGTGTGTTGCAGAAGCATTCACATTATATCTTAATGCGCTTGTAGGATTACCTGTTGTAGGGTCAGTTCCTGTGAGGGCAATACCGTCAATCGCTGTGTCAATAGCAGCACCACTTGCAGGTGTTGCCGCAGTTACGCCATCAGCTTGAACACCTGTAGCTCTATCAATATCAGCAGCAGTGTATGTTCCATTGATAATTTCTGTAAAGCTTATTTCTACAAAGACGCCTGAACCAGCAGGACTTTCTCTTTCATAACCACCCATTTCCCATTGGTCTCTCAAGGTGTCGAGTTCACCTCTCACAGAAGTGAGGAGTGCTGAGGAATAGTCTTCATTGATTTGATAATATTCTGGACCGCCAGGGCCATTTGGGTCGTTAGCATCGTAGTTTTGGTTTTCTTCGTATGGGTCAACTGTGAGGTCAGCTAGGCTTCCGTTTGGAATTGACCATGGAGAGTCAGTATTAGATGCTTTCATACCAAAGTTTAATTCAATAGCATGTTTCGCGCCTTGTTCTGAACCAGTTGTTTGTGAATCTAGTAAACCTGTAAAGTTTGGCACAAACATTGGATAGCCTTCAGCAGAAACTTCAGCTGTACGCCAATTGTCTAAGTCTGAAATATTTTTTTCAGCAAATTCAGATTGAGAAATCGCACCTGTAACCGGGTCAACAACATAACCGCCTGTATTCATCATCGGTATGTCAACATAAGAATCTGTACCTTGGTCGTAGTAAGAGTGGTAGTCATTAGGATTTGATTCAGGTGTATTAGAACCAAATAAAGTATAGAAAGATTGGCTAGTTGCTTGCCCTTGAGAGTTGAAAGTAATAGTACCTGAACCGAGCATCCCTGCCATTGCAGTTGAGGAAACATCAACTAATGTTCCGCCTTCTGGATTATTTGGATCGAAATCAAAATACTGTCTTTGGTCTTCAGCAGGGTCCATTGTGACAATATATTCCCAAATTTCGCCATCTCCGCCGCCTTGATAATCGTTAGAGTCTACTTTATCGTAGTACACTGTAAGAACATGTTTTACACCAGCTTCGTCATAGACTTCAATTGGTGAAGAATATTCATAAGCAGTTTGCGCAATAGGAGGAGTTGACGCGTTCACAGGAGGCTGTGTTCCGTCCCAAGTGTTGAACAAACCAGTGAATGGGTTTGTATTATTATTGATATTATCTTCACCTTCAGCTGAAAGATTCGTGATAAAGGTGACGTTTGTAGTTGCAAATGGTTGAATGGTGAAAGCATCTAGCTTTACGTCTTGCGGTGTGCCTGTTCCAAGAACATCTGATTCGTTGTCAGAATTTGCAGTCAATCCACCGCCTGTTGCTCGCTGAACACCACCACTATTTTCTATTTCCCAGCCTTGGAGTATATAGTTATTACCGTCAACAAGGTTACCTTCTTTATCAAAAGTAAAGTTACCAGCTCTTGTGTAATACACTTCATCAGAATTGTCTTTACGAACTTGGAAATATCCTGAACCATTAATTGCAAGGTCAGTCGGATTTGAAGTCGCTTCATAAGGGCCTTGTGTAAAGGCTGTGATAATTGTTGAAGTGCGCACACCGTGCCCTTGTTGATTGAGACCGCCATTATTGTATTCATCTGTATAGAATAAATCTGCAAAGTCCATTCTTTGTGATTTATAGGCTATAGTGTTTACGTTAGCGATATTGTTACCTATAACATTCATTTTGTCGCCGTGTGCGAGCATACCTGATACGCCAGTCCACATACTTGCTGTTAAACTCATGGTTTCCCTCCCGAGAGTTATAATTTATAGGAAGCTTTGTTCCTACTCTAAATTTTATATATGGTAATTTATTACCACTGCCATGTATAAAGCAAAATGCGTGCCAACGAGAGTAATGCAAATTAAATCATATAAAATCAATAATTTGCACTTTTCAAATAAAAGAAAACTAGGAATTTTTTTCTTACAAGGGAAAGTTTTGCATTGCATGCTTAGGAAGACTACAACTGGCGAGCGCTGCTCGCCCCTACGAAAAAATATGTAAAAAAGGGCACTCTCTTTCGAGAGTGCCCTCACTTATAATCAGATTATCTCATGATAATCACTGCCAAAAGGCAAGTTGACTATTCGTGTGCATTACCTTTTGCGCGTAAGCGAATGTGGATGTCAGCACGACGATCTTCTGGGTATGTTGGGAACATGTCTGTTTCGCCGATACCAACAGCAGAGATTTGTTCTGGGTTTAAGCCACCTTTTACAAGGTAGTCTCTAACAGCGTTTGCACGGTTGTTAGAAAGGATTTGGTTAGATTCTGTGCTACCTGTTGGGTCAGCAGAAGCTTGGATGTAAAGTACCGCACCTGGGTGGATACCTACGCAGCAGATTAATTTGTCTAATTTCATAGCGTATTCACGTGAAATTCTGTAGCTACCAACTGCGAAGAATACTGTCTTCATAGCATAGTTGTAGTTGAATAATGCAGATTTTGTGAATTGGTATGCTAATTCATCAGAACCTAACAATACTGTAGCGTCGATTAATTGTGAATTTGGGTTTAATGCAGCAACTGCATTTAAGTTTTCTACGCCTTCAGCTGTATCAGCAACTGAGATAACGTGCATAACCATGTCTGGGTTTGCATTGTACATAGCTTGAGCTGCTTGAGCAGGAGCCATGCTGCCGTCTGTTGATTTACCATCAGAGATAAAGAACACAGCTTTAGGTCCTTTCATTGCTGAAACAACTTGTGCTGTTTGAGCTAAAGAATCACCCATTTCTGTGAAACGACGATAAACTTTAGCATTGTTTTTGATACCGTTGATTGCATTAGATGTAGCAACGATGTCTCTATCAGCAGCAGGTGCTACGATAGCGTTTGGTGTGAAAAGGTTAACAGCATTTTGGTAGCCTAAGTAAGGTACGTTTGACTCTACTTTTACTGCTGCCATTTTAGCCATTTCCATTTTGTTGATGCCAGTAATTTTGTTGGTCATCATCATAGAACCTGAATTGTCAATAAGATACATGTAGCTGTCTACAGTTCTTTCAAGTGAAGCTGCAACCATTTTTGCTTGAGCTGCACCAGCTGACATTACAACCGCTGCCAAGATTAGAAGAACTTTTAAATGTCTCACTCTAAACTCCTTTGTTACAAAAGTTTTTTTTACCTAAGCTTTAACAAAATTTTTCTGACTTGCGCTTGCGCGAGAAGGGAAATCAAAGCTTCCGAAACACATTTTCCTGCTTTAGTCAGAACCCCACAAACAATAAGTTTGACAAAGATGTCAAATCCTAATGTTAACAAAAAAACACCAGCCTTTTTGGCATTTAAATAAAGGCATAGCTCAAAAAGAGCTCAAAAAGGCAAGTATAAACAAAAAGATTCCTCTTTTTATTTCTAAATATATTGTAAATAATTTTAGCAACTTACAATATATAGAAAAGATAACAAAGTGACTTTAACACAAAGCGCAAAGCCCATTTATTACTTAACATAGTCTCATCATACTAAATTTTAAAACTTTGTCAATATTTTTTTACTACATTAAAAAATGTTTCAAATTTTTATACAAGGACAAGCTAAGTGTAAAATGCTATCAATTCTTATTTAGAAATATAACACAAGTTCATAAAATCTAGCAAGACAATTTAAATCCATTTTAACATTTATATATAGGCAATAAAAAAAATTCTTAATGTACGATTTTAAACTTGACCTTAATAAGAAGTCAAGTTATAAGAGACGACTTAGTTTAATTAAATGCTTCTTGCTTTTAAATTTCATTCACGAACAAGCAAGATTTATTACATTATTACAATAATTTAAGGAGCTATATAATGAAACGTACCTATCAACCAAGTAAGATCAGAAGAAAAAGAACTCACGGTTTTCGTGAGCGTATGAGCACACCAAATGGACGTGCTATCATTTCACGCCGCCGCGCAAAAGGTCGCAAGCGTTTAGCTGCATAATCAATGGAGATTTCAACTAGGCAAAAGTGTTTTTTATACAGCACGTTATTCATTCACATCTTTGCCTATAATTCTATCTCTTATAAATCTAACTTTCATGACAAAAGACTTCTTTTACTAAGCTAAAAGAAGCCTTTTGCCATATTTGTGTTTAAATTGTAGGAATGATTATGTCTTTAACATGGGAAAAAGAGAAGAGAATTCTGAAAAGACCCGACTTTTCTCTTTGCTATGACACAGGAACAAAGATTCATTCAAAGCTTTTTCTGGCATTTATACATAATAAATCTACACAAAAAACTCCTCGCATTGGCATGGCTGTGACAAAAAAAGTCGGAAATGCTGTCATGCGTAACAGACTAAAACGCTTATTGCGAGAATTTTGTAGAAAGAATCAAGAGTATTTTCCTCAAAATGCAGACATTGTTTTCACTCCGAAAAAACACATTAAAATTCATGAATTAGATTATCAAAAAGTAGAAGATGAACTACTTGGGCTTTTAAAAAAATATGAATAAAATAAGGTATATTGTTAAGCAGGCTTTTCTCTTACCTATAAAGTTTTATAAGAAATGTATTTCACCTTTTCTTCCAAATGCGTGTCGTTATTATCCTTCTTGTTCCACTTACGCAATAGAAGCAATTGAAATACATGGTGTTTTTTACGGCACTTTTTTATCAATTCGCCGTATTTTAAGATGTAACTCTCTTTTTGAAGGTGGTTTTGACCCTGTCCCTCAAAAAAAGAATAGATAATAATGAAAAACCCATTTTGAAGCTTTAAAAAGTTATGTTTCAATATTCCTTTACAAAAAGGATTATGTATGGAATCAAAACGCATTTTAATTGCTACGGTCATCTGTTTAGCCATTCTTCTTGGCTGGTCAGAACTTTCTTTACGCATGGGCTGGGTTACTACACCTGCACCTGTTGCTGAGCAATCACAAGGGGCAAACCCAAGTGCTGATGTGACAACACAAGCACAAGAAACTACTCAACAGCAATCTCTTCCTGCTGCTGCTGTTTTTGCACCAACACAAGGACGTGAAATCACAGTTGATACTCCACTTTATACAGCTGTTATAAACACAAGTGGTGCTATTCTTACTTCATTCAAGCTCAAAGACTATCAAGCAGAAATCAATTCACCACAAATTGTTGAAATTATTTCAAAAGATGCTTCTCTTGTTTCGCCAATGGGTATCTTAGTAGGCGGTCAACCTACTTGGTTTAACGGTCAATGGCAATCAGATGCTACTGATACTACACTTCTTTCAGGCGATAGCAAAAGTCTCGAATTTATCGGCGTCATGAACGACATGACTTTTAAAAGAACACTTTTATTCAATGCCGAAACCTATCTTATTGAAGAGAATTTTGAAATCCTTTCTACTGTTCCAAGCACTGCTCGCATTTCTTTTACTTTAGCTACTTCTTCACTTTCAAGCCCTGATAATTCATACGACACAATGAAGCTTGTTTATGAAAACGGCAGTTTAAATGAAGAACTAGATGTCGATACTCTCACAGAAGAAGGCTTTATCGCTGCTGAGGTTTTCAATTGGGCAGGTCTTGCTTCAAACTATTTCTTAGCTGCTGTTGCTCCTGTTTCACAAAATCCAGCTACACTAAAAGCAAGAATACAATCAAATATTTGGCGTGTTGCTCTTGAAGAATCAGAATTTATTCTACAAGCAAATCAAGCCCATACCATTCAAAACTATTGGTGGTTTGGCCCTAAAAAAGCATCCTTACTCGAACTTGCTCCTCAACAACTTTCTGAAGCAACTGACATGGGCATGTTTGATATTTTAGCGCGCCCACTACTTATTGTTATGACTTTTATCTATGATAATATCTATGCAAACTGGGGTATAGCAATCATACTTCTTACTATTCTTGTAAAGCTTGTTTTCTGGCCGCTCACACGCGCAAGTTTTAAATCAATGGAAAAGATGAAGCAAATTCAACCAATGATGAAGCAATTACAAGAAAAGTATAAAGATAATAAAGAACAACTCAGCAGAGAAATGATGCAGCTTTACAAGGCTTATGGTGTAAACCCTCTAGGTGGTTGCTTACCAATTCTAATTCAAATACCTGTTTTCTTTGCTCTTTATCAAGCCCTACTCAATTCATTAGAATTACGTCATTCAGACTTTATTTATTACCTACCTTTTACTGATTATATTTGGTTAGCTGACCTTTCTGCAAGAGACCCATTCTATATCACTCCAATTATCATGGGTGCAAGTATGTTCTTACAGCAGCTTCTCACACCAAGTATGGGTGACCCAACACAAAGAAAGATGATGCTCTTTATGCCTATTATCTTCACCTTTATGTTCTTAAACTTCCCTTCAGGTCTTGTTATTTATTGGCTTATGTCTAACGTATTTGGTATTATCCAGCAGTGGTACACATTAAGAAAAATTAAATAATTCAAGTAAAAAGGATTAACCATGTCAGACTTTAAAGAATTTCAAGGCAAAACCCTTGATAATGCTATAGATAGCGCTTGCGATTACTTCAATTGCGAACGCGAAAAGTTAGAAATAATGCTCTTAGAAGATTCAAAAACTGGTGTATTTGGTCTTTTTGGTGCACGCGATGCAAAGATTTCTGCAAAAAAGGCGGACTTTTTCTATAATAAAACCGATTCAGTTTTTGAAGACAACTATAAGAAAAAAAATCAAGATAATGCAAAGCAAAACACAAAAGAAAAGAATCAACACAAATCTGAAGTAAAAGCAAAAACTGAAACAAATTCCGCTAAAGCTGAGCAAAAAGTTTCACCAAAAGCAGAACCAAAAGCAGAAC
>CAYJHE010000022.1:0-10392 GCA_964369675.1 uncultured Desulfovibrionaceae bacterium | reverse complement strand
AAAACAGAGCAGAAAGCTGAACAGAAAAATGAACAAGTAGCTGATAAAAAATCTGAAGCAAGCAATTCACGCAATGATAAAGCTGCTTCACAAAACAAAGCTCGTTCTGCTGAACAAAAAGCAAGAACAAATAATGAGTCAGCTCATAGCGAAGATGCAAAAGAATTTAGTTCCTCAAGCCTTTTAGCTTTTGAAGAGATCGACAAGAATCTCGCTATTGAAAGCGCAAAAAGCACTGTAAATGACCTTATTTCTTATATAGTTGATGATGCCAATATCGAATGCTCAATTGATAATGACAGAATTTGTGTTTCCATTGAAACAGAAGCTTCGGGCTTACTTATAGGCAAAGAAGGACAAACACTCGCTTCTATTGAATACCTTACAGCGCGCATGCTCATCAAGAAATTAAACGCACATGTACGCGTACAAGTTGAAGTTGGCGACTACCGTTCAAGACAAGATAACCGTTTGCAAGAATTTGCTCTCAAGCTTGCCACACGCACAAGAGAAACTGGCAAATCCACTTCAACACGTCCACTTTCTTCTTATCAAAGAAGAATTGTTCATTTAGCTTTACAGGATATGCCTGATATTCAAACACGTTCTATAGACGAAGGCCCACTCAAAAGAGTTATTATTTCTTTGGCTAAAGACAGACATTAGAATTTATAATTAAATAAAAAAAGCGCAGAACATACTGCGCTTTTTTTTTATCATAATTAAGAAGAAGTTTTCTCTTCAAAATAATTTCTTGTTTTTTTAAATTTCTTGATTGCTTCTTCTTGCTTTGGAGTTTTTGCCAGTTTTTCTGCTTGCTTAAACTGCTTATCTGCATTTCTATTTTCATAATTAAAGAGTGATGAATAGGCAAGGTGTAAGTAACCTTCAAACTGATTATCACTTCTCCCATAGGAATGCCCTAGATAACGATGTACTTGCTCATCATAGGGATATTCTTTAAGTATAGCATGATAGTTTTTTTGCGCTTCTTTTCGCATATTTAACGCATCTTCAACACGCGCTAAGTGAAACTTTGTCATCAAATCTCTGGAATTTAGGCGTGCTGATTTTTTCAGCATATCATATGCCACTGAAATATCACCTAAATCGTAATGAAAATAGCCGTACTCCCTTAAATATAAGGCATTATTCGGCTCTTTTTGAAGTGCATTTGTATAGTGTTTTTCAGCCTTATCTGTTTTATGTTCACGCGCGGCAAGAAGTGCCTGCGCTATTTGAACATAGGCTTCGTCTTGATTGAGTTTATCTAAATAATGCTTTGCATTTGCTATTGTATCCACTTGTGCACGCAAAAAAGACTGCACTTGAAGAAATTCTCTATTATCTTGCTTCTTTACTTTAAAGTTCTTGCCCTCAGCTCTTATTCTGCTGTCAAGAAATACTATACGATCTGAAAGGTCTGGGTGAGTAGAAAGATAGGTAGGTACACCCTTTGCGCCAAAAGATTGAGCTTGTAATTTTCTAAATGCTGTTACAAAAGCTTGAGGGTCATAGCCTGCTTTGACTAAATATTCATAACCTACTGTATCTGCTTCATTTTCATCTTGTCTGCTATAGGCAAGCATTATTGATTGCCCTGCTGCCACACCGCCAGACATAGCTCCAGCAGCAAGATTTCCGCCGCCTTGTGAAGCAGCTAAAGCCGCCGCTGCTGCGGTAAGAATTGAAGTAAGCATAGCAAGTGTAGATTTTTGTTGTCTTTTTGCTATATGCCTTTGTGTTATATGCGCGATTTCATGCCCTACAACACCAGCAAGTTCTGACTCGTTTTCCATTGTAAGAAATAAACCGCTATTTACATAAAGAAATCCGCCTGCAGTTGCAAATGCATTGATTCTTTTATCGTAAATCAAGTTAACTTCTAATTCAAAAGGCTGTGCAGTGATATTTTTTGAAAGCCTCTCTACCATTCTTTCTAAATAACCCAATATATAAGGGTCAAAAAGTAAGGGAGCCTTTGTTTTCATCATCACATCTACTTTTTCGCCTAGCTCTCTTTCTTCAGCAACAGTCATTGCTTCAAATATTGAGCTTGCCTGCGCAAATGGCACAAAGACAGATTGAGTTAACATTAATAGTGTAACAAGAAAAAACTGGGCTACTTTCTTTAGATTACTTGAGAAATAACGCATTTGATAGCCTCGCTCTAACAAAGTGGAGAACTTATTTCTTCTTTGCTGCTAAAATTTGTTCGATTTCTTCTTTATAAATTTCGTGTATCACATCTCGAACAACAGGACCTGCTGCACTTGAACCGCCGCCTGCATGTTCGAGCATTGTAACAATCACATAATCCTTGCCCTTATATTCTGTAAAGGCGGCTATCCAAGCGTGATCACGCTCAAAGTATTCCATCTCTTCGTTTTTTAATCTTCTGTCGCCAACCATGCGAAGCTTTACGACTTGCGCTGTTCCAGTTTTACCACCAATAGTGATGCCAGGATTTATTGATTTTAAAACTCGTGCTGTTCCGCTGTCCACAGTTTCGATCATATATTTTTTGAGTAGCTGTCTATGCTTTTCTGTTGTTGGTGTTTCAAGACTTGTGTTCGCTTTTTCTGAAAGCAAAATCTGCGGCTTCAAAATCTTTCCGCCATTTAATAAGGAAGAAATATAGGAAGCAATTTGTACAGGTGTGACTAATGTTTGCCCCTGCCCTATTGAGACGTTTACTGTTTCGCCGTCTTGCCATTTTTCGCTATATCTTCTTAATTTCCATTCTTTTGTTGGAACAAGACCGCCCTTTTCATTTGGAATATCAATGCCTGTTGGTCTACCAAAGCCTGATGCAAATGCAAATTCTGAAATCTTATCAATACCTAAGCGTAAACCCATTTCATAAAAATAAATATCACAAGAATGTTTGATGGCTGCTTCCATATCAACATAACCATGGCCACCCTTTTTCCAACATTGGAACTCTCTATTACCAACTCTAGTAGAGCCTCCACAATAAACTGATGCGTGCTCGCTTATTCCTTCTTTTAAAATAAGTCCACTCATCACCAATTTCCAAACAGAAGCAGGGGGATACATACTTTGAATAGTTCTATTTTGTAATGGAAAACGTAAATCAGTACTGATTTCATTCCATTTTTCGTGTGATAATCCACGCACAAAAAGATTATTATCATAACTTGGCAAGGTGACAAGTGCTTCTATATGCCCAGTGTGCGGGTCCATTACAACAACAGAGCCAGCATAATCACCCATAATTCCAATAATTTTATTTTGTAGTTCTGCATCAAGAGAAAGCACAACATTTGTACCAGCAATAGGTTCTATCTCTAAATCTCTTTGCACAATCTTTCCAAAAACATCTCGCTGATCTTTGTATAAACCCTTTGCTCCGCGCAAGGTTGGCTCAAATTCAATTTCTAAACCTTGCCTACCAACAATATCACCAAGAGCTAATTCTTCATCCTTTGTCATATCCTCTTGAGTTGCTTCTGCAACATAACCTAAAATATGTGCAAAGGAATCTGCGTATGGATATTCACGTCTTAATTTTGTCTGCGTGCTCACACCCGGCATAAACATAATCTTGCTTTCAACCTTTGCTACTTGCTCGTAAGTCAAGCCTTCTAAAACAGGCACAGGTGCAAAATAACTTAACTTTCTTTTGGCTGTATTGAAGTTGTCACTCAATTCTTTCACATCTACATCAAGAATAGCGGCAATAGAATGAAGTGTATAGTCAACATCTGGTGCGTATTCTCTGTTAACGGAAATCGAAAAAGTTATATCATTTCTTGCTAGTTTACTAAAATTACGGTCATAAATAATACCGCGTGCAGCTTTAATTTCTTCTGTATGCATTTGGTTTGCTTCAGAAAGTTCACTGTATCTTTGCCCTTGTAATATTTGTAAATACCAAAAACGTGAGCACAATATTAAAAAGAGCAAAAGTATTAATATTTGCAAAAGAAATAAACCTAAGCGTGGAGGTTGATATGTATATTGACTTTCTATTTTCATAATAAACCAAGTGTGTTATGAATTTTTAAAAGCAGCTTCAACTGCCTTTGGTCTTGTGATTGTTGCTATTTTATAGGTGATTGCAATGATAAGTGCTTGAATTATTCTAAGCTCTATATAGTGATCTGAGCTTTGCAACTCACTGCCTTCAAGAGCCTGCATGATATAGTATACCACAATTTGTGAAAAAGATAAAAGCAGAGAAAAAGTGAGAATAAAGAAAAATGTTCTTGTTTGAAAAAGCCATTTTGCAAGCACAGTGAGTACAATGGCTATAACATACCAAAGTAAGACGGTTCCAAAAGAAAAAGTCGAGATGCTTTCTTGAATAAGCAACAAAAATGGTGTCACTATAGCTAATTGCATTAAATCTTCTTCTTGTAATAAAAGAATAAAACCTACAATCAAAAAGTCAAATCCGGAAAAGAGCTTTTGTGCTATCAAGGCGCCTAGCACAAAACATAACCACCAAATAAAGTTTAATATATTCATGCTTTATTTCCCAATTTATACATTTGGTTTTAGACTTGTATTATTGAGTGAAGAGACTCTTTTATTTACATTCTTACTGCTTTGTGTCTCTTCTAATTCTTGTCTTGCTTTTTCATCTGCCTTTCTTTGAATTTCACTCTTGATTTGTTTCATCCTTATGCTGGATTCTAATGGTGGTTGAAGTAGGATTAAGTCTTCAAGTGTTGAAAGGTCAGCTAAAGCTTTTGCAAAATAAATATGCAATGAGGCTGCTGTAAGAGGTCTTTCATCTATGACCTGTGCAACTGCAATTCCTTTGGGAAATGAAGAGTCGATACCAGAAGTATAAAGCTTTTCACCAGGTATAAGCGCAACATCTTGGTCAATAAAGTGTATTTCAAGAGGTTTTCCACTGCCAGCGCCTGCTAAAATACCATGCAAACGTGTTTTTTCAGAAATAATAGCTATTCTACTTTCAGGGTCGTTAATTAAAAGAGCCATGCTCTTTGTAGGTCCTGCTTGGAATACTGAACCGACAATATACTTATCTGTCATAAGTGGTCTGCCAACACTTGCGCCTGTCAAATAGCCCTTGTCTAAAACAACAGTTTCAAGACTTGAAAAAGCACCTAATTTTCCTGCAAGCACCTTTGTAACAGACTTTGTCCACTCTTGTGGAACATCTACAGAGAAATATCTCTTCAATCTTTTAAGTTCTTGTAAGTCTTCGTTATATAATTCGTTTTTATGCTCTAGTTCAGCAATTTTAGCTTTCAAATCTATATTTTCTTGGCGAACTTCTGTTAAATTTATATAGTTTGCCCACACAGCATTCACGGCATCAGCAAAAGATTCTGCTGAACCCAAGAAAAAACCTGTGATTTCAAGGCCAGTGTGTGCTGCCACTTTATCTAAAGATGAAGTTCTATTATTCCAAGTATATAAAGCAATAAATGCAAAAAAGAAAGTGATAATAGAGAGGAAAATTCGCTTCATAGAAGAGTTCTCATAAATATGCATAAAGCTGATATAGCTTAAACCAAAGGGCAAACTACACCAGCTCTCTATTTTTAGGAATGATTAGACACAATAAAAAGTGTTTGAGAAAACATCAAAGTCATACTATATGACGCAAACTTCACCAAGCACGTCTATATTGTCTAAGGCGAGTCCTGTTCCAAGCACAACTGCTGATAAAGGATCATCAACAACAGTAATAGGAAGTCCTGTTTCTTCTCTCAAGAGCTGATCTAAGCCTTTAAGAAGAGCGCCGCCACCTGTTAAAACAATACCTCTGTCAACAATATCAGCAGCAAGTTCAGGCGGTGTGCTTTCAAGAGCAGAACGCACTGCTTGCACAATGCCATCAACTTGTTCTGAAATAGCTTTACGAATTTCTTCTGATGTAATAGCTACACTTTTAGGAATACCAGAAGCAATGTCTCTACCCTTAACTTCAATTTGTTCTTCGTGCTCTAATGGGAAAGCAGAAGCGATTTTAATTTTAATATCTTCAGCAGTGGATTCACCAATAAACATACTGTACTTACGTTTTACATGCACCATGATGCTTTCATCCATCTTGTCACCGCCGACACGAACTGAATGTGCATACACAACGCCTGATAAAGAAATAACAGCAACTTCTGTTGTACCACCACCAATATCAACTACCATGTTAGATGTAGGTTCTTGAATTGGGAGGTTTGCACCAATAGCAGCTGCCATTGGTTCTTCAATAAGATAAACTTCTCTTGCGCCAGCACTTTCAGCTGATTCTTTCACTGCGCGCTTTTCAACCTGTGTAATACCAGTTGGCACACAAATCATAATACGCGGACGAACCAAACGGCGAGAGTTATGCGCCTTTGAAATAAAGTGTCTGAGCATAGCTTCGGTTACTTCAAAGTCTGCAATAACACCGTCCTTCATAGGGCGAATTGCGTGAATATTGCCTGGAGTTTTACCAAGCATCTTCTTTGCATCAAGTCCAACAGCAAGAACGTGTTTTACACCGCGCCCGTCTGTTTTAACCGCAACAACTGAAGGCTCGCGTAAAACAATACCCTTGCCCTTCATATAAACGCATATATTAGCTGTACCTAGGTCTATTGCCAAATCACTAGAAAATAAACCTAAAAATTTATCTATCATTTTTCCCATATTTATATTCTCTCAAATTTTTGAATTGCTTTATTATTGTCGAAATATTAATTATTGTCAACTCATTCTAAGCTCAAATTAAGATTTTTTAAATCTACAACCTTGAGCGAAAATCTTCGTACGCAAAGTTTTTATCAACTATAACCTTCCCATCAATCAACCTTGCAATGCTTGGCAAGGCAAGTCCGTTAAAAGTATTTGTCTTTACCATAGAATATATAGCCATGTCTTTAAATACAAGCTTATCACCAATTTCCATTGCTTTTTCAAAGGTATACACACCTATATTATCACCTGCTAAGCAAGATTTGCCTGCTAATCTGTAAGTAAATTCTTCAATGGGTGTAAGGTCTTGATGCACTTTGGCATTGAATAAAGCAGGCGTATAGGGCACTTCTAAAACATCAGGTGTATGACATGCAGCTGAACAGTCAAGTATAGCTGTCTTCACATCTGCTTCAACAATATCAAGCACACTTGTCACTAAATAGCCCGCGTTAAGAGCAATAGCTTCACCAGGCTCAAGATATACTTCTACATCATATTTTTCTTTGATTTGTGTTATGCAAGAACAAAGCAAATCGATGTCGTAATCGCTTCTTGTGATATGATGTCCTCCGCCAAAATTTATCCACTTCATCTGAGACATGTATTCGCCAAAACCGCTTTCAACCGCTTTAACCGTTCTTTCCAATGCATCTGAATTTTGTTCGCACAAAGTGTGGAAGTGCAAACCTGAAATATGTTCAAGAAGTTCGGGTTTGAAGTCTTTTTTGCGCACACCAAGCCTAGACATGTCTGAACAAGGGTCATACAAAAAGTGAGCCCCCTCTGAATGCTCAGGATTAATTCTTATCCCAAGCTCAATGTTTTTATTGTGCTTTTTATTGTATTCCAAAACGCAGGGAAGATACTTTTCTAACTGGTAAAAAGAATTAAAAACTATATGATCACAATACAAAAGAAGTTCGTCCATATCTTCTTGTGAATACGCTGCTGCAAAGGCATGCACTTCACCTTGAAAGTCTTCCTTTGCAAGGCGAGCCTCATGCGGCGAGGAAGCACAACAACCATAGAGAGCGCCATTAAATGCGCGTGAAATTTCAGGAAAGGTTGAATATTGCGCAAAGGCTTTAAGTGCCAAAAGAATTTTAGCGCCTGTTCTTTCTTGCACTTGGTCAAGTATTGCAACATTTGAACGCAGCCTCTCAATATCTGTTACAAAAACAGGGGTTTGCAAGCTTTCAAATTCTTTTGAGTACGTCATAGCTTTTCTCCTTTTAAAAACAAAATACCACCAAAGAGCCAAAAAATCAAGTGCTTGCTAAGCATTAATTTATACTAAGATAGTTTCCCAATCAATTCAGCACAAACATATCTGCATGTATAAAAGCAATTAAAAAAGGCCTCCTTATTTTCAAAGGAAACCTTATAATAATACAAATTTATATAACAGCAAGGTCTATTGTCTTTTTCACTTAGGGTAAGAAAAGCACAGACAAAGAAAAGTAACCTTGCCTCAAAATAATTAGTGAAAGAAAACTAGCAGTTAGCAGCCTTGAGGAATTCTTTTATGTCCTCAATAGCATTATTTGAGTTTACGCCAGCTTGAGCTAATAAGTCTTCAAGAAAAAGTATGAAAAGTTCTTCTGGCACTTCTAATTGCTGCTTGGCATCAGACATATACAAGACAGCGTCCTGCACAGCCATAGAATAAGCACGCGAAGAACGATTAGAACCATCACCCTCTAATACAGAGTAGACCTGTGAACCTTTGTCGGTTTCGTAAACTCTTTGACGTGTGATGCTTTTTGCATCTTCGTTATACCAAGATTCTTCCGCAATCTCCCTTCCATAAAATTCCATCGATTTACCGTTATCTAACTTCAAAGAAATTTTTTCAGAAGAGCGCTTATTTGTGTCTGACATATTTTTCCCCTAAGATTTTTTTTAAAACCTTAAAATATTTAACAAATCCAACTTACAGTCAAATCATAGGTTAAATATACAAAGATTTAGGCTAGTTGTCAATACATATTTTTTAGAAAAAGTTTAATCTTTTTAAAGACTTAAATTTATTAATAATTTTTCTCTAAAAGTTAAAGTGTTAATAGACCTTTTGCAAAATAATTTAATGAATTAAATCAAAGAAATACTCTAGACTTTGTCTATAAATTTTTCTTGTTTTTCCTTATACCATTCTCTTGTTTTTCCTTCACTTCTGAATAAAGAGTATCGTATTTTCTTGCACTTTCTTTTGCGAGTTTTTCAAAGTCCATTGACTTTGCATTTTCAACAATAATAGCTCTACTTTCAACATTTTGCACAAGCTTGTGCATTACACTTGAAAGAGAAAGAGCTGTATCTAAATCTGGAACAAGCACACTTTTACCATTCACCGCCTTCTCGTAATAAGGCATTCTTTGGCTTATAATGGTTGGTTTTGCACATGCCCAAGACTTGAAAAGTTCTTCGAGATTATATTCATCTTTAAAGGTTGAAACAATGCATATTTCAGATTTTGAATAATCTTCTTCATCAATTTCCTTTTTAAAGATAGCAATATTATCTTGGATTTCGTGTTTTTTTGCATATTTTAGAATCTTCTCAAAATCAACATCAGGCCCTATGAAGTAGGCCTCCCATTTATAAATATGCCCTTCATATTCATTAAAGCATCTAAGCGAATTTGCAACAGTGTCGACATCAGTCAAAGTAGCAGAGTAAGGAATAAGAAAACGTATTCTCTTATTGCTTTCGCTAAAGGGTAAAAATTTATGATATTTAGCCTGTATTGCCTTATCAAGCTCTTCTTGCCTTGCCTTCTCTTCATGCACATCTTTGATGCTTGTGCCTAAGCTTTGCGCAGCTTCTTTTTCATTAAATGCTTTGATAAGAGCGCTATCTTGCTCTGAATCGACTTGCGTTTCAGAAACATCAGATGCCTCATTTTCTAAGGGTATAAAATTATTTATAATTTCAACTTCTTCAAGAGCTATCACTTCTTCATTCTTCTTCAAAATATCAACACAGGGAAAAATATCCGCAACATAGAAGTCAACAGGTCTGTGATTTTCTTGGTAAATATATTTAAATTTATACTGCCCTTCAAAGGATTTATGAGCAAAAATACAGGCATCTAGCTTTTTAAATACATGAGACAGTAGCATGTCGTCTTTTTCAGTATTTCTGTTTTCACTGTGTATATGTTTGACACTACTTGCAAAAGAAAGGGCTTTCACTGCAAGTCCTGCTGAAAGAAGGTCAAAAGTATGCACAATATCAATCTTGTACCTTTTAAGCAAAAGAGCGAACTTTAAAGAAGTAAAAAAGCCACTTGGTTCTGCAAGACATTGTATTTTTTGTTTATTTGCAGATGACAAAAGAGCAGACTCAGGATTAGCCAAGATATACACCTTATTGTTAGTATATTCTTGCATAAGCCTTGCTATTTGCACTGAATGGCAAGCACTGTGCGCTCTTTTATTGCTTGCTGATAAATAGTCTTGTTCTAAAAGTAAGATATTCATAACATGAGTATAAAAGAAATTTTTTTTCGGTCAAGTTTTTATTTTCATTCTTTTTTTTTAGAGTTTTTATAAAAATTTCCACGATAAAAATTTCTTGACAAATACCAAGTGCTTTGCTAAAAAATGACTTCACGAAGCATGCATAATTTTTTTTTGCACTTCCTTAATACCCATGCCTTTGTAGCTCAGTCGGTAGAGTGCATCCTTGGTAAGGATGAGGTCAGCA
>CAYJHE010000021.1:5941-20246 GCA_964369675.1 uncultured Desulfovibrionaceae bacterium | reverse complement strand
TTGGTCGCCGAAGGCAAAAAAAGTGAAAATGATAATTCTTTACTTTTAATTGAGATTGAAATACTCTTTGAGCATACTTCCTTTTTATTATTTATGGGGTTTCTTAATGTTTAAAATTTATGCAAGTTTTTTGATTTCTTTACTTATTTATTCAAGTGCGCATGCAGCAGAAACTTTTGTTCCTTTAAGAGAAAAAGTTGCAAAAATGTTGATATTAGGTTTTGAAGGCACATCTTTGACTAAGGACCATCCTATTATAGATTCAATACAAAAACACAAGATTTCTGGTATTATCATCTTTGAAAAAAATCTCAGTAAGAATCAAAAAAAGCAAAGTGCAAAAGATACTTTGCGTGAATTGATAGCTGATATTAAAAAGCTCACTGACCAAACTCTCTTTATTAGTGTTGACCAAGAGGGCGGTAGAGTGAACCGCTTGAAAGAAAAATACGGTTTTAGAAAAATGCTTTCGCAAAAAGAAGTTGGCTACAAGAATAATAGAGATTTTGCAAGGAAACAGGCACAGATTATTGCTGAAGAAGTGGCATCGGTTGGATTTAATGTCAATTTTTCTCCTGCTGTCGATATAGATATAAATGAAAATTCACCTGCTATTGGCAAGATTGAAAGGTCTTTTGCAAACGACCCCAAAAAAGTTACAGAATTAGCTCAAATCTATATTGAAGAATATCATAAAAAAGGACTACTTACGACTTTAAAGCATTTTCCAGGTCATGGTTCAGCCACTGACGACAGTCATTATCATTTCACTGATATATCAGACACTTGGCATGAAAAAGAGCTTTACCCTTATAAAGAGCTTATAAAAAAAGGTCTTGCGGATACTGTTATGATAAGCCACTTATATCATTCGCAAATTGATGCTGTTCATCCTGCTACTATGTCGGAAAAAGCCATTGTTGCTTTATTGAGAAATGAATTAAACTTTGATGGAGTAGTTATTTCTGATGACATGCAGATGAAAGGTCTGATAAGTAGGTATGGCATAGACGAATCCATTGTTTTAGGCATTAATGCTGGAATGGATTTATTTATATATGGTAATAACTTAGGCGAAGAAGTTGTCACAGCGCAGAGGTTTGTTGACACAGTGATGAAGGCTGTAGAAAGAAATGAGATTAAAGAAAGCCAAATTAATGCCTCTTATGAAAGAATAGAAAAGTTGAGAGCCAGAATACAAAATTAATAAAAATATGAAGTTGTTGAAAGAATATGCTTTTAGAAGTAAAAAATGCAAGTTATATTTATCCGAATAAGGTGAAAGCCTTTGAAAACATAGACTTTAATGTATCAAAGCAGGAAGTTTTATGTATATGCGGTGCAAATGGAAGTGGAAAATCTTCACTTCTGCGTGTTATTGCAGGAATCTTAGAAGTGAGTGAAGGGGAAATTAGAGCTGATAAAGACTTGTTTGAGCTTTCTTCGCTTCTTTTTCAAGTGCCTGATATGCAATTGCTTGGGCAATATGTGCTTGAAGAAATGTTTTTAAATAGGGCAAACCCGACTGAGAGTGATATAGAAAAAGCATTTGAGCTTTTGAAATCATTTGATTTATTAGAGTTTAAGGACAAAGAAATTGACGCGCTTTCTTTTGGGCAAAAAAGGAAGCTGTGTTTAGCTCTTTGCCTTATGCAAGAACCTGAATTATTGCTCTTAGACGAACCTACAGCCGGACTAGACTACCCAGCGCAAAAGCAGTTGAGAAAGATTTTGCTTGAACTAAAAAATGACACGCAAAAAAATAGAGCTCTTTGTATTGTATGCCATGATATTGAATTTTTTGCAGATTTTGCTGACAAGGTTCTTTTTATGCAAGAAGGAAGGCAAGTGTTTTATGGAAATATAGAGCAAGCTCTTTCTTATTTAGAGCAAAACCCTAGCATTGGCGTTAAACTTCCTTCTTATTGGAAAAAAGAGAAGAAAATTCTCGCATGGGAAGATTAGGTTTTGGCGATGAAGAGTCTTGAGCAAAGAAATAATCACTGTAATACAAGTGAGTTAGAAGAATTTAAAAGAGCTTTTTTGCAAAGCTCTTGCGAAGATGCGCGCTATATACTTTTTTTCTTTATTTTTTCTGCATCTTTTTCTTTGTATTTTGACTTAATGCAGTCTATTTCTGCTTTTATTCTTTATTCATTAGTCTTGCTTGTGAAATACAAAAAGCAGAATAGGAAGAAAGTTTTTTACAATATGCTTCTTATTTTTTGTGCGTCTTGCTTTGTTTTTACCTTTTTAATCAAGTCTATTAATTACGATAGCATTGAGCAAGCTCTTGTTTTTCTTGATATAAGGGAGCATTTACTTTTTTCTTTTGAATATGCCTTACATTTAGCCTTACTTGGCATACTTGGGCTTTGTTTGTTTACATGGTTGAGTGCAAAGGAGTATGCGTGTGCAATTGCTTGGTATTGTTCTTTTGTTTCAAAAAAGCAGGCATGGAAACTTGCTTTAGTTTCTTTGCTTGTTTTACGTTATTTTTCAACTATGCTTGCCTTAGCAAAAGAATTGAAAATGTCTGCACA
Source organism: uncultured Desulfovibrionaceae bacterium (assembly GCA_964369675.1). Classification (GTDB taxonomy): domain Bacteria; phylum Desulfobacterota; class Desulfovibrionia; order Desulfovibrionales; family Desulfovibrionaceae; genus CAYJAZ01. The sequence goes on along the minus strand of CAYJHE010000021.1, from coordinate 17,703 downwards.
ATATATGCTTAGAAAAGAAAAATCTTTCACAAAAAAGCTTACACTGTATATGGCAAAACTTTTTTCCTTGCTTGCAGATAGAAATTATGAGCTCAGTGTGGCATTATTTTCAAGAAGAATGAATAAAGAAGAGGTTTTTTTAAAAAAGTGGCAAAAAAAACCTTTTTTCTCATACGCAAATTTTAAAACACATTTAATTGCTTTTTTTGTGTTTCTTTTTTCCTTATTGCAATTGTTTTTGAATGATTTACTACTTTTAATCAGTAAATATTGAATTTTTTTTACTATTAAATCTCCTATAATTTAGACTTGAAATTTTAAGCACATTTATATATAGTTTGAGAAATTAATCTATGTTATTTTAAATACATGTCTCATTGATAGGATAGTTTAGCAGAGTGTCTGCACGTTAAAATAAACCCTCACTCACTAACATTAAGGAAAGAATATGCAAACATTGAAATACCCTCGTGTGCTTCTAAAACTCAGCGGCGAAGCATTAGCAGGGGATCATGGTTTTGGTATAGCCCCTGATATTGTAAACAAAATATGCAATGAAATAGCACAAGTATATGCTGACGGAGCGCAGCTCGCTCTTGTGATTGGCGGGGGAAATATATTTAGGGGGCTTTCAAGCTCTGCAAAGGGTATGGATCGCTCTAATGCCGATTATATGGGCATGTTAGCGACAATTATGAACGCACTAGCTGTGCAAGATGCGCTTGAAAAAATGGATGTTCCAACACGCGTTCTTTCGGCTCTTTCAACAACCGAAGTCTGTGAGCCCTACATTAAACGTAGAGCGATTAGACATATGGAAAAAGGCAGAGTTGTTATATGCGCAGCGGGAACAGGAAACCCTTATTTTACCACGGACACAGCAGCAGCCCTTCGTGGTGTAGAGTTAGCTTGCTCACTCTTGATTAAGGCGACAAAGGTTGATGGATTATACGACAAAGATCCACTAAAACACCCTGATGCTGTTCGCTTTGACGAGATTTCTTATTCTGAAACCTTGGCAAGACATTTGAAAGTAATGGATTCAACTGCCATCACTCTTGCTGAAGAAAATGAGCTTCCTATTGTTGTTTGCTCTATGTTTGGTGGTGCTATTAGGCGCGTCTTGCATGGAGAAAAAGAAGGTTCAATAGTAAAATAAACTACTCTAATATTAACTTATTGAAATAAATACATAAAATTATAAGAAAGGATAATACAATGAAAGAAGAAATTATGTTTGATGCTGAAGAACGTATGGAAAAAGCTTTAATCTCTTTAGATAGAGATTTCACAAAATTACGCACAGGCCGTGCTTCATCTTCATTAGTAGACGAAATTAAGGTTGACTATTACGGCACTCCAACTCCAATAAAAGGTTTGGCTACTGTTTCTATTCCTGATAGCAGAACTATTTCTATTCAGCCTTGGGACAAAGGTTCTTTTTCACTCATAGAAAAGGCAATACAAGTTTCTGACCTTGGATTAAATCCAATGAATGACGGTAAGCTTATCCGCATAGGTATTCCTCCTTTAACTGAAGAACGCCGCAAAGAACTTTCTAAACTTGCAAAGAAATACGCTGAAGATGCAAAGGTTGCTATACGCAATATCCGCAGAGATGTGAATGACAGCATGAAAAAATTAGAAAAAGATAAGAGTATCACAGAGGATGAATCTAAAAAAGCCTTAGATGATATACAAAAAATGACTGATAAATATGTTGCTAAATGTGACGAAAAGTATGCAGTAAAAGATAAAGAAATTATGGATATATAGTTTTGATTTCACATATTGCAGTAATAATGGATGGTAATGGCAGGTGGGCAACTGAACAAGGGCTTTCACGAAGCGAAGGGCACAAAGCCGGCGCTCAGACTGTTCGCCGCATTATCACAAGGGCGAGGGAAATTGAACTACCTTATCTGACATTGTATGCCTTGTCTCGTGAAAATTTACAAAGACCAAAAGAAGAATTAAAACAACTTTTTAGCCTTTTTATTGACTTTGTTTCCTTAGAAGTTCCAAACCTAGTAGAGCAGGGCATAAGGTTTAATGTTATTGGTGACACTTCCTTGCTTCCTTTTGCTAGCTTAAAAGCATTGAACTACGCTATAAGTAAGACAGAAAAGTGTGATAAAATGCAGTTATGTTTAGCACTTGCCTATTCTGGCAGGGAGGAAATAGCAAGAGCTTTTAAGCGTATGTCAACATCAAAAGATGTGGATTTTTCTGCTTTTTCTGCATCAGAACTCACTGAAAAGATATCACAAAATCTTGACGCACCGCATTTTCCTGACCCCGATTTAATCATCAGAACAGGCGGTGATATGAGATTGAGTAATTTCTTACTTTATCAAGCTGCCTATGCTGAACTGTATTTTTCCCAAATGTATTTTCCTGATTTTGGTGAAAAGGAATTTGATAAAGCAATTGAAGAATTTTATTCGCGTAAAAGACGCTTTGGTAAAACAGACGCGCAAATTCTTTCAGGCGAAAAATAAAGAGGGCCTCTTTGTCGGCATTTTTTACTGTCTCTCTGTAAAAATTTGCTTTAACCCATAACTTAAATTTTTGCTCAAATCATTTCTTTGTAGAGTAGGCAGGATAATATAGGCTTATAATGATTGAACTTTTTAAACGCTGTGTCACAGGCATTCTTCTTCTGATTGCCTTGTTTTTAGCGCTTTACCTTGATGGTAACTATTTCAAAATCCTTTTCTTAGTTGCTGCTACAGTGACATCTTGGGAATTTTACCGCATGTTTTTATGCCCAAAGAAAAAAGCTCTTTTGTACTTTGCTACAACGCTTAGCTTTGCTCTTATAGTTATCACTTTTTTTCTGCCAATTGATGAAAAAAATATCTTATCGCATCCATACAGCCCTGCTCTGCTTATGCTTGCTTCTATCATTATCGCTAGTGTAGCGCTTTTTCGCTGGCCGCGTCTTGGTAAAGAAGCCCTTATAGAAGGCGCTACTATATTGTCTGGTATTGTGTATATTCCTATGGCAATGGCTTTATTGTTGCCTTTATCTACCTTAGAAAGACTGTATATGTTTCTCTTGCTTGCTGTGAATGATACCTTTGCTTATTTTTGTGGAATTACCTGCGGAAAACACAAGATTTGGCCTGAGGTAAGCCCGAAAAAAAGTATAGAAGGCTCACTTGGTGGTCTTCTTGCTTCTGTTATATTAACTGTTCTTTATTGTGGATATTTTGGCGAAGCTAGCCTTTGGACTTACGCTATTTTAGGCGCTATTTTTGCTGTTTTGGGGCAATTAGGAGATTTCTTTGAATCTGCTTTGAAGCGCACAGCAAATGTGAAAGATTCTTCCTCTATCCTGCCTGGGCATGGCGGCGTGCTTGACAGATTAGACAGCATGCTCTTTGTTCTGCCTGTTATGTATCTATTATATATGATTTTTCCGCATGTGCGCTTTTAATCTTTATGAAATATATTTCTTCACTACCGACAAATGAATACGCGCAAACTTTTCCGCGCATTTTATCTATTTGTGGCTCTACAGGCTCTATTGGCAGAAGTACGCTTCAATTAGTAGATGCCTATCCGCATCTATTTAAAGTTCACGCGCTTGCTTGCGGTAAGAACATTGACTTATTGGCAAAACAAGCTTTAAAATACAGACCTTCATTTCTTGTTGTTGAAAAAGAACAATTTATTGAGGCATTTAAACAAAGACTTGAGCACGATAAAAATTACGACAAAAGCTATACTCCTACAATATTTTTTGGGCAAGAAGGCTATGAAAATATAGCAAGACTTCCAGAAGTGACGACCTTTGTTTCTGCGCAAGTTGGTGCCTTTGGGCTTCGCTCTACTATAGCTGCTGCGCATGCGGGCAAGGTAATTTGTTTGGCAAATAAGGAATCCCTTGTTTTGGCAGGCAATCTTCTTCGTGAAATTTGTTCGCGCACAAAGGCTGTTATTCTGCCTATAGATTCTGAACATCATGCCTTATTTCAATGTATTAAAGGTATTGAAAAAGATGACGAACAAGAAATGAAACAGATAAGAAGCCTTGTTCTCACTGCATCAGGCGGTGCACTTCGTGATAAATCTTTAGAATTTTTGAAACAAGCCACTGCAGAGCAAGCACTTAATCACCCAAATTGGAAAATGGGGGCGAAAATAACTGTAGATTCAGCGACTTTAATGAATAAAGGTTTAGAAGTTATAGAGGCTTGCCAATTGTATGATGTGGACTTATCATTAGTAGAGGTAGTTGTGCATCCGCAAAGCATCATACATTCTATGGTTCAATACCAAGACTATTCTTATATAGCGCAGCTCTCAACTCCAGACATGCGTTTGCCGATTGCGCATTGCCTTGCCTATCCGCATATGCTTGAAGGAGAAAAGGCTGATTTGCCCAAGCTCGACTTGGTAAAGCTAGGCACTTTAAGCTTTGAAAGTGTCAATAATACACATTTTCCTTGCCTTGAAATAGCAAAAAATGCCTACGCTGAGAAAAAATGTATTGCGCTGAATGCTGCAAATGAAATTGCTGTAGAAGCTTTCTTGAAAAAAGAAATCTACTTTATGCAAATACCTGAACTTATTGAAAGAATTTTAGAAAAAGCAGAGCTTGACCAAGACAGCCTTGATGATATACTCTCTTTCGATACCCTTTATAGGCAAAAAGCTCAAAGCCTTATTAAGGCAATGAATTAATTATATAATTTAAAAATGAAATATTAAAGCGAGACTATATGGATACCATTTTTTCCTTTACTGGACAAGCATTAGCAGTTATTTTTGTTCTTGGAACATTGATTTTTATACATGAATTAGGTCATTTTTTAATGGCGCGCTACCTTAAGATTGGCGTCATCACTTTTTCACTGGGCTTTGGACCAAAAATCCTTTCTTACACAAAGGATAAGACTACCTATTGCCTTTCTCTTATCCCTCTTGGCGGTTATGTTTCTGCTGTGGGAGAATATTCTGACGAAGTTGAGAGTTTAGGCTTTACACAAGAAGAAGCGGTAACAGATAGACCCCCACTACACAGGCTTTTGCTTGCTTTGGCAGGTCCTGTTGCAAATCTACTTTTGGCTTTCTTCTTTTACTGGATTATTGCTTTTAGTGCAGGTTCTGCAGTTGCTTTGCCTAAAATAGGTAATGTTATTGCTGATAGCGCAGCTTTTATGGCAGGAATTGAGAGTAAAGACACTATCTTGCGTATAGGCGAGAATGAAATTCAAGTTTGGGACGACATTCCAAACTCTGTTGCAAAAACTCAAGGCCAGCCTGTTGAAGTTGAGTTTTTACGCGCGGATATGATATATACAGTTATTGTTACTCCACGCGAAAGTTTGCGTACAAATATATTTGGCGAAGAAGAAAAGGCCTTTTTACTTGGAATAACACCGTCTGGCGAAACCTTACACCTTCCACTTGGCTTTTTCGAATCCTTTGTTGAAGCGTATAAACAGACCATTTTCACCATAGACATGACTATTACAGGTATCACAAAACTTGTCACAGGTTCTGTTTCAGCGGACAATGTTGGCGGCCCAATCTTGATAGCGCAAATTGTTGGCGAACAAGCAAAGGTTGGCATTATTCCCCTGCTTATGCTTGCAGCTCTTATCAGTATCAACCTAGGATTACTTAATTTATTGCCTATTCCTGTGCTTGATGGTGGAACAATTCTCTTTTCTATTATTGAAATGATTATACGCAAGCCAATCAATGAGAGGGTACAAGAAAACTTGATGAAGGTAGGTGGATTTTTCCTTATATCCCTTATGGTTTTTGCTACCTTTAATGATGTGATGCGCTTTTTTAAATAGGTAGATATATGAGTATAGCAGACAATAGAAAAGCAAGACAGCTTTATGAATTTTTAGACTTCTACGAAGCAGGAATTTCACTCACAGGCCCTGAGGTGAAATCTATTCGTCTTGGCAAAATTTCCTTTGTTGATTCCTATATTGACTTCAGAAATGAAGAAGCCATCTTGGTTGGACTTAATATTGCGCCATACGAACAGGGCGGCTATGTGAAGCAAGAGCCAACAAGGCCTAGAAAACTACTTTTGCATAAAAGAGAAATTCTTCAAATGAAGGCAAAGGTTGAGCAAAAGGGTTTGACTGTTATTCCTGTGAAATGTTATGTAAAGCAAGGTAAAATCAAGTTTGAAATCGCACTTGCTCGCGGAAAAAATCACGCAGATAGGCGCGATGAACTCAAAAAAAGAGCTGAAAGTCGCGATATGGAAAGGGAATTAGTTCGCTCATGAGCAAAGATGACTATTCTGCTAGCGATAAAGCTAAAGTGCCTTATTATTTGCGTAGGCACAAGAATAATCGAAAAGAGCATGCCTTGCGCTGTGCAAAAGAGCCTCGCTCGCTTTTAAGCATTCTTGACATAGTGCTTGAAAAAAAGGGCAGAACAGAAGAACAAAAAAAGATTTATGAATTATATAAGCATTGGGAAATGGTTTTATCAGAACTTGCCACTCTTGCATTACCGCTTGGGCATAAAGGAAGAACCCTGCTCCTAGGTGCTGAAGATAATTACGCACTTTCAGATTTAATCTATGAAGAAAATGAAATCCTCACACTTGTCAATGCCTTTATGGGTGAAGAATATTTTGAAAAAATCGAAATGCACTTATTGCAAGGCAAGCAAGTGTTGAATAGTATTGAATTTAATAATAATCATAAAAAACAGCCTATTGAATTGGTTAAGCCTGAAAATTTAGGAAATCTTAACTTGCCAGATGGGCCGGTTAAAGACGCGTATTTACACTATCTTTCATTATTTGAAAAATAGCTTGGAGTATACTTACTACAAGACATTTAAGAAGAAAGCAAAGCTAGCTCTACTCGTGTTTTAGCGCATCATTTTCTCTGAGTATTTTTAAAAAAGCTCTAAAAGAGCAAGGCAGGACATATGAAGAAAAAATCCTTATATCTAAAGCTACTTATCTTTTTTTTAGTGCTTGTCTACTTTGCTTATATGCTTGAACAGCAAAGAGATGAAATAATTTTTGATCATGAAAAATATCAAGGTGAGCACTTGATTGAAGATATAGAAAAGTATAAGCAAGATTTGAATTATTATGCTGAAAAACTGCCTGATGAGCCGCTTTTGACTGAAAAAGCATTAAAAAAATACCAAGAAGAATTTTATGCTCTTTATTTTGCGCCTTGGTCTCAGGAAAAAACTCTTATTACTCTTGAAGAAATAAGCAGTATTTTCAACAGAAAAAGCCCGGCTTATGCTGAAAACCTCAAGCTTTGGCAAGAAGATAAATGGCAAGAATTGTTTGATAATGCAGATCTTATGGCTTTCCCAAATGCAAATAAAAAAGCCATAACATTGCGCCAAACCCCTCTTCGCGCTGTGCCAAGCATGAAACCCTTATTTTTGGAAGCGCAAAGCCTTTCAAATGCCTATCCTTTTGATATGTTTCAGTATTCACATCTTTCACTTGCCTTGCCATTATATGTTTCGCATATGAGCAAGGATAAGGCATGGGCTTTTGTTGATACAGGTAATGCAAGCGGGTGGATTCAAAGCAAGGATATTGCTATTATCGATGAAGAATTTATAGAAAATTATCTAACATTTGAACTGGTTGCACTTGTCAAAGAAAAAAGCACCCTTTTAGCTGATTCACACTTTCATGCCTTGGCTTCTATAGGAACACTTTTACCTATGAAAGAAGATATAGTGTACGCGCCCTTTAAAGAAATAGGGCAAGGAACAAAACTATATCCTGTTGATATTAATAAAGAAAACTATGAAAACTTTCCTCTTGACTATAGAGCTAAAAAAGTGGCTACTCTTGGGCAAGAGATGATGGGGCAAGCTTATGGCTGGGGCGGCTTTTTAGGTAATAGGGATTGTTCCTTGATGTTGCAAGATCTCTTTGTCCCTTTTGGCATTTATTTACCAAGAAATTCAGCTCTACAAGCGAAAATAGGCAATGTCCATTCTCTTGAAAATGTAAAAAATAAGAAAGAAGAGATACATGAAAAAGCAAAACCTTTTGCATCACTTCTTTATAAAAAAGGGCATATCATGCTCTATATAGGGCAAGATGGGCAAGATGAGCAAGATGAGCAAGACGAGCAAGAAGCGATGATTTTTCATAATGCATGGGCAGTTCCTGCAAAAAAGAATGAGCGTGTTCTTGTTGGAAAAGCTCTTGTATCAAGCCTTGAACTTGGTCAAGAAAATCCAAGGGCTGAGAAGAAGAAATCACTACTAAACACCCTTAAAAGTATTAATAATTTTTAAAAATAACTAATATATTGTATTAATTAGTTAATATATTACTTTAAAAAAATGTAATTACTTGCTTTTTTGAAGAAAAAAATGTATAAAAAGTCAGGAGAATTGTATGACTTTAGACTACAACGAAGCACAAGGAATAATAAAAGAGCAAGAATTAGCTGCGCACGAAGAATTTAAAAGCGTGTCAGCAGATGAGCTTCTGTCCATTTGGGAACAAACCCAAGCAGTAGAATTTCAGATGCGAGAAAATTTTGGACATCATGTTGTGCTTGCGCCAAATTATGAAAAAATTATCCTTGATGAATTACAAAATAGGCTTATCAATGAAACACTCTTGATACAATTACCAAAACGCTTAAGAAAAGCTTCTAAAAAGCCTAAACATATGAGAAAGTCTCCTAATCCAGTTATTTCAAGAGGATAGAATGCAAAAAAGCAAGAAAGAAGGAATTGTATCTCAAAGAAAAACTTCTTCTAAGCATCTTTCTTTGGAAAATGCAGACCTGACTTCATCTAAGCTTTCAAGTTCAAAACAAACGCACTCTGCCTCTTTACAAATACAAAGAGAAAAAGCATCTAAATCTAATCTCTTGCAGCAGGTAAAGGCATCTGCTGGTTCTGGAAAAACCCATACACTTATAACAAAACTTCTTGAAATTTTTTCAGTTCTTCCTGAAAAATCTTCAATTTTGCATACAGATAACGAAGAAATACGCAAAGCTCTTTTGTCTGTTTTGGCGATCACCTTCACAAATGCCGCTGCGCAAGATATGAAGTCAAAACTCATTACAAGGCTCAAAACAATTGCACTTGGCTTGACTGAGGAAGATTATTCGGCAAGGCAAGCTGAAAAAACCATAAAAGCATGTATTGCAAACTATTCTGCACTCAATATTCGCACTATCGATTCTTTTTTACTCATGCTTTTAAAGCAAAATGTTTTTGAATTTCACCTTCCTCCCCGTTTTGATATTTTGTTTTCAAATGAGGATTTCTTTTCACCTCTCTATGATGATTTAGCCTTTACAGCCCTCTATAAAAAGAAAAAGCAAGACGATTTATCAAAAGAACTTCTGCTTTATTACGAAAGTATTTATTCAAATTTTCTTCAATTCACAGAGCATAAAGGCTTCTTGGGGCTTCATAAAACAAGAGCAACAATTTTGGCTATATGTACTTCTTTGAGCAAATTTGCAGAGGATAAAAGGCAAAATTTAACTGATAAAGACATAATTTTCAAAGCTTTTGAAAAAAGTGAAAAGGACTTTGAAAAAAAACTTCTCGCTCTTGAATCATTTACTTTAAAACATAAATTTAAGGTAAAAAGCGCTTTAAAAAATGCATTTGATGAATATAAAGAAAAAAATAAAATTTCTTCTCTTTTCACGCATAGTGTGAGTACTTTGAGAGAAGAATGTATTTATGCTAAAGATTTGAAAACCTTAGACGAAGTGGAAAATGCAGAAAAAAGCAGGAAGTTCAACACTCTTCTTGAAAATGTTTGTAAAGCGCATAAACTTCCTTATTTATTGAAATCCTCACTAAAGTTTCAACCTTTTATCATGCTTGCTAGGCTTACTTTAGAGATACAAGCATTTGAAGAAGAAGCCAAAGAAAAACTTTTATCTCAAAGAGTGGTACAGCTTTTAACAGAAGCTATAGATAACAGGGACTTATTGCCTGCTATGCTGGAACGCTTGCCCTACGAACTTGACTATCTTCTCGTAGATGAATTTCAAGATACAAATAGAGAGCAGTGGAATGTGATTTCTCAATTTGTTGAGGAAATAAGAGCAAATAGCGGTTCTTTTACCTATGTAGGTGATGTGAAGCAAGCTATTTACTCTTGGCGTGGTGGAGATTCTTCTTTATTTGAAGAAGTATACAATACAGCACAAAAGCCAAAAAATAAAGAATTCCTCGACACCAATTGGCGTTCTTCAAAAAATATCATAGAATTTAATAATATGGTTTTTGAGCAATTTGAAGATATTGAATTTACAAAGGCATTAGAAGAAACAATAATGAAGGACGATTGTTATAATAAAACTTCATTTGCAGAAGATTTAACTATAATATATGAGCAGGTTGCGCAAGAAGTTTCGCCTAAACAAAAGAATATTGATAGTGGCAGAGTGTGCCTTTATCCTTTTGAAGCGCCTGGTACTTCAAATGAAATTTTGCATTCCGCACTTAAGTTTCAGTTTTTAAATGCTTTAAGAGATAGCCTTAAGAGTTATGAATATAAGGACATGGCTGTTTTAGTTCGTGACAATAAGGAGTGCGCGCTTTTTGCACAGTGGCTTACAGAAGAGAATATTCCTGTCATAACAGAAGGCGCTCTACTTCTAAGCGCAAACTTTATTATAAAGCAGTGCGTTTCTTTTATTGAATTTTTAAAAGATGAGAACAATTCGATTGCTCTTTGGCACTTGCTTGGATTTAAAGGTTTGTTTTCCTTTGAGAACGAGGAAGTTCTTTTCTATGAAGATTATATTGCTGGGCAAGCAAGCGGGCTTTCTTTATACGAATGCTTAAGAAATAAAAAAAGTGAAACTTCAATAAAAGTATTTGAAATATTAGAAGAAATGCAAAAAAAATCTAAAAGTATTTCTTTATATTCTCTTATGTCATTGCTTTTTGAAAAAACAAGAATATACGAAAGATTTCCACAAGAAAAAGGCTTTTTCTCTCGTTTTCTTGAGCTTGTTTTTCAGGCAGATAAGAATAATATTTCCTCATTTATTTCCTTTTTATCTTATTGGGAAAAAGAGGGGCAGCTTGAGAAAATCCCTATGCCTGAAGGCATAAATGCTATACGGATTCTTACCATTCATAAGTCAAAGGGTGCAGAATTTGATGTGGTTTTTGTGTGGGATAATATGAAGAAAAAAGCAAGATTAGACACACTTAAACTTTATGAAGAAGAGGGTTTAACTTTTATTGCTCCTCATTCAGCCTATCATCCAGATTATAGAGCAGATAATAAAATCCTTGCTATTGAAGCGATAAATCTTTTTTATGTTGCGCTTACAAGAGCAAAGAAAGAATTGCATGTCTTCTATAAAGAATCGACTAAAAGCACCACTCTTCCATTGCCTTTCATCTTTTCAGAAATACTTGCATCTTGCGAGAAAAAAGAAAATCCTTCTCGCTATGAATACGGAGTAAGGAAAGCGAAATCAAAAAGAAAAAGTCAAGAAATCTATGAAGATACAAGCCAAACAAGCGCTTTGACCTTGCTAAAATTCAAAGAGCCTGCGCTTAATTTTGCTGAACTCAAAACTTTAGAAGAAAAACAAGAAATTGCAAGAGAGAAGGGTTTGTTTTTTCATGCATTTTTAGAAAAATATTTTAAATATGCCAAGTACCACGAAGCAGATATTCAGCTCTATATAGAGCAAGCTTTTAAAGAATCTGCTTTTGATGAAGATATGAAAGAAGAGATAAAAAATGATGCAATATCCTTGTTTGATTGGATTAAGTCTTTG
>CAYJHE010000021.1:0-5931 GCA_964369675.1 uncultured Desulfovibrionaceae bacterium | reverse complement strand
CTTTGCCTGACTTTAAAGACTGGAAGCAAAACTCTCTTTCTGAACAAAGTATGCTTGCAGAAAATGGTAAGATTTTGAGGGCAGATCTATGTGTATTTAGTCCAAAAAGTATTTGTATTGTCGACTTTAAAACAGGCACTGAACATAGAGAATATAATGAGCAAGTCCTTGAATATATGAAGGTTATTTCAAAAATTGAAAAAGCGAAAGGCAAGACGATAAAAGGCTGTATTGTGTACCTTGACCTGAAAAAAATTGTGGAAGTAGGGGATTAATCTATGTTTTATCTTTTTGATTGGAAAGACGATTTTTTTTCTCTTCTCTATTCCTATGTATCTGAAAAAACAAATAATACATATGAAGACTCTGTGCTTATTTTTCCAACAAGCAGAGCGAAGCATATTTGTTTAGACTATTTTAGACAAAGGCTGCAAGTAAGTGAAAATAGCTATGCAGCAAATTTTTTACCGCAATGCCTTACCATAGAAGAATGGCTAGATATGAGCCAATTATTTTGGCAAGATAGACAAGTGATTGAAGCTAAGCAGATAGATTCTTTAGAAAGTATATTTATTCTTTATGAAGTAGTTAAAAATCTCGCAAAGTCACGCTCAAAAGCTTCTGAAAAAAACTTTTTTGCCTCTTTACTTGGCAATGAAGAAAGAAAAAAGACTTCCTTTTTTCATAGTACTTTAAATTCCTTTGTTTATTTTTATTCATATGGTGAGTTCTTGCATAAGATTATTCAAGAATGTTTTGAAGAAAATACAATGGCAATTTCTTTAAAACATCTTTCTAACTCTTCTGATGAAGTAGAAGATTTTATTGCATATCTATTAAGTAATATTCGCTCAATCACAAATGCTTATATTGAAGAATTAAGAAAAAATAATAAAACGACAAAAGCTTTTTCAAAATTCTCTTTGGCAAAAAAGCTTGAAGAAAATAAAGAAGAACTCTCTCTTTTTTATCAAGATAAGAGCATTTTCTTTTGCGGTTTAGATAGGTTGACAAATACAGAAGAAGTATTTCTCAAGTATTATTTGCAAACTTCACACAAAGCAGAAGTAAAGGGGCAATCTGTAGGCTTTATTTTTTGTTCAGACCCTCTTTTGGCAAGTGATAAAGATAATGCACACTGGTCTTGCGCTCAATATAGCCTATGGGCACAAAGATGGGGGCAGGACTTTAAACTCTACACAAGAAATACAAAAAATCTACTTGCAAAGCAAGTGAATAAAAGTAAGAAAAAGCAAGTAGAAGGTAATTATTCTCACTCTCTTCTCGGCTTTGAGGGAGAAAATCAGGACTTTTATTTTCATAAGGCTTTTGACACACATTCGCAATTTCAAGATTTGTCAATTGATACAAGTAGTATGAATAAAAAAGTTGCTTGTGTGTTAAATACAGAAGATTCTCTTCTTCCTTTATTGTATAATCTTTATCCAAAATATACAAAAGACGATGAACTTAATATAACTATGGGCTATGCTCTTAAGCATTCAAAGATTGCACAGTTTTTAAACTCGCTTGCAACTCTTAAAGCAAATAAAAGAGACTATGTCAATCTAAGCTCTCAAAGTTATTTGATAAATTCTTCTGATTTGATTGAATTTATTTCTTTTCCCTTTTTCGCAAAACATATTCATGAAGCAAGAAGTGCGCTTTTGCAATCGCAAAAAGCTTATATAGATCCCTTTGATTTTTTTGAAGAAAGTTCAGAAGAATATAGGCTTTGCAAGGATATTCTTCATACATTTATTTCAATAAATACGCTTAAAAGCACATCTGAATTTATTTATGCACTAGCAAAGCATTGCAAAGCACAATTAAATGAACATGCCATAGAAAGGCTTGCATTATTGCGCTTGGAAGCCATTGCACAAAATTGGGAGCAAAGGGAATATAAAGACGAAGAAATGAGTTTTGAACTTTGCTTTAACCTTTTAATTGATGAAATTGAAAGCGAACATCTTGCTTTTGCTCATCACTCAGACACAGCCTTGCAAGTGATGGGCTTACTTGAAACAAAGCTTTTATCTTTTGATACAGTGCATATATTTGATGCCAATGAAGAATTTTTACCGCAAAAGGCATCAGATAACCCTCTGCTGCCTGAAAGATTACGTCCTCAACTTGGGCTTTTACGCAGTCATGAAAAGGAACTTTATTATGCGCATACATGGTATCGACTTATTGCAAGCGCAAAACAAGTGCATATCTATTGGCAGGAAGCTTCAGCAAAAGGTTTATTAGAAAGCAAAAAAACAGCTTCTTCTTATGTAGAAGAAATTATATGGAAAGTAGAGCAAAAAAATAAAGCATTGCTTGATGAAAAAAGCAAGGAATTTTCTCAAGCTCTTTGTCCTATAGAGATTAATAGCCATGAAAACTTTGTTATAAATAGTCCTCTTATAAAGTCTAAGATTTCGGATTTACTTGAAAAAGGTATTTCTGCTTCCAAACTAGACACTTTTCTTTCTTGCCCTTTGCGCTTTTTTTACGAGAATGTTTGTTCGTTTTCTGAAGAGTCAGAGGTTCAAGAGGCAGAGGATAATGCAGCTTTAGGAACATTTGTGCATGAATTTATGCATAAGCTTTATTTAAAGGGTGAAGTAGAGAAATATGACTTGCAAAATATGCTTGCCAAAGAGCTTTATGCGCCAAATGCCTTTGAAAAATTGCTCGAAGATGCAAGAATGTATGATAACTTTCCTCCAGAATCCATGCTTTTATTAAAGCATAGTTTTCCTTATAGAATGCAAAAATATGTGGAAGAACAGCCAGATAAGACCTTTGTTTTGGAAACAGAAAAGAAATTAAAAGCTGAATTAACTCCAAAGGCGAAACTTGTAGGCGTTGTTGACAGAATAGACAAAAGAATTGATGAGCAAGGAAATGAAGAATGTATTGTTTTAGATTATAAATCTTTTTCCATAATAAATAAGGTAGTTACACAAAAATTTTGGGAAATGGATGACTTTTTTGACACAATGCAGGAGCTGTTAAAAAACTTTGATGAGAAAAAAGCTAAAGAGCTTGTGGAAGTCTTGTATTCAAACACTCAATCAGTTCAACTGTTTGTATATATTTATCTCGCGTATAAAAATAGATATAGGGTCACAAATGCAGCCTATATAGACTTGTATGAAAGCTGTGAAGAAAAAAAAATAATTTTTGATGATAATAATGAAAATGATGTAATTGAGAATAAAATTCCGCTTATTTTGCAGTTTTTGGTGAAGTATTTACAAGAAATCACATGTTTTTGTGAAAACGAGCACAGTAAATGTGACTGGTGTTCTTTTAAAAAGTATTGTATATAAGACAGTGTTTAAAGTTATTTCTTACTTTAAAATTAATATATAATTATTTGAGGAGTATAATGGATATACCAAGTCTTAAAATCGGAGACCTTGTTGCAAAACTTCCTATAGTTCAAGGTGGCATGGGTGTGGGCATTTCTTTATCAGGTCTTGCTGGTGCTGTAGCAAAAGAAGGCGGCATAGGTGTTATTGCGGCTGCTTTAGTTGGTATGGATCAACCTGATATTGCAAAAAATCCAATTGAAGCAAATAATAGAGCCTTACGCCGTGAAATTCAAAGAGCAAAAGAAATTTCTAACAATGGTGTTATTGGTGTGAATATCATGGTTGTTCTTTCTACTTTTGCTGATGCTGTGCGCACAGCTATTGAAGAAAAAGCTGACCTCATTATTTCAGGAGCTGGACTTCCGCTTGAAATGCCTAAGCATTTGCTTGCTTTATGTGAAGAAAAGAAAGAAGAATTTAAAACAAAACTTGTGCCTATTGTTTCCTCAGCAAGGGTTGCAAATATTATTACAAAGAAGTGGCAAAGCCGCTTTTCTTATACACCTGATGCCTTTGTCTTAGAAGGGCCTAAGGCAGGTGGTCATCTTGGTTATCATAAAGACGATTTGACCGCAACAACACATGATATAGACAAAACACTTCCTGATTTACTTGACTTTACAAAGAAGTTAGAAGATGAAAAGGGTAAGGCTGTACCTGTGATTGTTGGCGGTGGTGTGTATACAGGTGAAGATATTGCCGAACTTATAAAGCAAGGTGTAAGCGGCGTTCAGATGGGCACACGCTTTGTTGCAACAAATGAATGTGACGCAAGCCTTGCTTTTAAAGAAGCCATTGTGAATGCAAAAAAAGAAGACATCACTATCATTCAAAGCCCTGTAGGCATGCCGGGTAGAGCTTTGAATGGACCTTTTATAGAAGCTGTGAGAGCTGGTAAAAAGCACCCACCAAAGTGTATTTACCACTGCATTACTTCATGCGATCCTAAGACAACTCCTTATTGTATTGCTTCTGCTTTAGTAAATGCAATGAAGGGTAATTTTGAGAAAGGTTTCGTTTTTTGTGGCACAAATGCGCCAAGGGTTGATAAAATCGTTTCAGTAAAAGAACTTATGGCAGAATTACAAGATGGTATGAAAAGAGCCTTTAGTTTGGCTTAACTTTTTTATATATCTTTTTTAGCCTCCAATGAAAATTGGGGGCTTTTTTTATTTAAGCGTCTTTATACTCTTAAAAAGCAACTAAGACTTTAAACTAAGAGAATGAGGAAGTTAGAGTAAAAATACTTTAACTAATTTAAATACTTAAATAAAATTTAATATCATCTTGCTTGAAGAAAATTTTTTTTAAAGTAAGAAATTTATTACTTTAGAAAAAAAATAAAATTTTTTTTTCAAGTAAAAATCGCAGCCTAAGAAGTTAATTTTATTAAATATTTTCAACTATTTCTAAAGTAAATTTAGCTTAAAACTATAAAAATTTTTGATTTTTTTTAAAAAAAGGTTAAAAAAAATCTAGACAATTTAATTAAATTATGTTTTAGTATTTGTACAGGGCATGAACAAATAATTTACTAATTAATAATGCTTTTAATTGAAAGAAATTTCTTGAGAAAAGGTGATTCTATGGCAAAGTCTGAGCTCATAGTTGGATTAGATATAGGCACGACAAAGATTTGTGCGGTTGTTGGCGAGCTTTCTGATAGCGACACAATTGACATCATTGGCATTGGCGAAGCAAAGTCAACTGGCTTACGCAAGGGTGTTGTTGTCAATATCGAGCAAACAGAGCAAGCTATAAAGGCAGCGATAAAAGATGCCGAGCAAATGGCAGGTTGCGAAATCCATTCAGTGTATGTGGGGATTGCAGGGAGTCATATTGCAGGACAAAATTCAGACGGTGTTATTGCTATTAAGGGTGGCGAAGTTAGGCAGCAGGATATCGAAAGGGTTATTGATGCAGCTAAAGCTATTGCTATTCCTATGGATAGAGAAGTTATCCATGTTTTACCTCAAGAGTATATCATTGACAATCAGCATGAGATTATGGACCCTCTTGGTATGTCAGGCACAAGGCTTGAAGTCAAGGTTCATATTGTTACTGGTGCGGTTGCATCTGCACAAAATATTGTGCGATCATGTCATAGGGCATCGCTTGATGTTTCAGACATTGTGCTTGAATCTTATGCTTCTTCAAAGGCTGTTTTGTCTAAGGAAGAACGTGAGATAGGCGTAGCTATAGTTGATGTTGGCGGCGGAACTTCAGATATTGCTGTCTTTATCAATGATGCAATAAAGTATACAGGCGTGATTGCGCTTGGTGGCTTGAATCTCACAAACGATATTGCCTTTGGTCTTCGTACACCTGCTTTAGAAGCAGAGAAAATTAAAGAAAAATATGGCTGTGCACTCATTAGTGAAGCAAATGCTGATGAAATGTTTGAAGTGCCAAGTGTAGGCGGAAGAGAATCCGCAGCTGTTTCAAAGTCTTTGCTTGCAGCAATATGTGAGCCAAGAATGGAAGAAATTTTCTATCTTATTAATGAAGAACTTGAGAAATCAGGTTTCAAGAATAAAATCGGTGCAGGAATTGTTTTAAC
>CAYJHE010000020.1:0-20898 GCA_964369675.1 uncultured Desulfovibrionaceae bacterium | reverse complement strand
TTCCGCAAAAAATCCATTTTCGTTGTAAAATTCACAAAATCTCTGAATTTAGAAACATAGCCTAGTTTGCTATTTTCGCAAAGAAATATAAGTTTTCCTGAATTTTGCTAAAGTGTTTAGCTAAAAGTCTTTATCTGGCAGCTTGAATACGTCTATTGGTGTTGTGTATATGTTTTTGTATGGCAAGTGCTGCTATTTCAGGGTTTTTTGACTTTATTGCTTCAAATAATTCTATATGCTCTTTATAGGTGTTTTGAGCGACATTTGGCTTGTCGTAGACACTATGTATGGACTTTTTGAGCAGATTTCTGCACATAATGAAAAGGGTGTAAATACAAGTATTTTTGCAAGATTCGGCTATTTTTAAATGAAATAAATCATCTGCTTCAATGGCATAACCCCCTGCACTTATTTCTTTTTCCATTTCTTCTAAGACTTGCTCTAAATCTTTTATGTTTTCTTCTGTATGGCGCACTGCAGCGAGCTTTATTATTTCTGTTTCTAGAATTAAGCGCATTTCAAGTATTTCATCAACTAAAACTTCGCTTTGCATCATAATTTCAAGCATAGGCGCAACAAGATAGTCTATAGATAAGGTGCGAACATACATTCCGCTGCCTATTTTAGATTCAATATATCCTCTGTCTTCAAGTGTGCGCAAAGCTTCCCTTACTGTTGGTCTTGCAACTGAGAGCTGTTCAGCTAAAAGTCTTTCTGAAGGAAGTTTGTCACCAGGCTTTAGCTGTTTTGAGGAAATAAGAAATATGATCTGATCTACAATTTCTTCGTATAATTTTTTCTTTTTTAAAGGCTTTAGCATCCCTATTCCTTATAAATGTAAAAAAAGCGCGTCTTTATAAAGAGATATTAACAATATATAGGTTAAATGTCAAACATATATAATACAGAGGAATATTCAAAGGCACGACATTTCAATTTGCTAACTTGAGAGGGGAAAGCATGCTTTTGTGAACAAAAAACAAGCTTTCCCTCGCGCCCTCTCTAAGAGACTTCTTCCCCTTTTATTCAAAAAACTTTTTTATTTCACCACAGCTAAACACGCTTTAAGCTAACTTTTTTTAGGGTGGATAAATCTCTAAAAATAAGTATGAGAACAGTTCTAAACAAAAAAATACATTGGAATGACGTATATTGAAAGGTCTAACTTGTCTAAAGTATAGTATTGTTTCAAATTTAAATATTTTATTAAATATATTGACTTTGTATTGGAAATTTTGTAGTGTTGATTTTGATTGGTCTTACCAGTTGCAAATTGAAATTTTTTTTAAAAAGGATATTTTTATTAAAACTATCTATAGTTAAAGAATATTTTAATTTTCTTTGTTTTGGATTTTAATTTTTTACTTAATTTTAGAGGTAATTTTCATATTATATTTTGATAAACTTCAAAAGGGTGATTAATTTATACTATGTGTTTTGCTTCTTTTGACTATTTTTTTATAGTTAAGAACATATAAATAAGGAAGGTTCAGTATGGTAAAAAAGGTTGATAAGACTTTTGCAAAAGAACTGTTCAGAACAATGTATCGAATGAGAAGATTTGAAGAAGAAGTTTTTGAATTCTATAAAAAGGGAAGCATGCCAGGCTTAGCTCACCTTTATTTAGGTGAAGAGGCTATTGCAACTGGTGCGTGTGCTTGTCTTGAGGAAAAAGATTTCATTGGCTCTACCCACAGAGGACATGGCCATCTTGTTGGCAGGGGCGCAGATCTTGGCATGATGATGGCAGAAATTCTTGGCAAGAAAACCGGCTACTCTAAGGGTAAGGGCGGTTCAATGCACATCATGGCAATGGATAAAGGTATCTTAGGCGCAAACGGTATTGTTGGTGGTGAAATTCCTATCGCAACCGGTGCTGCTTATGCTTCAAAACTTAGAAAAAGCGGTGAAGTGACCATTTGCTTCTTTGGTGATTCTGCTTCAAACGAAGGCACTTTCCATGAAAGCATCAATATGGCTGCTGCGTGGGACTTACCTATTGTTTATGTTGTTGAAAACAATTTATTTGGTATTTCTGTTGATATTCGCCGCGTGACAAAAGAGCATCAAATTTCAAAAAGAGCTGCTGGTTACGGCATTGAAGGCATAAGCATTGACGGAAATGATGTCTTTAAAGTGTATGAAACTGTGAAAAAAGCAGTGGATAAGGCAAGATCTGGTCAAGGCCCTACTATAGTTGAATGTATGACCTACAGATGGCAAGGACATCATGTTGGCGATCCTGCTATCTATAGGGATCCTGAAGAATTAGCAATGTGGAAAGCAAAAGAACCTCTTATTCTTTTTGAAAAGAGTAAAGCTCTCACAGCAGCTGAAATGAAGAAAATCAAGGACGAAGTTGAAGTTGAAATTCAAGCAGCGGTTAAATTTGCTGATGAAAGCGATTATCCTGATATTTCAGAAGCATATACTGACGTTTTTGTCGACTAAATGATGGAGGTTTATAGAATATGAGTGAAATGCTCTATAGAGATGTCATATGCTTGGCTTTAGACGAAGAAATGGCAAGAGATGAAAATGTCTTCATCATGGGTGAAGACGTAGGTATATTAGGCGGAAATTTTAAAGCAACAGTTGGACTTTACGAAAAATACGGCGACTTGAGAGTCAAAGACACACCAATTTCAGAAGCAGGTTTTGTTGGAATGGGTGTTGGTGCAGCCTTAGTTGGTATGAGACCTGTTGTTGAACTTATGTTTGGTGACTTTATTATGGTGGCTATGGATCAAATCTGTAACCAAGCTGCAAAAATCACCTATATGTCTGGCGGTCAAGCAAGTGTTCCTATGGTTATCAGAACGCCTATAGGTGGCGGTAGATCCTCTGCTGCACAGCATTCGCAAACCTTCCATGCATGGCTTGCGCACTGCCCTGGCTTGAAAGTTGTCATGCCTTCAACTGCCTCAGAAGCAAGAGGGCTTTTGAAAACAGCTATAAGAGATAACAATCCAGTTGTTTTCTTTGAACATAAAATGCTTTATACAGTGAAGTTTGATGTTGAAGAAGACGCAGATTATACAATTCCATTTGGTCAAGCCAGAATGGTAACAGAAGGCGATCAGCTTACTATTGTTGCTACTTCTATGATGGCTATTAAGGCTGAAAAAGTTGTTCGTAAACTTATGAACGAAGGCTATAGCATAGAACTTATCGACCCAAGAACAATTGTTCCTTTTGATTATGATACAGTAATAAAATCTGTAAAGAAAACAGGCAAGTTACTTATTATTGACGAAGGGCATGAAAGTTTTGGTATCAGTGGAGAAATAGCAATAAGAGTTATGGAAGAAGCTTTTTATGACTTAGATGCTCCTGTTATGCGCATGGGCACAGCTGATGTTCCTCTTCCATTTAGTCCAGCACTCGAGTTTCCGCTTATTCCAGGCGAAAAAGAAATCAGAGAGCAAATTCTAAAAATGATATAAGGAAGTGAAAATGGCAGAAGTATTAATTATGCCAAAACTCGGCTTTAACATGGACGAAGGTCAGCTTGTTAAGTGGCACAGAGCTGTTGGGGAAGAATTTAAAAAAGGTGAAGTCCTTTTTGAGATAAATACAGATAAAACAACTATGCCTGTTGAAGCAACTTGTGATGCTGTTATGCTCAAAATCATGCTCAACGAAAATGACTTTGCAGACGTTTTCACACCTATTGCTGTTATTGGTAATGCTGGTGAAGATGCTGAAGCGGCGTTAAAAGCATTTGCTGGTGGTGAAAGTGCACAAGAAGCACCAGCACAAGTAGCTGAAGCTGTTGATGAAGTATCAGGTGCTACACCAAGTGTAGACACAGCGCAAGTTGACACTGGTGACTTAAAGCTCACACCAAGAGCAAAGAAATATATCAAAGAAAATGAAATAGATGTAAATTCTGTTGCGCAAATTAAAGGCACAGGCTATCAAGGCGGAATTACTTCTAAAGATATTAAGGCCTCACCTCTTGCTAAGAAGATTGCTGAACTTAATAATGTTGATTTAGCCGCAGTTCAAGGAACAGGCGTAAACAACAAGATAATGAAGTCAGATGTGCTTGCAAATAGCGGCTCTTCTTGTGCGTGTGAAAATGCTGATAAGATGATTTTAGAAAAAGTGCCTTATAAGGGCGTGAGAAAAATCATAGGTGACAGACTAGCACAAAGCAAGTTCACCGCTCCTCACCTTTACTTCACAGATGCAGTAGACACAACAAAGCTCACTGAATTTAGAGCTATGCTCAATACTGAATCAGAAGTTCGCATTGCTGTGAGCGATCTACTCACACTTGCAGCAACAAAATGCCTTGAAAAATATCCAGATATGAATTCTTCTTTAGTAAATGATGAAATCATCAAGTATAAAAGTTGTAATATAGGCACTGCTGTTGCAGGTGATAATGGTCTTATTGTGCCAAATATCAAGAATGCACAAAGCAAAACCTTGACCCAAATTGCTAAAGAAAGCAAAGATTTGATTTCAAGAGCAAAAGAGGGCAAGCTCGACCCGTCTGAATTTAATGGCGGAACCTTTACCATAAGTAATCTTGGTATGTTTGGAATTGGTAATTTTACGGCAATTATTAATCCACCAGAAGCTGCTATTATTGCCATAAGCTCAGTGAGAAAAACTCCTGTTGTTATTGAAAATGACAAGGGTGAAGATGAAATTGCCATTCGTCCAATGATGAATGTACAACTCACAGTTGATCACAGAATTATTGACGGTCTTTTGGCAGCACAGTTTTTAGCCCACTTCAAGTACTTACTTGAAAACCCAATCCATATTGTTATTTAGGAGCGTTTATGGACTATGATATTGTTGTTGTAGGCGGCGGTCCTGGTGGTTATGTAGCTGCTATTAAGGCTGCTCAAATGGGTAAGAAAACGTGCATTATTGAAAAAGCAAGCTTTGGTGGAGTATGCCTAAACGAAGGCTGTATCCCAACAAAAACCCTTATAAAAACAGCGAATCTCTTGCACGAAATAAAGCGTGCAGACGAGTTTGCTATTGAGGGAATTGATGTGAGCAAGCTTTCAGTTTCTATGGAAAAACTCAATAAACGCAAAAATATGGTTGTTAAAACCTTAGTTAATGGTGTTTCTGCCTTGCTTCGCAAAAACAAGGTGACAGTAGTCAATGGTGAAGCGGAGTTTAAGGATAAAAATACTCTTGTTGTTGATGGAAAAAACATCACTTCAGACTATTTCATCATAGCAACAGGCTCTGAAGCTGTTATGCCTACATTTATAGAGTATGCAGGCAAAACCAATATACTCACAAGTAGAGAAGCCCTTGATTTAACAAAAAAACCTAAAGATGTTGTCATTATTGGCGGCGGTGTTATAGGTGTTGAATTTGCGCATGTTCTCTCTTCTGTAGGTTCTAAGGTGTATGTTATTGAACTTATGCCAAATATTCTTCCTATGGTGGATAAAGAAATTGCGCTTATGGCTCAAAAAAGACTTGAAAAACAAAATGTTGTTTTCAATACAGACTGTAAGGTCAAAAAAATAGACGGTAAGAAAGTTATCTTTACAAGAAATGGTAAAGAAGAAGTCTTAGAAGTTGAAACAGTGATTATGGCTGTTGGTCGTGCGCCAGTAAGCAAAGGCATTGAAAAGCTTGGTCTAAAGATGAATAAAAATGCAATTGCAACAGACCTACAATTAAAAACTAGCATAGACAATATCTATGCAATAGGCGATGTTAACGGTGTTTCTATGCTTGCGCATACTGCCTCACACGAGGGCATTATAGCCGTAGAAAACATCTGTGGACATAAAGAAAGCATGAATTATGATTATGTGCCTTCTTGTATTTACCTTGAGCCTGAACTTGCTTCAATTGGTATCACCGAAGAACAAGCAAAAGAAAAAGGTTTGAAAGTAAAAGTAGGCAGATTTGCCCAAGTTGGCAATGGTAAATCTCTTGTTGAGGGCGATACAGACGGCATGATTAAAGTCATCTTAGAAGAGCAAACAGGCGAAATCCTTGGTGTTCATATGATGGCAAAGCATGCAACTGATATGATTTCTGAAATCTGTGTTGCAATGAACCTTGAAAGTACAGGAACGGAAATATTGAAGAGCATACATCCTCATCCAACTGTTTCTGAAAGTATTGGCGAAGCCTTTATGTCGGCTGTGTACGGCAAGGCTATTCATGGGTAAAAAAAGCTCGCATAAGCTTTAAAATTCTTTGAAACAAGTATCTCTATCTTTCTTCATGGAAAGATAGAGATAGTAAAAAAAATCACAAAAAAAGAAAAAACTTGCTTTTTTTTCTCTAAAAATGTTAAAATATAAATAGTATATCAAAGAAAATGATAGCTAGGCATTCTTTTTTTAGTGTGTTTATACCATAGGTGTTGATGAATATCTTAATTTTAATCGTCAATGCCAGAATTTAGAAGTACAGAAAAGCGTTATTTTGGCATAAAGTTTCTTATTTACTATTGCAAATTTCTTTCTAAGAATATTTGTTAAAGAGTGATAAAGTCTTTAGTTATACGCTTAAAATAACTATATTTTCTATAAGCTTTATATAACTTTAGGAGGATTTTTAATGAAATCAATGAAAAAGTATTTTTCAACCACAGTGGCAGCTATTATGTCAACAGCAATGATGTTTTCACTCGTAGGCTGTGACAGCTCTAGCGATGAATCAGCAAGCAAAGAAGAAGGCAAGAAATATGTTCTTCACGCAGCTTATAGTGTTGCAGATTCAGAAACAAGTCAACACACAATTAAAATGCGTGAAATCAAAAGAATTGTTGAAGAAAAAACAAATGGTAATGTTCAAATTGTCCTCCACCCTGGTGGTGAACTTGGCGGCGAAAAAGAATATGTTGAAATGCTCCAAAATGGTGAAATTGCAATGGCTTCTATCTCCACAAGCTTCTTGAGTGGTTTTTCAAAAGCATTGAGTTTATTTGACACTCCATTCCTCTTTAGAGATCAAGCTCAAGTTTCTAAATTTATCACAACAGGTCAAGCTGATGGAAAAATGGCAGAACTTGAAAAAATCGGCCTTGAAATTCTTGGCTTAAACCCAGTTGGAGCAAGAAACTTCCTCACAGTGCCAGAAAGTCCAATCAATGAACTTTCTGACCTTGAAGGCAAGAAAATCAGAACAATGTCTGCTGAAGTTCAAGTTAAAGCAATTGAAACTCTTGGCGCGCAACCAATGCCTTTAGCTTATTCTGAAACCTATCAGTCAATGCAAACAGGTGTTATTGATGGTATGGAAAACGAAGTGGATACATATTTAGCAATGAAGTTCTATGAAGTTGCTCCAAACTACACAGAAGTAGGCTGGTTACAATTAGTTCATGCAACTGTTGCTTCAAAAGAAGTTATGGATTCACTTCCTGAAGAATACCAAACAATCATCAAAGAAGCTGCAGACGTTGCAAGCAGACTTGCTGAACAAAAAGGTCTTGAATATAAAGAAAATGTTGCTGAACAAGCTTTAAAAGAAGCAAATGTAAATCTTATCAAGATAGATAACTCTGAATTCCGTCAAAAACTCATAGACGAACAATTCTATGAAGGTTATGCAGATGTTATTGGTCAGGAAGTAACTGACTGGATTAAAGCAAATTAGTACTGATTTTATTCAAAATTATGCTTAAACTCTCTGATACATAGGCTAGGCATGCTAACTGAATTTTTATTTGAATATGTATGAATTAGTTAGAAATTGCTTGTCACAAGATATTGAAATGTTTTATTTAGATGCTTGCTTAGCCTTTTTATCAGAATGGTTACTTTCAGGAGAATTTCAATGAAATCATTAATACTTAGTATAGACAAAGGACTAGGAAGTATAGAAAAACCATTAATGGTTTTAAATGCTGCTCTCATGTTCCTTTTGATGACATGGGCAGTTATTGCTAGAGTATTTGGTATTCCTGTTGCTTACCAAAGTGAACTTGCGCAAACATTCCATATATGGCTTTGCTTTATTGGCGGTAGCTATCTCTTTTCAAATAACGAAAATCCAAGCGTTGAGCTTTTTTCAGATAAAGTAGGTAAAAGCGACAAAATACTTTTTAAAAAGTGTTATTTCACACTGATAACCTTGCTTCCCCTTGTTTTTATTGGTCCATGCCTTTACTATGGCATACAAAATATTCCAAGGTATGTGGCACAAACAACCATTTATTTAGATTATTCTTATATTTATGTATATGGTGCTGCTATAGTAGGTTTTGCATTGATGACTTTTAGAATTTTTCTGAGAGTTGCGGGCTACTGGAACGGGCTTTATCTTCCAGAAGCTCAAACACAAGGAGGGCATGCTTAATGGATAGCGGTACCTTATCACTTATATTTTTACTCGTTTTCTTCGCATTCTTGCTTCTTGGCGTTCCAATTACATATTCTCTTGGTTCTGCAGGTGCGGTGACTCTTTATGCAAGCGGATTAAAAATGTCCTTGCTTATCAAAAGTGTTTTTGGCCCTTTTGAATCTTTCACACTTTTAGCCATATTCCTTTTTACTCTCATGGGGGTTATCTATCAAAAAACGGGAATGGCAGGGCTTTTGATTGACGCGCTCAAACCTGGCATAGGCAGAAGAAAGGGTGGATTAGCGCTTGTTGCCACATTTGCATCTGCAATTTTTGGTGCACTCACAGGTTCAGCAAACGCAACTTGTGCTACTTTTGCAAAAATGCTTGGCCCTGAAATGGTTGAGAATAAATATCCTGCGGACTGGACTGCGGCTACAATTGCTGCTGCTGCGCCACTAGGGCAGCTTATTCCACCTTCAGTTACCTGTATTGTGCTTGGTGTTGCAACTGGTACTTCTATTGGTACGCTCTTTATTGTTGATTTATCAATAGGTCTTATCACACTTGCGGGCTTGTCTGCTGTTATCATTTATAGTTCTGTTAAAAACAATTTTGGTGGAACTTCAAAAGTATTTACAAAGGAAGAAAAACGCGCTGCTTTTCTTCGCATGCTACCTTTATTGTCTGTTCCAGTTGTTGTGCTTGGCGGTATGTATACTGGCTTTTTCACAGCTACTGAAGGCGGCGCTATTGGTTCACTTTTCTCTTTATTTCTTGCTCTAAGCTATAAGCGTATCACATGGAAATTATTGTATGAAATCTTTGTAGATGCCTCTAAAACAACATCAACTGTTATCTTACTTCTTGCTTCATCTTATGTGCTATCATATGTAATGAGTATGAGCGGAATGACACAGCTTTTTGTTGACTTACTCACACAATTTAGCACTCAGAGCGCAATCTTAGGCCTGCTTTTCCTTCTTGGAATCTTGCTTGTGATGGGCTGCTTTATTGACGTGCTTGTGCTTTGTATTATTCTTGCTCCTACAGCTGTGAACGCGCTTGCTCCTTTTGGCGTAAACGCATACCACATCTGTGCTATATTCCTTATAGGAAATCTTATTGGTATCATCACTCCACCTGTTGGTGTTGCCCTCTTTATTTCCTCACAGGCTATTGGCGTAAAAATGGAAGCTATCAGTAAAAGTATTATGCCTTATGTATTTATGTACCTCATCATTACTGTATTGATATTGTTATTCCCTGATTTGGTTTTAACACTTCCACGTTTGCTTGGTATTGAAATATAAGAGTATAAAAAAAAGTTAAAGGAGGTCATGGTAATGAAGTTGTCAAAAGAAAAAAGAATAGAAATCATCAGAGAGCAAGTGCATATTGCAAGAACTGTTGATACGCAAAGAGCTAAACTTGTCACAGAGTCTTATAAAGAAACTGAAGGGCAGCATATGGCTGTTCGCAGAGCAAAAGCTCTTGAGAAAATTCTTTCACAAATGCCAATCTACATTCACCATGGCCAACTTATTGTTGGCAATCAGGGCGAAAAATCTCGCGCTGGGCTTATTTTCCCAGAATTTCAATGGGAAACAACATTAAATGAAATGGCAACATGGCAAACCCGCCCAGGTGATAAGTTCATCATAAGCGATGAGCAGCAAGCAGAATTGAAAGAAATTTTGCAATACTGGAAGGGGAAAACTGTCAAGGACATTGCTTGGGCTGCCTTTCCTGATGAATTGAAAAACGCGCTTAAAATGGGCGTTATGTCGAATGCAAACTACTTAATGTCTGGACACGGACACTTTATTCCTGACTTTGAAAAAGTTTTGAAAAAAGGCTTTGCTGGTATCAGAAGTGAAGTAGAAGAAGAAATAAAGAAATTAGATATAAGTTCTGTAGAATATTATGAAAAATATTCTTATTTCAAAGGCTTACTCATAACTATAAGAGCAGCAAGCACTTTTATTAAAAGATATGCTGTTCTTGCAGGTCTTCTTTCGCAGTCTGAAAAAGACGAAGACAGAAAGGCTGAATTTATACAGATTCAAAATAATTGTTTGAATATTGCAGAAAATCCTGCGCAAAATTTTTGGGAGGCTTTACAACTTGTTTGGTTTGTACAGCTTATTCCGCAAATTGAAGTAAATGGTCTTGCTGTTTGCCCTGGCAGGCTTGACCAATACCTCTATCCTTATTATCAGCGAGATCTTGATGCTGGTCTTATCGACTACGATAAGGCACTTGAACTTATGGATTGCCTTTTCTTGCAACTTGCAACAATTACAAAGATTTACGGCAATGAAGGCGCAATGATTTTTGCTGGCCCTGGTGTTGGGCAAACAATCACGATTTCAGGTGTGGACGAATACGGAAAAGACGCAACAAATATTATAAGCTATATGGTTTTAGATGCCGATGCCGATGTGCGCCTTATGCAACCTGATATTGCTGTAAGAAATCACCCAACTATACCTGAAAAATTCCTTAAGAAAGCCTGCGCGCACACAGCAGCTGGTAGGGACAAACCAAAATTCTTTACTGACAATGTAGTTATAGAATCTCTATTAAATGTGGGTGTTCCTTTAAAAGATGCTCGTAATTACGGCGACTTAGGCTGTAGTGAAATCATTGTCTGCGGAAAAACTTGTTCAGGCGGAAATATGGGCAATTTAGACCTTGCTATCTGCCTGCTTTATGCTCTTAAAGACGGAAAACAGAATTGGTGGTATGATGGAGCAAACTTCCATAGCGATGTAGACGTGCAAGTTGGCTTACACACAGGTAATGCGCGTGAATTTACAAGCTATGAACAAGTGGAAGATGCTTATGTTAAGCAACTGAATTATATGATGAAACTCATGGCAACAATGAATAATATCCTTGATAATGTTCAGGGCAAGCATTTACCGCATGTTTTTTACTCACTTGTGACTGAAGGCTGTATTGAAAGAGGGCTAGACTTTGCTGAGGGTGGCTCAATTTACAACTATACTTCACCTCTTGCAGTTGCGCCTATTACCACTTCTGATTCTCTTGCTGCAATCAAGAAGGCTGTTTTTGATGATAAATACATCAGTATGGATGAATTGATAGACGCTTTAGATGACAACTTTGCAAGCGATGAAAGCAGAAGAATCCAAAAAATACTTATAAATAAAGTGCCAAAATTTGGCAATGATGATGATTTTGCTGATGATATGGCAAGTTTTGTTATCAGAAGCTATGTAGAAAGCATGGCTGAGTTCAAGAGTCCGCGTGCTAATGGCGCTTATGTTGGCGGCGCGTATAGCTTGACAGGCAATGTTGGTTTTGGTTGGCGCACAGGCCCTACTCCTGACGGCAGATTCGGCGGTGAGCTTTTGAATGACAATATTTCACCTATGCAAGCAAGAGATTTAAATGGTCCTACTGCTGTTATAAAATCCTTATCAAAGGTGGATGGCGCGCTCTTGCCGCAAGGCTATGTTTTCAATCTTAAATTTATGCCAAATATCTTAGATGATGAAGTAAATCTACAAAAATTTGTAGACTTCAACCGCTCGCTCAACGATTTTGGTATTTTCCATGTACAGTATAATATTTTTGATGCAAAAATCCTTATTGAAGCGCAAAAATATCCTGATAAATATAAGGATTTACTTGTGAGAGTTTCTGGTTATAGTGCCTATTTTGTAGAGCTTGGCAATGATGTGCAAAAACATCTAATAGACAGAACTTTACACGAAATATAAGGCCTTTTTATGAATCAATCTTTAGTCTTTAATATCCAGAAATATTCAGTCCATGACGGGCCTGGCATCAGAACTATTGTCTTTCTAAAGGGCTGTCCATTGCATTGTCCTTGGTGTTCAAATCCTGAAGGCAAGAGCTATAAAGCTGAGCTTCAATTTTCTGAAAATCTTTGTAAGAAATGTGGCCGTTGTGTTAGACAATGTCCACAATCTGCAATAACCTTAGATGAAAGCATTAAAATAGACAGAGAAAAATGTAAACTTTGTGAAAAATGCGTTGATACTTGTCTTGAAATGGCTTTTAAAGTAGTGGGCGATTCAAAAGATATAGACAAGATTTTAAAGCAAGTTAGCCGAGATGAAATCTTTTATAAGCGCAGTGGGGGAGGCATTACATTAAGCGGTGGAGACCCTTTAAGTCATGGCGAGTTTGCCCTTGAGCTACTCAGAAAAGCAAAAGAAGACTACAGTCTTTCAACAGCAATTGAAACAACTGGTTTCACCAGTGAAGAAATGCTCAGAAAAGCATTAAAATATGTTGATTTTGTTTTCTGCGACCTTAAAACAATGGACCCGCAAAAACACAAAGTGGCATTAGGCGTGCCGAATGATGTAATTTTAAAAAATATACGCATCATTGCAAATGAATATAAGGATAAGGAATTTATTTTAAGAACACCTCTTATCCCAAATTTTAACGATGATGATAATAATATAGAAGAAATGGCTAGTTTTATTAATAGTTTAGAGCGTAAGATTTCCTTAGAGCTTTTGCCCTACCATATGTTTGGAAAAGCAAAATACACAGCTTTAGGTTATGATTATGATGAAGTAATGGCAAACACACAGCCGCCATCTGCTTCACATGTGCAAAAAATTATTGATAAGCTAAAAAAACTTGGTGTTGATGTGATAAATCAAGCTTCAGGTGATGATACAAAGTCAGGCGAGCCTTCAAAAGCAAGTGCAAGTATTGACAATGTGCGTGATGAAAGTCTTGATATAACAAAAGAAGTTTCAGGCGAAAAGGCAGCTAAGTATAAAGAAGCCCTCGATAAAACTTTGGCTAAAGCACATCAAGCATAAAAGTTTTGAAATAGAAATTGAAGCGCTATAAAAACTCTACTAGATAGTGCTGATAAGAAAGGAGAAAATCTAATGAATGCAAGAATTGAAAAATTAAGAATGAATGCAGCTGATTCAAAAGCCGGCGTATGCGGTGAAAGAGGAATCATTGTTACTGAATCTTTCAAAAAAACCTTAGGTGAACCTCAATCAATTAGGCGCGCCATAGCTTTCAAAGACATTGTAGAAAAAATGACCATCAGAATAGATGAGAACGAACTCATTGTTGGTAATTACGCCACAAAAGAAAGATATGCTCCTCTCTTCCCTGAATTTAGCATCGACTTTCTTGTTAATGAATTAGACACTTTTGAAACAAGACCTTATGATAAGTTTGAAATCAGCAATGAAGTGAAAGATATTATTCGTGAAATCGCTCCTTATTGGAAAGGCGCAACTCACGAAGATATGGTTGTGAAAACAACAAGACGCATCATGCCAAAAGACTATTTAATCGCTTGGGAAGAAGATAAATTCAGATTAAATGATGTGCTTTATGATGGCGTGAGAAAATCTGCTGGTGACGGACACGTCACTGTTGACTATTTCAAATGGGTAAACCATGGCATTAAGGGAATATTAAAAGAAGTAGACGAAGCACGCGCAAATCTTGACGTGACAAATAAAGCAGAAGATTACGAAAAAGAAATCTATTTACAAGCAGTTGAAATCAGCTATAATGCTGCTTCTGCCTTTATTATGAGATTCTCAGATCATGCTGCTGAAATGGCAAAAAGTGCGCAAGGCCAAAGAAAAGATGAACTACTCAAGATAGCAGAAATTTGTAAAAATATTTCTTACGAAGCTCCGACAAACTTCTACGAAGCATTACAATTAAGCTATTTCTTACACTTACTTATTCATATAGAAAGTAATGGGCATTCAGTTTCTTTTGGTAGAATGGATATGTTCCTCTTGCCTTTCTTTGAAAAAGATATAAAAAATGGCTCATTAACAGAAGAGCAAGCGCTTGAACTTATTGAATGTTTCTATGTAAAAGTAAGCTGCTTTAACAAGGTTCGCCCTTGGCCAGAAACAAGATTGAAAAGTGGCGCACCTATGTTTATGACCCTTACCCTTGGCGGTATGGGTGAAGACGGAAAAGACGCGAGCAATAAGTTGACATGGCTCTTTTTAGACGCTCTCACACACACTCGCCTTCCACAACCAACACCTGTTTTGCGTGTATGTGAAACAACACCAAAAGAATTACTTGTGCATTCAGCAGAAGTGCTTCTCAAACACGGTGGCGGCTTGCCAGCATTCTTCTCTGATGAATCCATTATTGATGCTCTCACTGCAACAGGTATTCCTCTTCAAGATGCAAGAGTATATGGCATTTGTGGCTGTTCAGAAGCGGTTGTGCCAGGAAAAACATTCTCCTTTACAGGCGGCGACTGTTACTTCAACTTCCTAAAAATACTTGAAATTATCCTCCATGAAGGCGTAAATCCAAGAACAGGTATCAAACTCTTTGATTCAAAGAAATTGAGTGAATTGAAGTCTATAGACGATATTATAGCTGAATTTAAACGTCATCTTGAAACCTATATGAAACTCATTGTGCCATTAACTGGCATCACTTCAAAGGTTGACCTTATCTTAAATCCAACTCCTTTCACCTCAGGTGCCTTGAATTTCAGAATTCAAGAAGGTAAGGATATGTCAGAAGGCGGCGGAGAAAGTGCGAAATATTCACACACTATCCTACAAGGGCACGGAACAGCAGACACAAGTAACTCACTTTATGTGCTTGAAGAACTTGTGTTCAACAAAAAGCAAATTACTCTCGAAGAATTTGTGAAAGTGCTTGATAGCAACTGGGAAGGCGAAAGAGGAAAAGAAGTTCATCTTCTTGTCAAGAAGGTTGCAAAATACGGAAATGACGAAGAAGCAGTTGATAAGTATGCAACTATAATTAGTAATTTCTTTGCTGATGAAGCTCAAAAATACAGACCACTTCGTGGCGGTCTCTTTGGAACTTCCTTGCAAGGTCTTACTGCAAACGTGCCTGAAGGTGAAACATGCGGCGCAACTCCTGACGGAAGAATTGCTGAAGAAGCTATTGCTGATAATATTTCTCCTCATGCAGGAACAGACATCAACGGACCAACCTCAACCCTATTGAGTGTGGCAAGAGTTGACCATACAAAGTTTATTGACGGTAATATTCTTAACCTCAGATTCCACCCATCTGCGCTCACAACAAGCCATGGCGAATTTGACAAAGAAAGCGGTGATAAATTTGCAAATATGGTAAAAACTTACTTAGTTGACCTCAAAGGAAACCAAGTTCAATTCAATATTCTCACAGCAGACAGCATGCGCGAAGCACAAAAAGATCCTGATAAATACAGAGATTTAGTTGTGAAGGTTGCAGGCTATAGCGCTTACTTCAATTCACTTGATAGAGGTTTACAAAACCAGATTATTGAAAGAACTGAGCATAATTTCTAATAAATGAGAAAATATAGTTATCTATTAACAGTCTAACAAGAAAAGAGTGCTTGGTTTTCCTAGCACTCTTTTCTTGATAAAGACTTTAACCCCAATAAGTTTATGAAATATATCGAAAACAATAGCACAAATCCTTATTATAATTTAGCTTTAGAAGAATATATTTTGACAAATCTCAAAGATGACGACTATCTTTTGTTTTGGCAAAACGATAATACTATAGTCGTGGGTAAGTTTCAAAACACTATTGAAGAAATACATGTAGAAGAGTGTAAAAAGCACAATATTTCTGTTGTACGCAGAAATACTGGTGGCGGAGCTGTGTACCACGATTTAGGAAATCTGAACTTCTCCTTTATCACTGATTGGAAGCAAGAAGAGCATAGCTATCATTCTTTCTTGCAACCTGTTATAGATGCCTTAAAAACTCTTGGCATAGAAGCAGAAAATAGCGGCAGAAATGACCTTGTTGTTGGAGAATATAAAATTTCAGGAAATGCGCAAACTATTGTTAATAATAGGGTTTTGCATCATGGAACAATATTAATCAATTCAAATCTCTCTCTTCTTTCAAAGGTTCTCACACCAAATAAAGCAAAAATAGAATCTAAGGCTTTAAAATCTGTAAAAAGTCGCGTTGCAAATGTCTGCGATATTGTTGAAAAAAACATTTCAGTTTCTGATGTCATTCTCGCACTTCAAGAAAGTCTTTCAAAGTCTGCAAGTATAGAAAAAGTGTCTCTTGATAAAGAAGCAATAATAAAAATCAAAGACTTAGAAGAAAATAAATACAGAAGCCATGAGTGGAACTATTCTCTTTCGCCAAAATTTAACTATAAAAAAACGCACTATTTTCAAAAGGGTCTTGTCAGTGTAGAGCTCTTTGTAGACAAGGGAATTATTCAAAGTTGTAAAATATATGGAGATTTTCTTGCAGTCTGTGATATAAGTGAAGTTGAAGTAGCTTTAAAAAATGTGCTTTATAAAGAAGAGGATATATTAAAAGTTCTTTCGTCATTTGACTGCGGACTGTATTTTGGCGGAATTAAGCACAAAGAAATACTCTCTTGTTTAATTTAGAGAACTTTTAAAAAAGGATAATTTCATTATCTTTTTATAAAAATGCTCTAACAAAAGAAGCATCTGCTTTTGGCAAATGCTCTTATTTATTATTTCTTTGTTCTAAAATAGGGTTTCTCTCTTATTTCAACCACAAGATTTAAAATAGTGTCTTTTGCATAAAAACAGCGTCTATAACCAATAACATCGTCTTCTATTTCAGCTTCAAAGAAGAGAGGAAAGCCTCTTTCTTCATAGGTTTTATGCCAATAATCATAGTCTGTTGTGAGAAATGAAATGTGGTTTAAACTTGTTGTGCATTCAGATAAAAATTCATAATGGTAGCCAAATTCGCTGATTGGTTTGATAAATTCATAAAGCGAGCCATCATCAAGTGTGCACATAACAACCTTTAAGAAAAAATCCTCAGTGACTTCTTTTCCATCGAGTTTTAATTTCATGGGTTTAAAATCCCATCTTTGCACATTTTTAACAGGGTAATTTTCAACAAAATATTCAAGAGTTTTTTCTATATCTTCGACAATGCAACCAGTGTGATGAGTGCATAAATTTGCAGCAGTTTTCATAGGTCTTCCTCAAGATTTAATTTAGCATTTTTCGCTCTAATAGGTTTTTATATCATAACTTTTGTCTGTAGATAAGTCAAGAAAAGGCTTATTAAAAATCTATAAGCCTAAGGTCACACCTTAGCTCATTTCAATGTATGTTTTTTTGTCTTCAATTGAAATGATGAGTATGAAATCTGTCTTTGTTTACAAAGTGTTTTGTCTATGTTATTAATTGTATATTATAGCATTTTAATATAGTGTTTGCCTTTTTGTCTTTATTTTTTGTCTGTAATTGTCAATAAAAAGGAGAGCAAAATGAAGATAGTACAAAATCTCTTTGCACAACTTGCTTTAATGTGGAAATTTTTAGGTTTTTTCCAAAGCCCCTTACTTCGTATTTGGCATATTTTAGGTATAATCTTAGTTTTTGTTCAGCTTTTGATGTTTTATTATATTGCAAGCGAAGGGCATGTTGACCGCGGTCTTTTGCTTGTGCCTTTTATTGCTATTTTTCTCTTTCTTTCCTTCAAAAAGAAGGGAATAAAATATTTTTATTCCTATCTTTGGGGAGATGTTTCACAATTTAAAAAAGACATTCAGCAATTCAGGCAAGGGCTTGCAATAGCACCAAGAAGCGGCGGTTTGCCAGCTCTTCTTCAAGGTTTTGGCTTGTTATGCTTTTTTGCTACTGTTTTTTCAGGCTTTTTTCTTTATCTTTCTTATGAGCATGGTATAGAAATTCCTTTTGATGTCTATAGTTTACATGCAGATGCTGCTATTGCTTTAGCACTGTATTTTCTTGTGCACGCCCTTGTTTCAATCAGGCATTTCTTATTTTGGAAAAGGGCACAAAATTCAAGCAAGAAAGAAGCGAAATAATTCAAAGATCTTGTACTTGTCTTTATTTTAAAAATATGTTGTACTTTCTTAGCTTAGCTATAAAAAGAAAAAACTATAGAGGTTTTCTATGCTCACAACTGCTATTATATTGGCTCTTCTAGCTCTCATTGCTATCTATGTCATCACTGTTTATAACTCATTGATTCGTTTAAGAAATCAGGTGAGAGAAGGCTTTTCTTCTATGGATATACAGATGAAGAAAAGGTATGACCTTGTGCCAAATATAGTGGAAACTGTAAAAGCCTATGCTGGGCATGAGGCAAGCACTTTAGAAAATGTGATTCAAGCAAGAAATTCAGCTATAAATTCAAGCACTAATGAAGAGAAAAAGTTGAATGAAAACATGCTTACACAATCTTTAAAGTCTATTTTTGCTCTTTCTGAAGCCTATCCTGACTTGAAAGCGAATACGAACTTTCTTGCTCTCCAGCAAGAATTAGGCGAAATTGAAGACGAAATTGCTCTATCACGTTCTTACTATAATGGCACTGTGAAATTATTTAATAATAATATTGAAGTTTTTCCAAATAATATCATAGCAAATAGCTTTAATTTTGTGAAAGAAGAATTCTTTGAATTAGACGACCTTGACGAAAGAAAGGGTGTAAAGGTAGATTTTTAAACATTATTTCTCTGTGGAAAGTATATGAAACAAGTTTTTGATTTTATGAAAAAGCTTTTGCTTTGTCTTGCCTTTTTTCTTTTTTTTACGCCTATTGCGCAGGCAAAAGAATATTATATAACCGATAGTTTTGATGTCACTCTTGATATAAGCGAAGACAGAATCTATAGTATTAAAGAAGATATTACAGTAACTTACACACAGTCAAGGCATGGTCTTATTCGCATTATCCCAAAGCATGGAGTCTATTTTAGGTATATTCACAATGTTTTAGACCAAAAGAAATATAGCGCATTAGTGCAAAAACCGTCAGTGAAAGAGCATCTCTATAGCTTTGGAAAAACATCTAATAAAAATTATTTCTTTCAAATTGGCGATAAAGATGTTTTAGTAAATGGAAGGCAAAATTATCAAATATCTTACGACTATCTGCTATATGATGATGAAATAACTGAATTTGATGATGTGTATATCAATCTTATTCCACACGCATGGGCTTCGCCTATCAAGAAGGCAAGTATTACTGTCACCTTACCAAAGGCTTTTGACGGGAAAAATATTGAAGTAATCACTGGCCTTCTTAGAGGTGTTGATACGAAAAAAGCAAGCTATACACTTGAGAATAATACAATAAAGATACATTTAAACCAAGCGTTAAGAGTGAACGAAGGTTTGACCTTGCGTGTGCTTTTGCCTGAAGGGTATTTTAGTAAAAGGTCTTTTTATTTGACTTTATGGGAAAAATTCATAGTAGGCACTTGCTTTCTTTTTGTCATAATTGCCTTTATTTTATGGTTTAAGTTTGGAAGAATACGCCCATTTCCAGTGAGTGTAACTTTTTATCCTCCTCGCGATATGAACCCTGTTCAACTTATCTATGCTTATAATCAAAACTTAAACGTGAAAGAAATTTCTTCTCTTCTTTTGTATTTTGCATCTAAGGATTTGATTTCACTTGATGTAGACGATGAAAATGATGTGAAGGTAAGAAAGAAAGCAAATTTGCCTTCTTCTTCACCTGAGCATGAAAAAATCTTCTTTAAAAGTCTCTTTGGCTCTAGTTATATGCGTTCTTTGCATGAAATACCAAGGGAGTATTATGCTCTACTTGAAGAAACTCTCTCACATGTAAAATATGCTTACAAAGAAGAAGTAGCTTCTTTGTATCATAAAAACAGCTTTATTGTTTCACTTATCTTCTTTGTGATGATCTTGCTACCTTATCCCTTACTCATTTTTGGCGACTTTATAGAACCTGAAGGTTTTTTTATTTTTTCTATTATTACCTGTTTTGCGCCATTTATTACCTTTATATTAAAGAAATCTTCAAGGCGTTCAACAAAAAAATCGAGAAGAAGAAAAAGAATGTTCTTTGCTTCTTTTTTCTTTATTGTATTGTCCTGCATTCCTTACTTTCTCTCTACTACTTCATACGACAGCCCTCTTGTTGCTGTAGTCGTCATACTTAGCACTGCTATTATACTTTACCTCACTCCTTCACTTCCAAAACCAACAAAAGAAGGTGAAAAATTACTTGGTGAAATTCAAGGTTTTAGGAACTTTATAGACATAGCACAAAAAGACAAACTTAACGCCTTAGTTGAGAAAAATCCACACTATTTCTACGATATTCTTCCCTATGCCTATGTGTTTGGGCTTTCTACAAAGTGGCTTGATAAATTAGAATTAGTGCAGATACCACAAGATATGACGTATAGCCACTATGAGGATAGGCATGGTCATGATAGAGTGGATTCTGAGAGTATAAGCAATTTAGGCGCAATAACAAAATCTTTGTCAGCTGTTGCTGCTGTTGAAGCTATGGTGCAAAGCACGCAACGTGCAATAGCGAGTGAAAGAAATGCAAATAGTAGCAGTAGTAGCGGGTCTTCTGGCGGCGGTGGTTCTGGTTCGTCTGGTTCGTCTGGCTCTTCTGGTGGCGGTGCTGGCGGTGGCGGCGGCGGAAGTTGGTAGTTTTTTGAGTTTGATTTTTTTTTTGCCTTCGGCGACCAAAGGGGCACGCCCCCTTTGGAAACCCGAATATCGCGCGTTTAGTATGTAAGGCTCTAGCTAAAGCAGATTTTTTTATTTTTATTTGCGGAAAAGTTTTAAGCTTCGCTTAAAT